>JALYRV010000225.1 GCA_030855205.1 Acidobacteriota bacterium | reverse complement strand
TCCATACCCGTCGCTTGGTCAGCAGCCACACGGGACCGCCGTGGCGGCCGCGCGTGCGTAGCGGGTACGACACAAGGAGGTCGAACAGCAGCCGCGGATTCTGGAGGTTGCCGTCGTTGACGAACAGCAGCCCGCCGGGACGCAGCACTCGTAGTTGTTCGCCGAGCGCGAGATCGCGGTCGTACACGTGCTCGAAAAAGGATCTCGACATGACAACGTCGAACGAAGCGTCGGCGTACGGCAGGCGGCACGCGTCGCCAGCAGCCGCGGAAGCCGGGAGTCCGAACGCGCGCGCGGCAACCGCAACTAGCTGGCACAAAGCCGGATCGGCATCGACGCCCGACGTGCGATAGCCGCGCGCCGCCAGCTCCAGGATCGAAAACCCCGTTCCGCACGCGACGTCGAGCACGCGCGCACCCGCGCCCATGTGCGCGCGGAAGATCGAGTCGAGCATGTCGATTTCGCGAGCCCACGCGCCGATTTTCAGACGCGTCTTGCGGAGACGCCGCTCGACGACCGACGCCTTCGGGTTGCCCGCCACCTTTGGCCACGGTCGAGTAATGACCAGATTCACGCGTTCTTCTTCCCGACAACTGCCCGCCAAACGATGCCGAGGCGCTTGCGAATCTGCGCGCGCCAGATGTTGTGCAGTGGCCACGCAACGAGCGCTCGCACGTCGCGCGGACAATCGCCGTGCGGCTGCAGCAGCAGCGCGCGACGCGGCGGCGCGTCGCGCAGCGTCTCGATGGCAGCACGCACGACCTGGAGCGCCAGTTCGCGATTGCGGGCAATCCCGAGCCGCAGCTCGAGGTGGTATTTCGCGTAGGTGATGGTGTTGTACGCTGCCGTCAGTTTCGGCGCCAAGGTCGATGGCGCGTGCGTGAGAAAGCCCCTCGTGCGATGACCACCACCGGCGGCGGCCACCCGATCGTTCATGCGCGCGACCAGCGCGCGAACGACGGAGCCGTGATTGAGCGAAACCGGCTTCTCATATGGCGCTGCATGGCGCCCGGTCGTCTGAAACGTGTACCCGTGCCAGTCGAAGTAGACGGTCGGCTTGAGCCGCTTCAGGACCTCCCACAGATGGAATGCTTCGGGCGCTTCCCGCGGATCGTCGGTTCGAAACACCCAGTAGAAGTTGACTTGGGCTGCATTGCAGCCACTGTAGCCGTGGACGAAGCCGTCTGGGTTTGCGATCGGGATGATGTGGAAATCACACTGTTCTAGCCACCGGCGGCCCTCGTCGCTGTCGAAATGCCCCATTACTGCTTCAGTGGCCAACATGTCGGGTTCCGGTGGATGCACGGCGGACGTCATCACGATGACGTGGCGGCCGTTACTCTCGGGTCCGGGACGCGTCCACGAGAACATCGTCAGCGGCCGTCCCTCGATTGACTGCCCTATCACTTCCACCCGTGCGTCAGTGCGTCGGCCTACCTCGCCGAAGCGCCGCACCATCGCGTCGTAGTCCCGAAAGTAGTAGTTGGCGATGACCCGCGTCTCGCCCGCCGCGAGCGGCACGTCGAAGGCGTACGCGTAGCTGCGGTCGGTGCGGCCGGCGAGACGCGTCGGCACGAATTCTTCGTCCGGCGCCGGGCCGCTGTACAGCAGCGGGGGATCGTCGGGCAGCGACTCCGCGCTGTCGGTTCCGAGTAGCACCTCAACGGTGACTGCCGCCGTGCCGTAGTTCGTCAGGCCGAAGCAGAAATGCCGGCTGTAGTCGTACAGCTCGCCGTCGGCGTGACACACGCGCTCGCGGAAGACGCCGCCGCGGAGGACCGAGCCTTCCAGCGAGTGAAGCTCGAGCGAGCCCCCGTCGAAATCACTGAAGGCTTCGACGTTGCCCTCACGGCGCCGGTGTTTGTTCGTGGCGGTCATTCCGTGCGGGCGAGGCGAAATCCGACGCCGATATGCCGGGTCAACATGCGGTGGGCGATCACGTGCCCGACGCGCACTTCCGCGATCCGGCGGGTGAGAAAGCTCGAACCGCGAACGACGCGATATTCGCCCGGGCCGGAGAGGACGTCCGACTGATATACATCGGCACACCACTCGGAGACGTTGCCTGTCAGGTCGTGAAGCCCTAGGTTATTCGGCGGAAACGAGCCCGGCGGCGCCGGCCCCGCATACCCATCGTCGTAGCCGGCATCGGCGAGCGGAAACTGGCTATCGGCCGTGAACACGCCATACGCGCGGAGCGCGGAGCGATCCGCGAGATTCGCGCGCACGGCCCACGGAGGTTCGCCGTCGCCCCACTCGAAGGCAGTAGCGCCGGCGGCGCGTGCCGCCGCTTCCCATTCGTCGGACGTGGGCAAGCGGTACGCGCGTCCGGTGTTCGCGCTCAACCAGAGCGTGTATTCCTTCGCGCGCGACCATTCAAGGCCGGTCATGGGCAGGTCGGCTGGCGCGAGGTGCTCACCTCGAATGGCGCGGCCGGTGTGTGCGACGAATCTCGCAAACTCGCCGCGCGTGACTTCGCGCGTAGCCAGCAGGAAGCTCTCGATACTGACCGTTCGCGGCTTCGTGTGCCGCCACCCAGGATCACCGAGGGTGTATACCGCGCCGGGCACGCGCACCATCGTTGGCTCGATCGGATCGCCGGCATGGCTTGGATTCACGCGGGGAACCGCCGACACCGCCGTACTGATCGCGAGGGCCAACGCGCAGCCAGCCAGCGCGTATCGCCGCCATGCTGGTTGGCGCGACTCCCGGCGCGTCGTATAGTCATCAGCCATGCTCAGTCATGCCACCCGGCACCGCATCGCAGCCGTGGAGTGCACGCTCCTCCTTGCGATGGTTCCAGTGGTCACGTTCCCCAAGGGGTGGCTCCCTGCTCTTGCGTTGTTAGTTCCCGCGATCTGGCTCGCGGACAGGTCACGATGGCACAGCTTCCGTGAGGTCCCGTGGATCGGCGCGCTGGTCCTTCTCGCAGCTGCTGCCGCCCTGAGCACATGGTTCGCCGCGGTGCCATCCGCCTCTGTCCCGAAAATGCTCGCGCTCTTATTCGGCATCGCTGCGGTGATCACGATTGCGCGCCTGCATGCGGCCGGCATCGTCGTTGCCGACGCGATTACGCTGTTCCTCATCGCTGGCATCCTGCTCGCGGCGGCGTTGATGGTGGGCACGAACTGGGTGGAGAAATGGCCCGCAGCCGCAAGCCTGGCCGAGCTCTTTCCGCGACTGATCCGCGGGCTGCCCGGCGCGGAAGACGGGTTCCACCCCAACGCTGGTGCCGGCGCGCTGCTGGTGTTCCTGCCCTCGGCCCTCCAGGCCGCGGCCAGCCGCGCATGGCCGGCGCGGCTCCGTCTCGTCGGCCGTGTCGCCGCCGTCATGATCGGATTTGTGCTGATTCTTACCCAATCGCGCGGCGCGATCGCGGGCATGACGCTCGGGACGGCCCTCACGGCCGCACTGATCGCGCCAGGTAGAACACGGCGCCGTTTGCAGTCGGTCACAGCGGTGGCCGCCACGGTAGCGCTGATAGGACTCATCCTACTGTTCGCCGCGCCCGCGCGGCTCGAGCGAATTGCTGGCCCGCACCTGGTCGAGGGGCTGTCGTCACGGATTGAATTGTGGGATCGCACGGCGTCGGAGATCTGGGACCATCGATGGTCAGGCCTTGGCTTCAACGGCTTCCGCAATCAGATTCAGGCCGAACAGCCATTGTTTCTCTTCGAGCCTTCCGACCGTCCTCCGCACGCCCACAACGCGTTGCTGCAAACGGCCGCCGATCTTGGACTCGCTGGGTTGGCGATCTACTTGATGCTGCTCGTGATGGTGACCGTCGATCTCGCGCGCATTGCCAAAGCCGGCGCCGCGATCTCGACCCGTGCGGCGGCCGCCGCGCTTCTCGCGGGCTGGCTCGCGCATCTGTCGTTCGGCCTCGCCGATGCGATCCCCCTGGGCACGAAAGTGGGACTCGTATTCTGGCTGACGGTCGGTCTCGCCGCGGTGCTCGTTGCCGATGATCAGAGTCACGCGCGAGTTGTCTGACGCGAACAGACAGGCTACCGCCCTTTCACTTACGTACACGACGTCAGGGGCACAGGTCCGAAGGCCTGCCCACAATCCCAAATAGTAGTGTGTGGAACCCCAGCGCACTCGCAGGTAGCACGTCAAGATACCGCTTGCCGACTGGCTCAGTCAACTGGACCGGCGTGGCGCTATCCGCCGATCGAGCACGCGTTTCGCGACAAACTCGCCAATCGCAAGACTTGAGGTCAGGCCGGGAGAGTCAATCCCGGCCGCGTGGAAGAGGCGGTGGTTTCTTGTGTCCCAACTCAGCCGAAAATCTGCAAAAGGCGTGTCCGGGCCGTTGAGCTTGGCGCGAATTCCACTTCCGCCGAGTCTTAGATCTGCGAGCTCAACCAACGGCAAGAGCTCACGTACTGCCGCAAGGAAGGCGCTGACGGGCTCACGAGACGACTCCAGATCGTCCTTCGAAGTCTGATACCTGACCGTCGGTCCCGCGAAGACCTCACGATCGAGCGTACGGGTGAGATGTATGCCGAGCCCGTGCCCTGCCGAGAGCGGGACGGGGTAGACCAGACCACCAACAAGCGCACTAGCACGAGGCGACAGCGCCACATACTCGCCACGGCATGGATAGATCGTAAAGGATTCCCCGCCCAGCATCGCGGAAACCGCATCCGCATGCGTGCCCGCCGCGTTCACGACGATGTCGGCGAGGATGCGTTCGTGGGGGGTGACGATCTCAATGCCGTCGGCGCGAGGGGCGGCGTCGATCGCGCCGCTGGCCGTCAACACATGAACGCCAGCCGCTCGCGCCCGTGCGGCCAGGGCTGAGACATATGCCGAGGCGTCGACCCATCCGGTATCGGGGGACCAAAGTGCAGCGAGGGCGCGAACATGGGGCTCGCGCGCGCGCAGGAACGTGGCATCGACGTAATGGATGTCAACGCCGCATCTCGCCGCATTGCTCGCGACTGCTTCAAGGCCCGCTAGGTCACGAGCAGTCGTGGCGACGACTAGCTTGCCACAACGGACATGGGACACGCCGTGGCGCTCGCAGAAGCGATACAACCGTTCGCGGCCTTCGAGACAGAGCTGCGCTTTCAGGGAACCCTCGGGGTAGTACAAGCCGGCATGGACGACGCCGCTGTTGTGGGTCGATGCGCCATGGCCCGGTCGAAGTGACCGCTCAAGCAGCACGACGTCGTTGCGCCCCCGCTCGCGCAACGCGATCGCGGAGGCCAAGCCGACGACAGCCGCGCGGTTTACCGCGATCACGATCCAATGTTACCTGTGCGTGGGGGTCTGGGGAGTGGTCAATGGGACGC
>JALYRV010000224.1 GCA_030855205.1 Acidobacteriota bacterium | reverse complement strand
GTTGCCGGTGAGTCGTTGCGGCAAGGCTTGAGCCGTATCAGCCGGGCCGTCGGATACGGCTCCGCTATCCGCCTCGGGCGGCTGCGTGCGGCCACACGCGGCCGCACTCAGTAGAAGAATCGCCCAGATGAGAGCTAGTACAGTCCGATGCCGGCTCGTTTCCATTGATGTCGCCCCTTAACGCGTGGAGCCAGTCTGGAGTTGGCATCTGCAAATTGTCAATCCGCCTGAGCCGTTGGCGAGCGGTGCTTCTGTACGGAGGAAGGTGGTCGCAGAACGACAGCGACATGATCACGCTCCTCGCGCGCCGCGGCGTAATGTGAATGCACAGGACCCTGCTGGCCGCACCGCATTGCTCAGGGCCTCCGTTTCCTGCCGCTACCGGCTCATCGAGCCCCTGCTGAAACTGCCTTCCTAACCGTCGACTGGCAGCAGGATGTCAGTCAGGAGTTGCTCGGGAGCCGTTGTCTCGGGATTGGTGAGATAGATCTCGATCGCGGGCGCGCCTCGAGGAGTCAGGCCGGCAGACGGCATGAAGTGGCCGCCGAGCCATCCGTACGTCTCGGCGAGACGGTCGAACGCGCCATAATGCGTCGTCGTCGCATACAAATCGCCGCCGATCTCCCGCAGTCCAATCTCTCCCGCCGGCGCCATGTCGCCGGTGACCATGACGCAGCAGTCAAAACGCAGCTTCTCTGGCGGAGTCAAATGCGGATTGTCGTGCGGCACGCCGATCCACATCAGGTCGGTGGGTTCCTGCTGCCGCGCCGTCACCCACTCGCTCAGCCGATTGAACACGGGGGTGACCGCCTCGTACGGACCCACGTGTCTGATGAAAGCGACGCGCAGCGAGCGCAATCGTTCGACGCGGGCGTGACGCGGGCCGGCCGGAGGAGTGAGCAGGCATGCCGCACGCGGCCGGTACTCGGGTGAGGCGTCGGTCTTCACGCGCGACGAGCTCACGGCTTGCGGCTTCCGGATTTCGCGATACTCGGACGGTGGCGTGCCGAGCGCCGCGCGAAAGGCGCGCGTGAACGACTCGTGACTCTCATAGCCGGCGTCGAGGGCGATCTGGATGATCGGTCGAGCGCCGAACGTCAGCTCGTGAGCGGCGCGTTCGAGCCGCAGCCTGCGCACATATTCCTTGACGGGCTCGCCGACGATCGCGCGGAAAACGCGATGGCAATGAAACGGTGAAAACCCGGCCTGCCTGGCCAGCGTCGCCAGGCACAGATCGGCGCTCAGATTCGATTCGATCGTCACCAGGAGGCTGAGAACGCGCTCCTGATGACTCATCATCGTCTCAGGCTTCACGGGGTCAGCCTCACAACATTCGCAAGAAAGGTCAAGCACGAGCCAAGGGTGCGCGCTACGCTTAACCGCGTGATGACTCCTGGACGCGTGGCCTGGCTGGCAGGCGTGGCCATCCTGGTGCTGGTGGCGAATGTGGCGGTCAGTTTCTTGTACATGGTCGTGTACGGCCACCTGATTGACCCCGGTCACGACGAGCAGTACTACCGCGAGCACATCAAAGTCGCTGCGCCCTATTGCAGCATCGCCGCTGGCATCCCCTTGATGTTTCTGGCCGGCTGGTGGGTCGGCGGCTGGTGGGAGGGTCAGTTCGCGGTCAAGGCAGCCCTGGTGATCTGGCTGACGTACGCCCTCATCGATATAGCGGCGTTGCTGGCCGCAGGCCTGACGGCGAAGATCGCGGTATTGGTCGCTGTTTCATTGCTCACCAAGCTGGCGGCTGTGTATCTGGGCGCCCTGACCGGCGTCGCCCGCGCCTAGCCAGAGGAATCGCGATGCCACGATCGAGTGCGCCTGGGCTGACTGCGGAGAGACACACAGCGCAGGCCTGGACGCGGTGGATCTGCCCTGCGCTCGCGATGGCTGCTCATAGCGTGCGCAGGCGCAGACGCGCGGCAGGGCGCGCGGTGGATCGAACCGTCACCGGCATGGCGTTCGTGAGGTCGGCGGTCGGCCTCAAGATCATCCGCGGCGGCAGCTGGTATCTGGTATGACGAAGCCGACAGCGCACGCTGCGCGCTGCGTTACACACATCGTCCACAGGATCGCGGGTTCAGCCTTGGCTTCCGCGTGGTCCGGGACTGACACACGGCTTCCGCCGCAGTGCCGGATGTTGACGCTCGAGGGCGACGAGCGTCAATCGACCTTGGGCGCCTCGCACCGCGGCAGATCCACGATGAAGACGCAGCCGACGCCGGGCATGTTGCGTGCGTAGACGCGGCCTTGGCTGGCCTCGATCGCCCGGCGGCTGAACGGCAGCCCCAGCCCGAGCCCTGACCGGTTGGAGCCACGCTGTTCGAACGGCTTGAAGATCTGATCGACATCGCCGGAAGGAAGACCGCCGCACTCGTCCTGCACCTCGAAGATCACGCGTGCCGCGCTGCCACCGACGCGCAGCGTGACCCGGGTGCCTGCCTTCGTGAACTTGAACGCGTTCTGCAGCAGGTTCATGACGACCGCCGACAGCACCTGCCGATCGCTTTCGACGCACAGTCCGGCCGGCACCGGATCCACCGCAAAGGCGACGCCCATCGCCTCCGATTCGAGCATCGTCGCCCGCCTGATTTCCTCCATGAAAGCGGCGACGGGAATCCGCTCGCGGTTCTGCAGGCCCTGCGTCGAGCGGACATCGTCGAGGGAGTCGCCGATGAGGCTTGCCGCACTCGCGAGACTCCGGCGCAACACGTCGCCCGTGCTGCCGCCAATACCGACTCGCCCGGACTGCAGCGCATCGAACGCGAGCAGCGCCGTGTTGAGCAGATTGCGGAGCTCGTGCGCAAGGAATCCAAGGCGCTCGTTGCCGCGGTCCTTCTCGCCGTCGACGGCGGACCGCTGGCGCACGACCTCGCCATCGACCTCGGATTGATCCCGCTCGCTCGAATATTGCGTGACGGCAACGGCGATGGCGTCATCGAGACATGCGTTGAGCAGGCGGAAGTCATCGCTCGGGAAGGGCGCCTTCTTCTCGACGGCGAGCTCGGTAATCGCCTGGCAGACGTCACCATAGTCGTGGACGACCTGCGAGACGTTGAATCCCTTCTGCAGGAGCTCGTGACCGTGAAGCAGGGCCGTGCGGCGAATCTCCGGGCTCGACACGGTCCCGAGCTTGAGAGCCTCCACGAGCTGACCGAGGAACAGCGGGACGCCGTGGGCGATCTCGGCCTCGGTGGGCGGGGGAACCGACCTGACCGCCACCTTCTCGCGGCAGCGGAGAATCAGCTCCTCGCGATGAGCGGACAAACTCATGAGACATAGGGGTCCAACCAATATTGCCGAGTTGCGGCCAGGCAGTCTGTTGTACACGCAAGGTCGTCACCACCGAGTGCGCCCGCCCGGCACACCGGTTGCTACCCCGGAGTGCATGAGCAACCGTCGTCTCGTGCGTCTGGCCAGCCGGCGGATCGCGGAAAGCCGCCGCCGGTTGCGCACCACCGCGTTGGTGAACTTCCGCCCCGTGGCGCTCAGCTCTGCCCTGCCGAGGTCGCAGGCCGCGCGCGTCAAGATCAGCGAGCGCTAGGTTTGATAGCCTGCTGAGGCTTTGCTTTTCCAAGACGTCTCGCGTTTCCACTTCATCTGTCGCTCTCGCAATCGCCGCCTTCTCGCTGATACTCGCGACCGCCGCGTGTCTGCCGACGACACCGAACCCGTCGCCCACGCCGCCGACGACGCCGGCGACCCCGGCTCCGCCGGCTCCACCGGCACAGCCCACGCCGAGACCCGTCGGGCCCGCCAACGCGCATCGGATCATTCTCTGGGCCTCGTATGAGAAGCTCGTTCGCCTGACCGATGCGGAGCTGGATCTCTGGAAGTCGCGCGGCGTCGACGGCTTCGTCGTGCAGACGCGCTATCTCTCCGGTTCGGCCCGGACGGAAAGCTGTACGTCGCGCTCGGTGATGCCGATACGGCCCGCGCGAGCGCGTATAACGGCAAGCTGCTCCGGATCGACGCCGACGGACGCACACCCGCCGATCAGCCTGGCTTCACGCCGGTCTATGCCGACGGGGCGTCTGCGCCACGGGGGCTGGACTGGCAGCCGGGATCGCGCGCGCTCTTCATGACTGGCCGTGACATCGATCTCGACGGTGCGCTCGCGATGACCTTCTATCGCGGTGACGCGATCCGCGCGCTGCAGGGGGATCTCGTGATGGCTTCGTCTGACGGCAGTCTGGCGCGCGTGCGGCTCGATCGCGCCTCGCGCGTGTCCTCGACCGAGCGGCTCGTCGAACGCGCGGGCGGTCCGATCCGGGCACTGACGACAGGGCCGGACGGCGCCATTTATTTTTTCGTGGGCGGCGAACAGCGGCGTCTGATCGGCTCCAGATGAGCCGGCAGGCGCCTACCCCCGCGATATACTAATGGTCTGACACGGACTTCCGATCGCCGCCTCTTAGCTAGACGGCACCCGCCCGCGAACGAAAAGCCTCTCCGCGACGAACTGCTGAGCATCGAACGGCTCGAGGAGCGCGCGCTCGCGCTTGCGGCGAGCTTCACCGTCGATCCCAGCGGGCGCCGGCAGGCGCGTAATATTTTTCCCCGCTTCGACGACAACGCGCGCGTGCTGCGCGCGGCGTATCGCACGCTGGCCGACGATGTGCGCACGGGGCAGTTCGTGGGCACCGCGGCCGAGTGGCTCCTCGACAACTTCCATCTCGTCACCGCTGAAGTCACGCACATCCGCAAGGATCTGCCGCGCACCTACTACCGCGAGCTGCCGACGCTGGCCGCGCGCGAGCAGGCGGGGCACGCGCGCATCTACGCGGTGGCCGTCGAGCTCGTACGCCACAGCGACAGCCGTCTCGATCGCCTCCAGCTCGGACAGTTCCTCGACGCGTTTCAGCGCGTCGCGCCGCTGACGATCGGCGAGCTGTGGGCGTGGCCCAGCATGCTGAAGCTCGCGCTCATCGAGAACCTGCGGCGCCTCGCCGACGAGATGATGTGCGCGCGGGAGGAGCGGCGCGCCGCGGACAGTTACGTGGCGCGCTCCGAGAACGCCGCGCACCCGCGCCTGCCCTCCGAGCTCGACACGACGTACGTCGTGCAGCTGCTCCACCGGCTCAGGGAGTACGGCCTGCGCCTGTCCCCCATTCGCACGGCCGTCGACGAGCACCTCACGTCGCGGCAGACGACGGCCGAAGAGGCCATCCGCGCCGAGCATCAGCGCCAGGGCATCGCGCAGGTCTCGGTCGCCAACGCCATCACGAGCCTGCGCCTCTGCGCGACGCTCGACTGGCAGCAGTACGTCGAGTCGGTCAGTCTCGTCGAGCAGGTGCTCAAG
>JALYRV010000053.1 GCA_030855205.1 Acidobacteriota bacterium | reverse complement strand
GCCGGTACAACACCTTGAGCGCGTCGGGATCGATCTCGCGGCGGGAGATGTTGTGCTCGGAGCGCGGAAGGACAATCGGCTCCACCATGTTCGCGGAACAATTATAGCGAGTGCTAGGATGGCCTCAGGGCCATGCGCACGCTTTCCTGGGCTTTTCTGCTTGTCTTTCTGGGGCCGGCGTCCGCCGCGGCGGGCCAATCCGTGCCTGCCACCGCCGTTGCCGCCGCCAGGGCGCACTATAACGCCGGGCGCCCGGCCGAGGCCCTGGCGCTCCTCGACCCCATCCTCACGCGTCCAGGCGAGCCCTCCGGCGCCGCACTCGTGGCCGCACGGGCGCTGCTGGAGCGGTTCAGGACGTCGGGCAGTGTCGCCGACCTCGACGCCGCACGGGGGCATCTCAAGGCCCTCAATCCTTCTGCCCTGGACGCGGACGCACGCCGCGAGCTGATCATCGGCCTCGCCGAGGCGCTCTACCTCGACGACGGGTTCGCCGCCGCCGCAGAGATGTTCGAAACAGCGCTCGGTGACATCAGCAGCGCGTCCAGGGAGCGCGTGCTCGACTGGTGGGCGACCGCGCTGGACCGTCACGCGCAACTGCGGCCGCAGGCCGAGCGCCGTCTCATCTACCAGCGGATCGCCGAACGGATGGAACAGGAGACGCGGGCACATCCCGGCTCGATGCCTGCCGCGTACTGGCTTGCCGCCGGCGCGCGCGGCATGGGGGATCTCGATCGCGCCTGGTCCGCGGCGGTGGCCGCGTGGGTGCGTGCCCCCCTGACCAGCGACCGCGGCGCGGCGCTGAGGTCCGACATCGATCGTCTCGTGCAGCAGGCCCTCATCCCCGAGCGCGTGAGAGCGCTCGGCCTCGGTGATGCGGCCGCCGCGGGGATGCAGGCCGAGTGGGACGCGCTCAAGGCGCGCTGGACCCGCTAGGACTTCGCGTCCTTCCAGCTCGCGCCCATGCCGACGTCGACCGTCAGCGGCACGTCGAGGGCCGCGGCCCGCTCCATGTGCTCCCGCACCAGCGCAATCGCCTCCGCGGCTGTCTCCTCCGGCGTCTCGAACAGCAGCTCGTCATGCACGGTAAGAATCATGCGGGTCGGCTTCGCGCGCCCTGCGTTCCAGGCTCCGAGCGCCGCGTGCGTATCGATCATCGCGCGCTTCAGGATGTCGGCGGCCATCCCCTGAATCGGGAAGTTGGTGGTTTCGCGCTCGGCGCGCGCGCGGATCTGGCCGTTGCTGCTGTTCAGATCGGGCACGAGGCGGCGGCGCCCATCCGGCGTGAACACGATGCCGTCCTGCCGCGCCTGCGCGAGCGTGCGATCGATGTACGTGCGCACCCCTGGGAAACCGGCGAAGTACGCGTCGATGAACGCCTGTGCCTCGTCCTGCGTGACGTCGATGTCTTTCGCGAGCGTGTATTTCGTCTTGCCGTAGAGCACTGCGTAGTTGACCATCTTGGCCGTCGCACGCAGGTTCTGGCTGTTCCCTTGATCCATGCCCCCGAGCAGCGCCGCCGCAGTGCGGTCGTGGATGTCCTCTCCCGCGCGGAACGCGTCGATGAGCGCCCCATCCTGCGCCAGGTGCGCGAGCACCCGCAGCTCGATCTGGGAATAGTCGGCCGACAGCAGCACGTGGCCGGGCTCGGCGATGAACGCGCGGCGGATCTCGCGGCCGGCCGGCGTGCGGATCGGGATGTTCTGCAGGTTCGGGTCGCTGCTGCTCAGCCGCCCCGTCGCGGCCACCGCCTGGTTGAAGCACGTGTGCACGCGGCCGGTGAGCGGATGAATCAGCTGCGGCAGCGCGTCGATGTACGTGCCCTTCAGCTTCTGCAGCACGCGCCACTGCAGGATCAGCCGCACCACCTCGTGCTCCTCAGCGAGATCCTCGAGCACGTCGGCGGCCGTCGATGTCGCCTTCGTCTTCATCGTCTTTCGCGCGGCGGCCGGTGGCTTCAGCCCGAGCCTCTCGAAGAGGACCTCCGAAAGCTGCTTCGGCGAGTTGACGTTGAACTCCATGCCCGCGAGCGCGAAGATGCGGCCGCTCAGCACGGCGAGCTCGGCGTCGATGGTGCGTCCCTGCGCCGCGAGCGCGGGCGCGTCGATCTTGACGCCGGCGCGCTCGATGGCGACGAGCACCGGCACGAGAGGCATTTCGAGCCCGGCGTAGATCGCGTCGAGCTTCTCGCGCGCGAGCGCCTCGCGTAGCGGCGGCGCCAGCTGCAGGGGAAGATCGGATCGCTCGCCCGCGAAGTCGACGATGGTGTCGGGTGAGAGGTCGGTGAGCTTGAGCGCCCGCGCGCCGCGGCCGCAGACATCCTCTTCGCGCCGCGCCTTGTAGCCGATCTGCTCCAGCGCGAGATCCTCGACGAGATGGGATGACCGCGTGGCATCGACGAGATAGCTCGCGATCATCGTGTCGAACAGCTGCCCGGGCGCGCCCGTCAGCGTCACGCCGTGCCGCGCGAGGACGATCGCGTCGAATTTCAGGTCGTGCCCGATCTTGGCGATCGACGGGTTCTCGAACACCGGCTTGAGTGCAGTGAGCGTCGCGTCCACCGAGAGGTCGGTGGCGCCGCCGAGCGTGCCCGGCGCGAACGGCACGTAGCGCGCCTGCCGCGCCGCGATCGAGAACGCCAGCCCCGCGATGCTTGCGCGCATCGCCGCGCCGCCGTCGGTGAGCACGCGAAACGCGAAGCTGCCAGCCGCCGTCAGGTCGCGCACCAGCGCATCGAGCTCCGGCTCCGTCGTCACCAGCGCGTAGTCGCGCGACACGCTCTCGGCCGTCGGCGCGAACTCGTTGACGAGCGTGCGGAAACCGAGCGTCGCGAACAGCGCGTACGCCCGCTCGCGGGACGGGCCCCCGTACTTCAGCGCGGCCGCATCGAACGTCACGGGCACGTCGGTCCGTATCTGCGCGAGCTCGCGGCTCTCGCGCGCGACGGCCGCATGCGTGATCAGCGATTCGCGCAGCTTGGGCTTCGTGATCGACGGCGCGCCCTCGAGCAGCGCTTCGAGCGACCCGTACTCGGTGATGAGCGCACGGGCCCCTTTCTCGCCAATCCCCGGCACCCCTTTGATGTTGTCGATGCTGTCGCCCATCAGCGCGAGCACGTCCACCACCTGCCCTGGCAGGACGCCGAACTTCTCGACCACGCCGTCCGCGTCGAACCACGCCCCCTCGTCGCGCGGGTTGAAGACCTTGACTTGGCCGCACACCAGCTGGAAGAAGTCCTTGTCCCCCGTGACGATGGCGACCTCGAACCCGGCCTCGACCGCCTGCCGCGTCAGTGTGCCGATGACATCGTCCGCCTCGAATCGCTCGAATGTGAGAATCGGCACACCGAGGGCTTCACAGGCCTCGTGCACCCACGGAATCTGCTCGGCCAGATCCGGCGGCATCGGCGCGCGGTTCGCCTTGTAGTCGGCCGCCATGTCGGAGCGGAAGGTGGGCCCCTTCAGGTCGAACGACGCGGCGATGTACTCGGGCTGATGGTCGGCCACGAGCTTCTTGAGCATCGTCGTGAATCCGTAGACGGCATTGGTGGACTTGCCGTCCGGACCGGTCAGCCCGCGGATCGCGTGGTAGGCGCGATACATCTGGTTGCTGCCGTCGATCAGAAAAAGGCGGGCCATCCAGTTAAGATATCCCGATGCACCTTGTTCGTCTCCGCGCGCCGATCGCCGCTGCCTGTCTGCTGCTGGTGCTGGCGTCCTGCTCAGGGCGAGGCTTCGGCCGCCAGTACGAGTACGAGGAGCAGCTGTACCTGTCGGCGGGCGGATCGGCGGTCGTCGTGCTCAACGCGTCGATTCCGTCGCTGGTGGCGCTGCACGGCTTTCCCCTCGACACAGCGCCGCGCGGGCGTCTCGACCGCAACGAGGTGCGCGCCCTGGTGAGCGAGCCCGGCCTCGAGATCGCGCGCGTGAGCCGTCCCTGGCGCCGCAACGGACGCCAGTTCATCCAGATCCGCGCGGAGATCGACGACGTCAGGAAGCTCTCAGCGACGAAGCTGTTTCGGTCGACCCAGTATTCGCTGGCCGATGGCCCGGACTCGACTCGCGAATACCGCCAGCGCGTCGGCGCGCCCACGAGCCCTGCGCCGGTGACGACCAATTGGGACGGCAGCGAGCTGGTCGCATTCAAGCTGCACCTGCCGAGCCGCGTGCATGCGCACAACGTGCGTCTGCTCGACACCAACGAGACGGGCAGCGTCGCGCGCGGCAACATCCTGACGTGGGAGCAGCGTCTCGCGGATCGTGTCAAGGGGGCACCCGTCGATCTTGCGGTGACGATGGATCGCGGGTCGATTCTGTACCGCACGCTCGGCCTGTTTGCGGCGTCGTTTGCGGCCGCGATGCTGCTGCTCGCGGCGATCATCTGGCGCATCGTCCATCGCGGCCGTCAGCGCGCGCGCATGGCGGACCGCCGCGCGCCCGGCGCCTAACGGCCGCCGCCGATCACGAGCTCGTCGGTCACCGGGCCCTTGGCTTCCGCCTCCGCCAGCGATTTCGCGACGAGCCGCTCCACGCCCGAACGCACTTCGCCGGCCAGCGTCACGCGGCCGCGCTCCACCAGGATGCGTATGGGCGGGTGACTCATCGAGGCGTACTGACGCAGCGAGGGGTGCGCATAGATGGCGCGCGCGACGCGCTGCCGCAGCCCTTCGTCGGAGGCCGACGCGGGCAGCACGGCGATGCGGTTGACGATCTGCCGCACGCCCGGTACTGACGCCACTTCCGTCTCCAGCTGGTCGCGCTTTGCGCGAGAGGTCACCTTGCCCGCCAGCGTGACCACGTCACCCGACGCGGAAGCCGTGACGAAGTCGAAGACCGTGATGGCCTGCGTCGCGCCGAGGAGGCCGCGCACGGTGGTCAGGGCAGGCGCATCCTGCGCCGGCAGAGGCAGCGCGGCGGCCAGCACCAGCACGAGCGCAAGGGTGAGTCGGGTGCACACGTACACCTGACACATCAAACGAGGTGCCAGACACCCCTCCGCGCACGTCGTGAAAACAGGCCTGATTGGATGCCGCGCGTTCGTCTCGCGACGGACGTGTTGAGAAAAGGGGACGGCTGCGGAGGACGCCGGGACCGCTGGCTCAGAGCGCCGCGAGCGTGATCAGACCGAGGACGATCAAGCCCAGCTGCCGGAAGCTGCCTGCGTCGAAGCGTCCCTGATGCAGCGAGGGGATGAGATCCGCCATCGCCACATAGAGGAACGCTCCCGCGGCGAAGGCGAGCACCTTGGGAATCACGAGGGGAATCGCCGCGCCGAACGCGAGCATCATCACGGCGCCGAGCACGCCGCCGCCGGCCGAGGCGAGGTTGAGGCCGAGCGCGGTCTTGCGCGAGTAGCCCGCGGACATCAGGATCGCGGCGTCGCCCATCTCCTGCGGGATCTCGTGCGCCGCCACTGCGAGCGCCGTCGTGACGCCGAGGGCGGGGGACACGATCGTCGCGGCCGCAATCACGGCGCCGTCGACGAACGTATGCACCGCGTCGCCGATGACGACGAGCGAGGCGGCGCGCTTGTGCGCCGCGCATTCCTCATCGTCGTGGCAGTGGTGCCAGAGCACGACTTTCTCGAGGACGAAGAACGTCAGGATCCCCGCCACGAGCATCATCATCGTCGGGCGCACGGCTCCGGTCTCGAGCGCTTCGGGCAGCAGATTGAAGAGAGAGGCGCCGAGCAGCGTGCCGACCGCATAGCTCACGAGCCATGGCACGAGCCGCGTGCGCAGATCCTTGCGCACGAGCAGCACGAGCGACGCCGTGAGCAGGCCGCCGAGACTGCCAAGAATGCTGAGGCCGACGGCCGTCAGCGACGTCGTGAGGTCGGGAGACGCGATGTCCAAGCGACGGTCATCTTAGCTTGCGACGTAGCCCTTGCGCGCGCGGATCTGATGAGTGCCGCGCTTGAGCCGCACCTCGATCGAATGCCAGCGTCCGTCTTTCGAGACTCCCGACGTATAGCCGAGGAAGTACTGTTTGCTCAGCTCGTCGGCGATCCCTGCGGTTGCCGCGTCGAGATCGCGCGCGTTGCGGATGATCTCGGTGCGCCCGCCGCTGTCGTCGGTGATGTTGCGAAGCGCAGATTCGTCGACGCCGTCGATCGAGCGCGACGCGCGCTGTGGCGCCCGCGGCTGCGGCTGGCGCGGCTGCATGACGGGCGGGCGGCGCCCCGGGAACGGGCTCGGGATCGGAATGCCGAGGGGCGGTTTCCAGGCCGGCTGCTGGCGTTGCGGCTGCGAGCTGCCGCCCCCGCCGTCGATGCCAATCGCGTACACGAGGACTTCCGTCTCGCGGATCAGCTGCTGCACGGACGGAATGTCGATCTGGCTGTTCGTGTCGTTGCCGTCAGAGATGATCACGACGGCCTTCTTGCGCTGCTTGCCGCTCTGCGCGAGCGGCACCGCCTCGGCGGCTGCGTCGTACATCGCCGTGCCGCCGCGGGCCTGGATCCGGCCAAGCGCGCGTCTCACCGCGCCCCGGTCGGTCGTCCAGTCCTGCACGAGCGTGGCCTGCGTCTCGAACTGGTAGAGGAAGATCTCGTCGTTCTGATCGAGGAGGCCGATCAGGAAGCGCTCGACTGCGGATTTGGCAGCCGACATCTTCTCGCCCGCCATGCTGCCACTGGTGTCCATGACCAGGCCGAGACTGACCGGCACGCGCTCGCTGTCGAAGTGTGTCAGCGCCTGCGGCTTGCCGTCTTCGTACACGACGAAGTCGTCCTTGCGCAGTCCCGACACGAATCGGCCGTTCTGATCGGTCACCGTCACGGTGACGTTGATCAGCTCCGAGGTCGTGCGAAACGTGAAGCCAGGCTCCTGCGGCTTCTGCTGCGCCGACAACGTCGAAGCCGCCGCAACAGCGGCGAGCGCGAACGCGAGCGTCTGTGACTTCATGTGCATCTCTTCAGTCTTCGCGAAGCGTGCGCCGATCGAGGTGCGCGATGGACGCGCCTGTCACGTCGCGAAACCCGATCCGGTAGCGCGCGACGCCGTTGGCGCCGACGATCCGCACGACGAACGGTGACTCCTCGCCGGCGGCGAGCGTCGTGAAATCGAGAGGCGCGCGGGCGCTCGCTACGAGCTGGCCGCCGCCATCGACGAGCGACGCCGCCGCGAAGACGCGCTCGCGCGCGATGGCGCCGGCCGGGTTGCGCACCACGCCGCTGATCACCAGCGTGCCGTCTGGCATCTGTTCGTGGCCGAGTGACACGAGCGAGAGCGGCTGCGCGGACGCGGCCGGTGCCGCGAGTGTCGTGGTCGTGTCGCCTGCGGGTGCTGCGGCTGACGCGGCTGCCCATTTGAAGGAAAGGCCGATCACGGCGGCCATGATGATCGCGGCCGCGCCGATGTAGACCAGCGGGCTGACGCGCGTGCGCACGGCTGGTCCGAACAACGCGCCACCAGCCGCCACCGGGGCCTCCGCGTACAGCGGCGCCCTGCGCAGTGTCGCGCCGAACAGCTCCGGTTCGCGCAGGAGCGGCGCGTCGGCTGCAGCCGGCTTCGCGACGTGCTGACGGTGCGGCGCGCTCACCGTGCGAGCCGCGGGTGTTCGCGGCTGCAGTTTGACGGGAGGTGCGTCGAATGCCATGGCGGATGCCCGCGCGGACGGTAACGGCTGCGGCTGTCCCGCAAGCGACACCAGCACGGCGACGCGTGCGTCCGACCGCTGCCGATCGACGCGAAGCAGGCGCACCGTGACGATCGTCAACGCGATTGCGGTCAGCGTGGTCAGCGATGCCACCAGAGTTGCTGTGTCCATGAATGCACTCACTAACGGAGTTTGAATTCCACCGCGACCTCGACGATCACGTCGACGGGCGTCCCTTGCCGGCGGGCGGGAGAGAAGCGCCACTGCCGCACGGCGTCGATGGCGCGCTGATCCAGCCCGGCCCCGAGCCGGCGCAGGATCTTCACGTCGCCCACACTGCCGTCGCGTCGGACGACGATCTCGAGCACCACGTCCCCCTCGACCCCCTGACGCCGGCCATCGTCGGAATAGGTCGGCTTGACCTCGCGGAGCAGCGATGGCGGGTCGATGCCGGAGCCGGGACGGTACGGCCCGCCGCCGGTGCCGCCACCGCTGCCCGGTCCGAGGCCCGCGCCGTCCCCGTCGCCGATGCCTGTGCCGGCGCCCGTACCGGCTCCGCCGCCCGTGCCGCTGCCGCTGCTTGCGGCGCCGCGCGATGTGGAATCGAGCGTGCCTGCCTTGTCCTGCGGATCGGCCGGCGCGCTGACGACTGGCGCGGCGACAGCGGGCGCCGCCGGTGCCGGCTTCGGCAGGTCGATCGGTGTCGTCTCACGGACCACCGGTCGTACCGCAGGCTGTGGCGGAGGGATCGCCACCTTCGCCCGGCTCGTCACTGGAGGCGGCCGCCGCACTGGCACCGGCTGGCTCGCCGGAGACGGCTTGGGCCGTTTCATTTGAATTCGGGGAGGTGGCGTTTTCTGCCGCATGCCTCCACCACCACCCCCGCCGCCGGGGCCAGCTTTGACGAGGAAGACCAGGCGCGCCGGATCGGCCGGCCGCGCGAGGTTCGACTCCGTGTCCTGACTGAGGAGACCGAGCGAGCTGGCGACGACGAGCAAGAGCACCGCGGCGGCGTGCAGCGTGCTCGAGATCGCGAGCGGCAGTCCGGTGCGGCGGCGCGCGTCGGGCGGCGGCGCGAGCAGGTCGGGTGGATGGGCGGCAAGGGGCGCGTGCCTCGACGCTTGGCTGAGCGTGCGCACTGCGGCGACCGCGTCAGCTTCGGCCACGAACGTGTCATCGACCGACGGGATCTGTCCGCTGCGCATGTGCTCGCGCACGAGGCGCAGGCCTGTGCCGGCGGCGCGCGCGATTTCGGCGGCGGTGTAGACGTCGGGCGCCTGTACGAGTCTGGCCATGTTTTCTGGAGAACCACCCCGGGCAGGGGCAAACGGCCTGCCGCTGCGTGGCAAGCCGCCGTGTCACTTTTCGGCCTGAATCGCGCGGATCTTTGCAGGGGCGTGCGGCCGGGCTGTGCTCGCCGCATGACACCCGTGCGAAAAGGGGGACGGGTGTCTATTTTTTTCCCCTGTGTGGTCAGGCGAGAATCGGCACTGCTTACGGGCGGATTTTCGAGGTAACGACTGATTGATGAATAATCGAGACCCGTCCCCCATGCAGACAGCGATTGTCACTGGCGCTTCGAGTGGTATTGGCAAGGCGGTGGCCCAGCGGCTGCTGCTCGACGGCTGGCGTGTGCTGGGTGTGGGACGCGACAGCGCGGCTCTGGAGACCATCGGCCGCGAGGCGGGGCCGTCGTTCGTGCCCTTCCAGGCTGACGTCGCCGCCGATACCGCACCGGCCGAAATCGTCCGCGCCGCCATGCGCGACGGCCATGCGCTCAACGGTCTCGTGCAGGCCGCCGGCGTGATCGCCTCTGGCGCGGTCGATGCGACGACCGACGAGGCGTGGGACGCGATGTTCGCGGTCAATGTGCGCGCGCCGTTTCGTCTGTTGCGCGAAGCGGCGCCGCATCTCGAGCGCGCGCGCGGCGCGGTCGTCAATGTGTCGAGCGTGACGGGCCTGCGCGCGTTTCCCGGCCTGGCCTCCTACTGCTCAAGCAAGGCCGCGCTCGATCACCTCACGCGCGCCGCGGCACTCGATTTCGCGCCGAAGGGCGTGCGCGTCAATGCCGTCAATCCCGGCGTCGTCGTCACCAACCTCCATCGCCGCGGCGGCATGGACGAGACGAAGTACGCGGCGTTCCTCGAGCACTCCAAGACCACGCATCCGCTCGGGCGCGCGGGTCAGGCGAGCGAGGTCGCCGATCTGATTGCGTTCCTGCTGTCGGAGAAAGCGGGATGGATTACCGGTGAGACGTTCGCGATCGACGGCGGACGCCATCTGACGTGCGCGCGCTGATCACCCGGCGCTCTTGATGCCTTCGATGTAGACGCGACGGCTCGCGCTTGCGAGCCTACGTACGCCGCGGAAGCCGGCCGCCGACAGTGCGGCTTCGCGTTCCGCCGAATCGGGCAGCGCGCGCGAGTCGGGCGCGAGGCGGAACAGCCCGCCGCGCGGCTGCCGCTCGATCCAGATCAGGCGCCCGCCAGGACGCAGCACCCGGAACAACTCGCCGATCGCGCCGCGGCGATCGCCCGGATCGAGCGCGAGCAGCGTGTCTTCGGCGATGGCCACGTCGAAGCTGCCCGAGTCGAGCGGCAGCATCGTCAGCGGGCCGTGCTCGGGCTCGACCAGCGCGCCCGCGAGCTCGATTCGCCTGGCGCGCTTCTGTGCCGCGTCCGCGGTGGCCGCGATGGCGACGACGCGGCCGCCGAGGCCGGCATGCACGCCGATTTCAGTGATCAGCCCGATGTCTTCGGTGCCGGCGAAGAGGACGCGGTCGCCGGATTTGACGCCCGCCATCGCGGCCGAGAGGGCTTCCGGAGGTTCCGCGCGCCGAAAGAGGGCCACGGCGAAATGATATAGTTCCGGGCGTGAAAAAGGGAATCGACATCGCTCCGGCCGAGGGAAAACTGGGCATTCTTCTCGTCGGACTCGGCGCGGTGAGCACCACGGTGATCGCGGGCGTGCTGGCCGTGCGCCGCGGCCTCGCGAAGCCGATCGGATCGCTGGCCGAAATGGGAACCGTGCGGCTGGGCAAGCGCACCGATGCGAAGTCGCCGACCATTCGTGAGTTCGTGCCGCTGACGCCGCTCAACGACATCGTCTTCGGCGGCTGGGACATCTTCGAAGACAACTGCTACGAGGCCGCGAAGCACGCCGGTGTGCTCGACGAGAAGCTGCTGGATCAGGTCAAGGACGAACTCTCGGCGATCAAGCCGATGTCGGCCGTCTTCGACCGGCACTACGTGAAGCGGCTCGACGGCCCGAACGTCAAGAAGGGCAAGAACAAGAAGGATCTCGCCGAGCAGCTGGTCGCCGACATCCGGAAGTTCAAGGCCGACAACAATTGCGCGCGGCTCGTGCTCGTGTGGGCCGGCTCCACCGAGATCTTTCTCACTGAAGCGCCGTGCCACAAGTCGCTGGCGGCCTTCGAGAAGGGGCTCGAAGACAACGACGCGGCGATCTCGCCCAGCCAGATTTACGCGTACGCGGCCATCAGGGAAGGCCTGCCCTACGCCAACGCGGCGCCCAACCTGAGTGCCGAGGTTCCGGCGCTGCGCGAACTCGCGGCACAGACCGGGTCGCCCATCACCGGCAATGACATGAAGACGGGCCAGACGCTGATCAAGACGATCATCGCGCCGGGCCTCAAGGCGCGTCTCATCGGCGTCGCCGGCTGGTACTCGACCAACATCCTCGGCAACCGCGACGGCGAAGTGCTCGACGATCCCGAGTCGTTCAAGTCGAAGGAAGAGAGCAAGAAGGGCGCGCTCGACTACATCTTCCAGCCGCACCTCTATCCGGATCTCTACAAGGACATCTCGCACGTCGTGCGCATCAACTACTATCCGCCGCGCGGCGACAACAAAGAGGGCTGGGACAACATCGACATCTTCGGATGGCTCAACTATCCGATGCAGCTCAAGATCAACTTCCTCTGCCGCGACAGCATTCTCGCCGCGCCGATCGTGCTCGATGTCGCGCTCTTCCTCGATCTCGCCAAGCGGGCGGGCTTCAGCGGCATCCAGGAATGGCTGTCGTTCTACTTCAAGAGCCCGATGCACGCGCCGGAGCTGTACCCCGAGCACGACCTGTTCATTCAGTTGATGAAACTGAAGAACACGCTGCGTCACATGCGCGGCGAAGAGCTCATCACGCACCTCGGCCGGGAGTATTACGACTGATATGGGCGGACGTCTTCAACCGGCGCTTCTCGGCGGCCTGTTCATCGGCGTCCTCTCGACGCTGCCGTTCGTCAACATCGGCAACGCCTGCTGTTGCCTGTGGGTGATTCTCGGCGGCATGCTCGCGGCGAACCTGCTGCAGAAGAACCAGGCCGAGCCGATCAATGCCGCTGACGGCCTGCTCGTCGGGCTGATGGCCGGCGTCGTCGGCGCCTTCATCGGCACCGTGCTCTCGATTCCGATTCAGATGATGTTCGGCCCGGTGATGCGGCGCTCGTTCGAGCGCTTCATGGAGGGCCGCGACATGCCTCCGGAGTTCCTCGAGATGATGAGCCGCCTCGACGGCTCGGTCACCGCGTCGGCCGTCGTGGTCACGCTCATCACGAGCCTCATCGCGTACGTGATCTTCGGCATGCTCGGCGGCGTGCTCGGCGTGGCCATCTTCCGCAGGAAAGAACCGAAAATCGAGGACTAGCGGCCGCGGGACGGGCTAGTCTTAACCCGTGCCAGAAATCGACGCCCTTCAGCACGAGAACCGGCAGTTTCCCCCTTCACCCGAATGGCGCGGCAGCGCCGTCGCGTCGGATCCCGGCGTCTACGCGCGCGCGGCGGCCGATCCGGAAGCGTTCTGGGCCGAACGCGCGCGCGAGCTCGAATGGATCACCCCCTTCACGCGCGTCCTCGACGGGGGCTTTCCCTCACCGACGTGGTTCGCCGACGGCACGCTGAACGCCAGCGCGAACTGCCTCGATCGGCATGTGCGCGCGGGCCTCGGCGATCGCGCAGCCTTCGTCTGGGAAGGTGAGCCGGGCGACACGCGCACCCTGACCTACGCGGAGCTCCTCTACGACGTCGCGCGTTTCGCGGGCGTGCTGCGCGGTCTGGGCATCTCGAAAGGCGACCGCGTCGCGCTCTACCTGCCGCTCGTGCCCGAGCTTGCGATTGCGATGCTCGCCTGCGCGCGCATCGGCGCGGTGCACAGCGTCGTGTTCGGCGGCTTCAGCGCCGAGGCCCTCCGCGATCGCATCAATGATTCCGAGTGCGTCGCGCTCGTGACCGCGGACGGCGGCTATCGCCGCGGCCAGATCGTCCCGCTCAAGAAGATGGCCGACGCCGCCCTCGAAGGCACCCCCTCGATCCGCCACGTCATCGTCGTCAGGCGCGGCGGTGGCGGCGCGGTCGAGGCGGACATGACCGCCGGACGCGATCACTGGTTTCACGATCTGATGGGCGGCGACGTCGAGGCGGCCGCACCGGAGCCGATGGGCTCGGAGGACATGCTCTACATCCTCTACACCTCCGGCACGACGGGGAAGCCGAAAGGCATCGTGCACACCACGGGCGGCTACCTGACGGGTGTCGCGGCGACGACGAAATGGGTGTTCGACCTGCGCGCGGAGGACGTTTACTGGTGCACCGCGGACATCGGCTGGGTGACGGGCCACAGCTACGTGGTCTACGGTCCGCTCGCCAACGGCGCGACGGTGCTGATGTACGAAGGCGCGCCCGACTGGCCGGAGAAGGATCGATTCTGGTCGATCATCGAGAAGTACAAAGTCTCGATCTTCTACACCGCGCCGACGGCGATTCGCGCGTTCATGCGTCAGGGCACCGAGTGGCCGGCGAAGCGCGATCTCTCGAGCCTTCGCCTGCTCGGATCGGTCGGCGAGCCGATCAATCCCGAGGCCTGGATGTGGTACCACGAGCACATCGGCCGCGGCACGTGCCCGATCGTCGACACGTGGTGGCAGACGGAGACAGGGGCGATCATGATCACGCCGCTCCCCGGCCTCACGAGCCTGAAGCCGGGATCCGCCACACGCGCGTTTCCGGGAATCAGCGCCGAGATCCGCGACTCGCACGGCAAGGCCATCGATCACGGCGGAGGGCTGCTCGCGCTGACCAAGCCGTGGCCCGCGATGCTGCGCGGCATCTACGGCGATCCCGACCGCTTCGTCTCGCAGTATTTCTCGCGGTGGCCCGATGGCGTGTACTTCACGGGCGACGGCGCGCGGCTCGATGAGGACGCGTACTTCTGGCTGCTCGGGCGCGTCGACGATGTGCTGAATGTCGCGGGGCACAGGCTGGGCACCGCGGAGGTCGAGAGCGCGCTGGTCGACGACCCGCGCGTCGCCGAAGCGGCGGTGGTCGGCAAGCATCACGACATCAAGGGCCAGGCCGTGGCGGCGTTCGTGACGCTGAAAGAAGGCATCGCCGGCACGCCTGCGCTCGCCGACGAGCTCAAGGCGCACGTCGTGAAGAAGATTGGCGCGATCGCGAGGCCCGATCAGATTCTCTTCGCCGCGGATCTGCCGAAGACGCGATCGGGCAAGATCATGCGCCGCCTGTTGCGTGACATCGCGGAAGGCAAGACGCTCGGCGACACCACGACCCTGGCGGATCCGAACGTGGTCGCGCGCCTGAAGACAGAGTACGAAGACAGCGAGTAGCTACTGCCGGCGTTCGCGCAGGCGTTCGATGGCGGCCTGCGAGACGTAGGTGTGACGGCCGCGCCGCGTCGACGACAGCCGGCCTTCGCGGATCATGCGGCGCACGGTGAGCGTGCCGGTGCCGAGAGCCACGGCGGCTTTCGGAATGGAAATCTCCATCGCCTGAATCGAACCGCGCTCGGTGCGGTCGCCCCCTGCCAGCCGTCCGCGCTGGATTCCCTGTGACGCTTCGCGCAGCAGCTCGTCGGGCCCGACGCCGGCCGGCATCACGCTCGTGCCGATCACCGCGATCGTGAGCGTCACGGGCACGCGCCTGCCGTCGCGATGATCCTCGAGCACGAGCCGCTGGCGCACGCTCTGGCGGAAGCGCTCGGCGAGCATGGCCGCGGTATCGGGCTCGGTGTCGGGCAGCACCGCGCACACGGCGTGCGCATCGAAACGCGTGAGCCAGTCGTGCACGCGGAAATAGCGCCGCGTCAGAATGCCGACGCGCTCGAGCACGCGCTCGCTCGTGCCCATGCCGATGGATTCCTCGAGCTGATTCAGCCTGTCGATCGAAATGACGAGCAGCGCCAGCGGCCGCCCGTGCCGCTCCGATCGTGCGATCTCCTGCGGCAGCACGATGTCGAGCAGCCGGCGCGCGAGCAGTGTGGTCGTCTGGTCGTAGAGCAGCTCGGGTGACGCGTTGATCGCGGAGGTGAACAGCGCGAGCAGATCAAATGATGCACGGCGCACGCGCTGCGCCACGAAGGGCCAGGCCGACGATGTGGCGCCGAGATCGGGATCGGGCGCAAGCTCGTCGAGAATGGCGCGCTCGACCACGCCCGCGGCTTCGAACAGCATCGCGACCGGTACGCGCGACGGACTGATGGCGATCAGCTCGCCCATGCGCGCGTCGAGCTCGCCGGGGGCCGATCCGCCTGCAATCGCCGCTTGCAGCTTCGCGCACGCGCCCATCGCCAGCCGCCAGCCCGCCGCGTCGGCCTGGTCGTCTGGACGGTAACGTTCGGCGTCGGCCTGAATGGCCGGGGCAAGCGCCCTCAGCGCGTCCGCAAAGGCGGTTGAGGTCGCTCCTGAGACGAGTTCGTCGGCCACGCTGCAATGTTTTACCAGATGTCCGGCGCGCCCGTAAGGCCGAGCCGCACTATTCCCGCACGCGTCGGCGGCCGACATACCGTCTGGCCGCCATGCGACCCGTTCTCGGCATCGAGCTCGAGCGCTCCACATGCGTGCTGGTCCTGGTCGCGGATCAGGAGAGGCGACCGGAGCGCTGCACGTGACCGCCCGGCGTGTGGTGGAATACCAGGACCCGAAAGGTTGGCCCTGGCACTGGCAGGGCCGGCCGCCGCCGCGGTGGCCGTTCTGCTCGTGTTATTGTTCTGGCCCGCTCGACGGGACTCCAAGCCGCACGGCGCGATTCGCGCGGCGGAAGAGTCGAAGCCCTCGCGCTGGCCTACGTTGGCAACGTAAGAGTGTTCCGGTGACCTATGCGCAAGAAGATCGGTGAGTGCCTGATCCAGGCGGGCCTGATCACCGAAGACGATCTTCAGACCGCGCTCGTCGAGCATCGCCGCACCGGCGAGCGTCTCGGCGTCGTGCTCGTACGCATGAACCTCGCGACCGAGAAGCAGGTCACGAAGGCGCTCGCGTGGCAGCTCGGCTTTCCGTATGTCAGCCTCGCCGACGATCCGCCGGATGCCGCGGTGATCAGCCTGATCCCGCGTGAGGTCGCGGAAGAGCGCGGCTGCGTCGCGCTCAAGCTCGAGAAGAATCAGCTCACCGTCGCGATGGCCGACCCCCTGCTCTTCAGCCTCGTGCAGGACCTCGAGTTCCAGACCGGGTTCCGCATCAAGCAGGTGGTCGCGACGCGATCCGACATTCTCCAGGCCATCGAAACCGCGTACCCGGATCGCGCGCTGCAGCGCATCGGCGGGCGCGAAGGGGTCGCGCTGCAGACCCCGCCCTGGCGCGGCGGCAAGGGGCGTGAGGGGGAAGTCGTCCCCTCGTCCACGCCGCTCGCCCGCCGGCGCGATGCCGAAATCGAGGAAATTTTCGAAGCGCCCGCCGGCCGCGGCGTCAGCGTGGAAGGGGACGCCAGCGACGCGGCCCCGATCGTCGACCTCGTCGATCTCGTGATCAAGGGGGCCGTTGCCAGCCGCGCCAGCGACATTCACATCGAGCCGGTCGAGCGCGGCGTCGTTGTGCGCCATCGTCAGGACGGCCTGCTGCGCGAGGTCATGGACCTTCCGAAGTGGGTGCACGAGGGACTCGTCGCGCGCATGAAGGTCATGGCGAGCATGGACATCGCCGAGAAGCGCCTGCCGCAGGACGGGCGTCTGCGCGTGACGGCCGACGACGGCAAGGACGTCGACTTCCATGTCTCCACGCTTCGTACCCTGTTCGGCGAGAAGATCGTGCTGCGCGTGCTCGATCACCGCAAGGGCGCGCCGCCGCTCGAGGAGCTCGGCATGTCCGCCGCCGCCCTGGAGGAGCTGCGTTTCTTCCTGCGCCACCAGCACGGCATGATCCTCGTCGTCGGCCCGACCGGCAGCGGCAAGACCACCACGCTGTCGTCGGCGCTCACGTCGATTCGATCGGGCAACACCAACATCATCACGATCGAGGATCCGATCGAGTACCAGATCCCCGGCGTGAACCAGACGCAGGTGAACGAAAAGGCGCGGCTGACGTTCGCGAGCGCGTTGCGCGCGATCCTCCGGCAGGACCCCGACGTCATCCTGGTCGGCGAAATTCGTGACCAGGAGACGGCGAAGATCGCGATGCAGGCCGCGCAGACGGGCCATCTCGTGCTTTCGACGCTGCACACCGACGACGCGCCGTCGACGACCACGCGCCTGATGGACATGGGGCTCGAGCCGTACGTGATCGGATCGGCGCTGGTCGGCGTGGTTGCGCAGCGGCTGGTGCGCCGGTTGTGCCCGCACTGCCGGCGGCAGTTCACGCCGCCGCCCGACACGCTTCGGCTGCTGCACATCTCCGAGACGGATGCGGCCTCGATCCCGTTCTACAAGGCGGTCGGCTGCGATCAGTGCAGCCACACCGGCTATCGCGGCCGCATCGGCATCTATGAAGTGATGCGCGTCAACGAGCGCGTGCGGCGGATGATTGCGCAGCGCGTGGGCGAAGACACCATCCGCGAGACGGCGCTGTCGACGGGCATGCTGAGCCTCGGCGAGGACGGCCTCGCGAAGGTGAAGGCGGGCGTGACCACGCCCGAGGAGCTCCTGCGCGTCGTCACCGAAGTGCGCGAGATGCGCACGCTGTGCGGCGGGTGCGGGAGCGCCGTGGCGATCGACTTCGTCGCGTGCCCGTCGTGCGGCCACCGGCTGCAGCAGTCCTGCCCCCGGTGCAACCGCACGCTCCAGCCCGGATGGAATTTCTGTCCGTACTGCGCCTCCTCGTCCGAGCCAAAGCCGGCCAAGAAATCGAAACGGTTGCGCGCCGCTGACACGACGGAGTTGCCGAGCCGCGTCACCGAGTTCAAGAAAGCCTGACGGCGGGCCGCGCAGCCGTGAAGGATTACTACTCGCTGCTGTCGATTGCGCCCGAGTCGTCGGCCGATGACATCAAGCG
>JALYRV010000223.1 GCA_030855205.1 Acidobacteriota bacterium | reverse complement strand
CGCGGGGGCCGTGCGGGGCGGAGCGGGTGCGCAGGCGCCGATGCACGCGGCGAGCGCGGCCGCGGCGGCGATGCGGAGCGACGGTTTGAGGAAAGATGCACGCGTCATCGAACAGTCGGATAGGGAGGCGGACGCGTCTAGTGTGCGCCATATCCGGACGGGCTGGCCAGCCCGGGTCTGGCGGTCGGCCTCGCCGCGTTTGACCCGCTGCCGACTCGCTTAGTACGATGATGCGTTTTTCAGGCCGATGACAGGCCCGCCGTCCGGCTGTTTCGCCGGACCGGCAAAGGAGCAGCATGATCGACGAGAAGCAGGCGGGCGCCGCGACGGCGGACCGCGGCAAGACCCTGGAGGCGCACGGCATCGCCGCGGGGCGCGTGCACTGGAACAAGACGATTCCCGAACTGATGGAAGACGCCGTGCGTCGCGGCGAGGGCGTACTCGCGGCCGACGGCCCCATCGTGTGCAGCACGGGCCAGCACACCGGCCGGTCTCCCAACGACAAGTTCGTCGTGCGCGAGGCGTCGAGCCAGGAGCACGTCGCGTGGGGCAAGGTCAACCGGCCGATCGACGAGGCCGTGTTCGACGGCCTGCACAAGCGGATGCTCGCGTATCTCGAGGGCAAGGAGCTCTACGCGCTCGACTGCTACGCCGGCGCGGATCCCGACTTCCGGTTGCCGGTGCGCGTGATCAACGAATACGCGTGGCACAACCTCTTCGTGCGCCACATGTTCATTCCGGTGACCGGCCGCGACGCGCAGGACGCGCACGAGCCCGAGTTCACCGTCATCGACATCCCGAGCTTCCCGGCCGATCCGGCGATCGACGGCACGAACTCCGAAACGTTCATCTTCCTGAACTTCGCGAAGAAGCTCGTGCTGATCGGCGGCACCAGCTACGCCGGCGAGATGAAGAAGTCGATCTTCACGGTCATGAACTACCTGCTGCCGCTGCGCGACACGATGCCGATGCACTGCTCGGCCAACGTCGGCCCCGCCGGCGACGTCGCGCTCTTCTTCGGACTCTCGGGCACCGGCAAGACGACGCTCTCGAGCGATCCGGGCCGCCAGCTGATTGGCGACGATGAGCACGGATGGAGCGCAAAGGGCGTCTTCAACTTCGAAGGCGGCTGCTACGCGAAGATGATCAAGTTGTCGGCTGAAGCCGAGCCGCAGATCTACGCGACGACGAAGCGCTTCGGCACCGTGCTCGAGAACGTGTCGTTCAAGCCGGGCACCCGCGAGATCGACTTCGACAACGGCTCGAAGACGGAGAACACGCGCGGCGCGTATCCGCTCTCGTACATCGACAACTCGGTTCCCTCCGGCCAGGGCGGCCACCCCACGAACATCGTCATGCTGACGGCCGATGCGTTCGGCGTGCTGCCGCCGATCGCGCGCCTGACGCCGGAAGGGGCGATGTACCACTTCCTCTCGGGCTATACGGCGAAGGTTGCCGGCACCGAGAAGGGCGTGACCGAGCCGAAGGCGACGTTCAGCACGTGCTTCGGCGCGCCGTTCATGGTGTGGGACCCGAACGTCTACGCGAAGCTGCTCGGCGATCGCATCGCCAGGCACGGCGCGAAGGTGTGGCTGGTCAACACCGGCTGGACGGGCGGGCCGTATGGCACCGGCAAGCGGATGAAGATCGCGCACACGCGCGCGATGATCAACGCCGCGCTGTCGGGGGCGCTCGACAACGTGACGTTCGAGAACGACCCGAATTTCAACGTCGACGTGCCGACGACGGTGCCCGGCGTGCCGGATGACGTGCTCACGCCGCGCAACACCTGGAGCGACAAGAAGGCATACGACGAACAGGCGAAAAAGCTGGCGGGCATGTTCGCCGACAACTTCAAGACGTTCGAAGCGACAGCAACCGGCGAGGTCAAGAAGGCGGGTCCGAGACCCTGATGTTCGAAGCAGTCATCGGGCTCGAGATTCATGCCCAGCTGCTGACGCGCACCAAGATCTTCTGCGGCTGCAGCACCGCCTTCGGTGCGCCTCCCAACACGCATGTGTGCCCGGTGTGCCTCGGCATGCCGGGCGCCCTCCCCGTCCTCAACGCGGCGGCCGTCGCGCTCGCGACCCGCGCGGCGCTGGCCCTCAACTGCGACATCCACGAGCAGTCGCTGTTCGCGCGAAAACATTATTTCTATCCCGACCTTCCCAAGGGCTATCAGATCTCGCAGTTCGATCGGCCGATCGCGACGGGCGGCTTCGTCGAGCTCGCGGAGTCGCGCGTGCGCATTACCCGCGTGCACATGGAAGAGGACGCGGGCAAGTCCATCCATCATGGCTTCGCCGACTCCGCGCGCGCGTCGTACGTGGACTGCAACCGCGCCGGCGTGCCGCTCATCGAGATCGTGTCCGAGCCGGACCTGCGCGACGCGGCATCGGCGTCCGAATACTTCTCGCGCGTGCGCGAGTTGCTGATGGCGCTCGGCGTCAACGACGGCAACATGGAAGAGGGCAGTCTGCGGTGCGACGCGAACGTGTCGGTGCGCCCCGAAGGCGCTACGGTGCTGGGCACGAAGGCCGAGGTGAAGAACGTCAACTCGTTCCGCTACCTGCGCCGCGCGCTCGAGTTCGAGATCGAGCGCCAGACAGATCTGCTCCGCCAGGGAGCGCGTGTGCGGCAGGAAACGCGGCTCTGGGACAGTGCGGCCGGTGTCACGGTGTCGATGCGCAGCAAGGAAGAAGCGCACGACTACCGCTATTGTCCCGAGCCGGATCTGCCGCCGCTCATGCTCACGCGCGGGTTCATCGAAGGGGAACGCGCGAAGCTGCCGGAATTGCCCGCCGCGCGCATCGCACGCCTGATGCGCGAACACGGCCTCGGCGAGTACGACGCCGAGACGCTCGTGCGCGCCGTGCCTGGCGGCGCCGACTATTTCGAGGCGGCCGTGCGTCACGGCGCCACCTCGAAAGGCGCTGCCAACTGGCTGCTCGGTGACGTGCAGCGCGTGCTGAAGGAACAGGGCCACGCGGAGCTGCGCGATTTCGCCGAACGAGTCCCACCCGGTGCGCTTGCGGAGCTCCTGCGTTTGATCGAGAACGGAACGATCGGAAGTCCCGCGGCGAAGCAGGTGTTCGAGCAGATGGCGGAGAAGGGGGGCCGGCCCTCGGCGATCGTCGAGGCACTCGGTCTCTTACGTATCGCCGACACGTCGGCGATCGCGGCTCTGGTCGACGAGGTGCTCGCGGCCCATCCCGACGCGGTGGCGCAGTTCCGCGCGGGCAAGACGCAGACGTTCGGCTTTCTCGTCGGCCAGGTCATGAAGGCGTCGAAGGGACGCGCCGACGCGGCTGTCGTGAATGCGCTCGTCCGCGAAAAGCTGTAGCCTGTAGCCCGTGATCGAGTGCCGATCCGTCTCCAAGACTTATAGCCGCGGGGTCTATGCGCTCAAGGACGTGTCCCTCTCGGTCGACAAAGGGGACTTTGTCTTCCTGACGGGCCCGAGCGGCGCCGGCAAGTCCACGCTGCTGCGCCTGCTGCTGCGGCAGGAAGTGCCGAGCACCGGCATCCTGCGCGTGAGCGGCCGCGATCTCGCCGACCTCCGCCCGCGTGAGGTCCAGGCCTATCGTCGCACCGTCGGCTTCATCTTCCAGAACTTCAATCTCATTCCCACGCGCACGGTCGTCGAAAACGTCGCGATCGTGCCGCGCGTGCTCGGGCAGAGCGACGAGCAGCAGAAGCGCCGCGCATTCCAGGTGCTCAAGTGGGTCGGGCTGCAGCATCGCATCAGCGCCTATCCCGAGGAGCTCTCGGGCGGCGAGCAGCAGCGCGTGGCCATCGCGCGCGCGCTGGTCAACGATCCGTCGCTGATTCTCGCCGACGAGCCGACCGGCAATCTCGATCCGGACCTCGCGCTCGACATCATGAACCTGCTGCGCGAGATCAACGCGCGCGGCACCACCGTGCTCGTCGCGACCCACGACCGTGAGCTGATTCGGCGCGTCAACCGCCGCACGCTCACGCTCGCGCACGGCCACGTCGCGGAGGAGAACTGATGGGACTCGCGCGCTACGCCTGGCGCGAAGGCTCCACGTCCCTCTGGCGCGGCCGCCGCGCCGCCATCGTCGCCATGGCCGCCATCACCGCGGTGGTGTTCGTGGCCGGAGCATTCCTCGTGGTGTCGCTCAACGCGCGGCGAATCGTGCGCGGCTGGTCGGCCTCGGCGGAGATGTCAATCTATCTGGCGGACGATGCCCCGGCCGGCGCGGTGCAGGAGCTCGGCCAGTGGATAGAGAACAGCGGCATGGCGCACACGGTGGAGTACGTCTCGCGAGACGACGCGTTTGGCCGCTTCCGCCGCGACTTTCCCGGCCTGGCGGGCATCGCCGGCGAGAGCGCATCGGACCACCCGTTGCCCGCGTCTTTCGAGGTGCAACTGCGCCCGGAGGCCGCATCGGGCGCCGTGTTCGACGCGTGGGTCGGCGACGTGCGCGCGCGGCGCGGCGTGATCGACGTGCGCTATGACCTCGAATGGCTCTCACGGCTGCAGCGTCTCGTACGCACGATCGAAGTGACGGGATTCGCGATCGTCGCCATCCTCGGATTCGCCGCGGCGCTGACGGTCGCAAGCGTCGTGCGTCTCGCGGCCGCATCTCGAGCCGACGAGATCGACATCATGCGCCTGGTCGGCGCACCGCTGTCGACCATCCGCGCGCCATTCATGGTCGAAGGGCTGCTGCAGGGGGCGCTGGGCGCGTTGCTCGCGCTTGCGCTGCTCGCCGCGGGCGCGTGGGCCGTGCAGGCGCGATACGGGCAGTGGATCTCCGACGTGACCGGACTCAATCACGTCTCGTTCCTGCCGCCGGCCGCGGCGGCCGCCGTGATCGGCGCCGGCGTGGTGCTCGGCGGCATCGGCGGTTTCGTCGCCTCGCGCGGCGCCGCTAGGCCCTAGGCTCCGCTTGTGCTTGACGGCCGCGCGAAGCGCTGCTTACACTGGATCCACCCCGTTCCCTGAATACCCGTTGTAAGGAGCCGCATGCCTCTTCTGCACAGCGTTCCAAGATCCGGTCACGCCTCGATCCTCGCCGACTTCTATCGACAGGAACTCCTCAAACACAAAGACTGCCTCGAGCTTCAGCGCGAATACTTTTCCGATCGCGCGATCGATGAAGCCGAGCAGGGGCTCATGCGCCTGATGGCGCAGCTCGAGCAGCTCTGTGCGAAGGAAGGTGCCGACGATGTGTTCGCCACGCTGCTGCGCAGGGTCGACAGCGTCTCCGGTCTCTCCGCGTTCGCCGCGATGAGCGGGCCCGCGCGGCTGCACTGACCTCCGCGCACGACGCTGTTCGTGCGCTTGCCGCCGCGGC
>JALYRV010000222.1 GCA_030855205.1 Acidobacteriota bacterium | reverse complement strand
GCAGTGTGGACCCGAGCGGCGGGGGCACGATCCCGTAGAGCAGCAGTCCCGGACGCACGAAGTCGTACCACGTGCGCCGATCGCGAAGCGTCGCGGCGCTGTTGGCGGCGTGACGCACCTTCGGGCGGATGCCGTGCCGCTCGAGGACGGCGAGCGCCTGCTCGAATCGCAGCCGCTGATCGTCGAAGCTCGCCGACTCGGGCTCGTCGGCGCACGCGAAGTGCGTATACACCGCGTCGACGCGCATGTGCGTGCTCGCGGCAATCGCCGGCATCGTCCGATCGAGGTTGTCGTGGCGGAACCCAAGCCGGTTCATGCCGGTGTCGATCTTGAGGTGACAGCCGATGACGGCGCCGCGGCGCGCGCCGGCGTCCTCGACGGCCTGCGCGGCGGTCGGTGTCGACACCGTGGGCGTGAGATTGAAATCGAAGATGCCGTCGAGATCGCTGAGGCTCAGGGCGCCGAACACGAGTATCGGTTTCGTGATGCCCGCCCTGCGCAGCTCCACCCCTTCCTCGATGTCGGCGCACGCGAGGATGTCGACACCCGCCTTCTCGAGGCGCTGCGCGACGGCGATCGCGCCGTGGCCGTACGCGTTGGCCTTGACCACGGCGATGATGCCGGGCGAAGGGTCGTCTTCGCCGAGCAGCACGCGCAGGGCGGCCACGTTGGCGGCGATGGACTCGAGATCGACGCGTGCGACAGTCTGGCGAATCACATAGGGAGAATAGCTGATCAGGGCAAAGGGGGGCCCGACGCGTAGTTCTCGAAGCGCGTGAACTGTTTCAGGAATGTGAGCGTGACGCTGCCGGTCGGGCCGTTGCGCTGTTTGCCGATGATCAGCTCCGCGACCCCCTGATCCTCGGGCTTGGTCTCCTCGCGGTCGTACATCTCCTGCCGGTGGATGAACATGACGACGTCCGCGTCCTGCTCGAGCGATCCCGACTCTCTGAGATCCGACAGCTGCGGCCGGTGATCGGCGCGGCCTTCCGACGCGCGCGAGAGCTGCGAGAGCGCGACGACGGGAATCTGCAGCTCTTTCGCGAGCCCCTTGAGCGCGCGCGAGATCGAGGCGACCTCCTGCTGGCGGCTTTCGAAGCGGCCGCGCCCCTGCATCAGCTGGATGTAATCGATGATGAGCAGATCGAGCCCGTGCTGCGCCGCGAGGCGCCGCGCCTTCGCGCGCATCTCGAGCACGCCAATCGACGCGGTGTCGTCGATGAAGACCTTCGCTTCGTGCAGCACGCTGAGTGCGTGCGACAGCCGCGTGTAGTCCTTCTCGGCGAGGAACCCGCCGCGGAAGCGGTGCGCGTCGATCTGCGCCTCGGACGTGAGCATGCGCATGAAGAGCTGCTCTTTCGACATTTCGAGGCTGAAGACACCCACCGTCATTTTGGTCTTGGTGCCGACGTACTGCGCCATGTTCATGACGAGGCTGGTCTTGCCCATCGAGGGGCGCGCGGCGATGAGAATCAGGTCGGACTTCTGCAGGCCCGACGTCATCTCGTCGAGATCGGCAAAGCCGGTCGGCACGCCCGTGAGGTTACCTTTGTGCTGCTGGATGTTTTCAATTGTGGCGAAGCTGCTGTTGACCAGCGCGCTCAGCGGCACGAAGCCTTCGCGAATCCGGTCTTCCGCGATTTCGAAGATCGACTTCTCGGCCTGATCGAGCAGCTCGTCGGGGGCTTCCTCACCCTCGTAGGCGCTCGTGAGAATCTTCTTTGCCGAGTGAATCAGATTGCGGAGGGTGGCCTTCTCCTTGACGATTTTTGCGTAGTGCTCGACGTTGGCCGCGCGCGGCACGCCGTCGGTCAGGTTCGCGATGTAGGCCGGGCCGCCGACCTCCTCGAGCTCGGCGCTCCGCGCAAGCTCGTCCTTCAGCGTGACGAGGTCGATCGCGTCGCCGCGCTCGGACAGGCCGACCATCTTGTTCCAGATGCGCCGGTGCGCGTCGCGGAAGAAGTCGCGGTCGTCGATGAACTCGGCGGCGGCGTTGAACTGCTCGTTGTCGATGAGAATGGCGCCCAGCACGCACTTCTCCGCCTCGAGGTTGTGAGGCAGCGTGCGGTCAGGGGCAGAGGGTTCCATGGGGGATGGATTCTAACGTTAAGGGGAAAGGGCAGAGGGCAAAGGGCAAAAGGGGGACGAAGGGCAAAGGGCACGCTGCCCTTTGCCCTTTCCCCTTACTGTTTGACGACCTTGACCTTGACGTTGGCGGAGACGTCGCGGTGCAGCCGGACGGGTACGGTCGATTCGCCGATCGCCTTCAGGGGGTCGCCGAGCTGAATCTTGCGCTTGTCGGTCTCGAAGCCCTGCGCGGCAAGGCCGTCGGCGATGTCGGCGCTGGTGACCGAGCCGTAGAGCACATCGCCTTCGCCCACGCGGCGGGCGATGACGACTTCGATCTGCTCCATGCGGGCGGCCAGGGCCTCTGCGGCCTGGCGCTCTTCGCCCTCGCGCGCTTCGGCCGAGGCGCGCTCGCGCTCGATCTGGCGCTTGTTGGCGTCGGTCACGGCCAGGGCGAGCTTGCGCGGCAGCAGGAAGTTGCGCGCGTAGCCCGCGGCCACCTTCACGACTTCGCCGCGTTCGCCGAGGTTCTCAACGTGTTCTCTCAGAATGACGTCCATGGCAGCCTCAGTCGGTGACGTACGGGATCAACGCCAGCTGACGCGCGCGCGCGATCGCGGTCTGCAGCTTGCGCTGGTGTGTCGCGCAGGCGCCCGAAATCCGGCGCGGCTGCAGCTTGCCCCGCTCCGGAATGAAGCCGGCGAGCTGACGCACGTCCTTGTAGTTGATGTAATCGATTTTGTCCGCGCAGAACTTGCAGACACGGCGGCGGCGCGAAAACGTGCGGCGCCCTTCCCCCTTGCCCTTGTCCTTGTCCTTGTCGCGTCCGCCGCGGCCGCCTCCGCGCCCGCCTCCGCCTCCGCCTCGTTCTTCGCTCATCGCATGTCCTCCATCCCGCCGTCGCCGTCGTTGTCGTCGGAATCACCGCGCCGCTCGCTCGGATCCGGCTCGGGCGGCAGGCCGCGCGCCACGCGCCGGCGGACCGACACTTCCTTGCGCCGCGTGGTCGCGCGGTTCGCGACCTCGAGATCCTCGTCGATGCGCACGATCAGGTGACGGATGATCACGTCGCTCACCTTGAGGCGGCGATCGATTTCCTTGGTCATCTCGCCGGTGCCGTACAGATGCTCGAGCACGTACACGCCTTCGCGGTGACGGCCGATGTCGTACGCAAGCCGGCGCTTGCCCCAGTTTTCCGATTTTTCGATGCGGCCGTTGAAGCGCGCGGCGATCTGCTCGACCTGCGTGTGCAGATCGGCAATCTCCTCTTCGCTCGAATCCGGCCCGGCAATGTAGACGAGCTCGTACTGACGTTCGATATTCATGACACTCCTCATGGTCATGTGGGAATTCGGCAATTCTGAATTCCCAAAGGCACACCCACTATGGGGTGGCAAGGAGACACGGAAGGAATTACTTCACGTATCCAGTAAAACGGAACCCATGTGACTTGCCGTGGTATGCGCCACCACGGCAGTCAAGAGGGTTCCGGGTCGGAGCGGTTGTACGTATTCATGACGGCGTCGATATCCTCCGCCACGAACGCTTCGGCCGCGTCGGCCGCCCGGGCAATCGCTGCCTCAATCCCGGGAATCTCACTCTCGTCGAATTTCGACAGCACGTGATCGGCAAGATCCCGCCGCGTGTCGCCGCGCCCGACGCCGATGCGCAGCCTGGGATAGTCGAGCGTTCCCAGCACCTGCGCGACCGAACGCAGGCCATTGTGCCCGCCTTCCGATCCCGTCTTGCGCGCCCGCAACCGCCCCAGCGACAGGTTCACATCGTCGGTGACGATGAGAATGTCGGGCACCGCAATCTTGAAGTAGTGCGCGAGCCCCTGCACCGCTTCGCCGCTGAGGTTCATGTACGTCAGCGGCTTGAGCAGCAGCATCTCCGCGCCCGCGGCCGTCCGCACTTTCGCGGTCAGCCCGTCGACTTTCGCCGCGCCGAACGCCGCACCGTGCCGCGCCGCAAGCGCATCGACGACCTCGAACCCCACGTTGTGGCGGGTCCCCCGGTACTGACTTCCGGGGTTGCCCAGTCCGGCGATCAATTTCATGCGCGCAGGCCGTCAAGGACAGGCTGAAGCCTGTTCCTACTTCTTGTCGTCGTCCTTCTCGGGCTTGCCCTTCTTGATGACCTCGGGCTCGGCGCCGCCGGCCGTCGCCGCCGCGGCGGCAGGCTCCGCGACCGCTTCGACCTTCGGCGAGACGATGTGCACGATCATCGAGTCGGCGTCGGTAATCGCCGTCCACTTGCCGTCGTTCGGCAGGTCGCGCACGCGGATGCCCTGGTGCATCAGCAGCTCGGCGACGTCGATGTCGATGTGTTCCGGAATGTCGGCCGGCAGGCACTCGACCTCGATCTCGCGGTTGACGAAGTCGAGCACGCCGCCCTGCGTCTTGACGCCCTTCGGCTCGCCCTTGAGCACGAACGGCACCGTGACGCGCAGCATCTTGTCCATCGCGATGCGATAGAAGTCGACGTGCAGCGGGCGCTGCGTGACGGGGTCGACCTGATAGTCGCGGACCAGCACGCGCGTGTCCCCTTCCCCTTCGAACTTCATCGAGATCAGGGTGTTGACCCCCGACTCGCTGTGGAGAATGCGCAGCAGCGTCTTCGGGTCGACCGACAGCGCGGTCGCGCCGTCCGGGCCGCCGTAGATCACGGCGGGAATCTGACCCGCCGCGCGCACGCGCCGCGCTTCGTTCTTGCCGCGCGTATCGCGCTTCTTCGCTTCCAGTACCGCTTCCATGACTTCCCCTTTAGACAAACAACGAAGAGACCGACGTCTCCTCGTGGATACTCCGAATCGCCTGGCCGAGCAGGCGCGCCACCGAGAGGGTGACAATCTTCGACGACGCGGCCCGATCGGCCGCCTGCGGGATCGTGTTGGTCACGATCAGCTTCTCGATCGGCGAGGCGTCGAGCCGCTTGATGGCCGGGCCCGACAGCACGCCGTGCACGGCGCACGCGAAGACGCGCGACGCGCCGTTGTCCATGACCGCCTGGGCGGCCTTCGTCATCGTGCCCGCCGTGTCGATGATGTCGTCCTGGATGATGCAGGTGCGTCCCTGCACGTCGCCGATGACATTCATCACCTCCGCCTGTCCGTCTTCGGCGGATCGGCGCTTGTCGATAATCGCCAGCTCGGCGCCCAGCCGCTTGGCATACGCGCGGGCGCGCTCGGCGCCTCCGGCGTCGGGCGAGACGATCGTCAGCCCCTCGTGCTTGAGCCCCGAGAGGTGCTCGATGATCACCGGCGCCGCAAACAGGTGGTCGACCGGGATG
>JALYRV010000221.1:5081-5373 GCA_030855205.1 Acidobacteriota bacterium | reverse complement strand
GCCGGACGCGTGGCGCCAGCCACATCGCACCGGTCACGGTCGCTGCAGCGGGCCAGTAGCGGGCGAACCATGCGAGCGACGGCACCAGTTGCGGCTGAAGAAACTGACGGTAAATGAAGTCTTGCGATGTCAGCAGCGCATAACCAGCCGTCGCCAGCCAGAACGCCACGGCCATGGCGTAGCCGGCACCGCGCACGAGAACCATGGCGCGGCCCGAGTGTCGTTCGCCGGTCATCGCGGCGGTGCCGTTCGCGCCAACCATACGGCCACCTCATCGCGGCGCTCTGGAGCA
>JALYRV010000221.1:0-5071 GCA_030855205.1 Acidobacteriota bacterium | reverse complement strand
CGTTTGTGACCACCGCCGAACTCGTGAATGCCGATCAGTAAGTGGAAATCCGGGTAGGACGGAGCGAATGCCAGTCCCTTCCTGAACGCGCTGAGAGCCGCGGTCCCACGACCGGCACGCAGCAGCGCCTGGCCGAGAAGCAGATAGAAGTCGGGGTTCGGCGGAGACAGACCTGCGCACCGCTCGAGGGCATCCACTTCGAGATCCGCGCGATGCGAGCGGCGGTGGGCCTCGGCCACCATCGGACACGCATCAATCGGCGTGGATGACGTTTCCATCACCGCCTCCCACTGGCGCGCTTCGTCCACCGGCCGGTCGAGTTTCTCGTAAATCATGGCCAGCCGCGTGTGATGCACCGCCTGGCCCGGCGACTGTTCGACGATTCGTTCGGTGGGAGCAAGCGCATCAGCGAAACGACTGCTGTTGAAGAGGCTGATGCTGGCTTGAATGTCTGACTGCAGTTGCGCTTCGACCGCGTCGGGTGGCACCGCGGGCGGGGCAGCGAACAACGTCCAGTAGTAAATGGCGAGCACAGCAGCGGCGCCGCCCAGTCGCGCGCTGCCGGTCCGCATTAGAACCTCACCGATTACCCGCGGCCCTGGGCGATCACCGTCTCTTGCGTCAGAGAGGGAATCGCCGCTGCGAGGAATACGAGCACCAGCAAAGGGCGGAGCACGCCTGATGATAGCCCTCGGAACCTCGTTCGCGCACAACGTTGTTCTACTTGTAGAGCACCGTGTCCGGATGTTGCGAGATCCATCCGAACCAGAACGCGCGATGGGCGGGGACGCGCGCCAGGCGCTCCCCAGTCTCGCTCACCAGCGCGTCGGGCAGCGTGCGCCAGCGCCGGCCGTCCGTGCCGCGAATCCCGTCGTCCGCGCGTTGTGGCGCGAACGAGTGCGTGCCGCGCTCGTACACCACGTTCGCGCCGCCCGGTGAAGTGACGACGACGAAGCGCCGCTCGCCGGCATCGAAGGCATAGACCGGTTTGCGCCGCAGCAGGTCCACCGCGATGGCGACAGGCTTGGCATCCTTCCCGAGGGTCTCGGCGCGCAGCACCAGCACTTCCGCCTTGTTCTTCAGCCGCGTGTCGTTCGTCGGCACCTCGAACATCAGACGATCGTTCGAGAAGTAGTCGCGATACGCGGCCCCTTCCGCATAATTGCGCTCGTAGCCCGTCTCCAACGACAGGACCGTGGTCTTCGGATGGTCGCGCCTCCACTCACCCCAGGTCGTCGTGACCACGGAGTGGAACGGGAGCCGCAGTCCGCTGCCGGCGAGCGGCCCCACGACCGGCGTCCCCCTGAGTGCCGACCAGAGACTGCGTGTCTCCTCGTCGAACATCAGCTTGTTCGAACGGTACAAGAGTCCGCTCGTTCCGAACGTGAAGCGACGGCCACCGGCGCCGCTCTCGTATGGGATCACCGTGCCGCACAACGTGCAGTACACGATCGTGAGGTCGGTGCCACCCAGCCGGTCGATCGCCATCTCGTGCCAGGCCAGAATGCGCTTCGGGTACGCGCGCGCTTCTCCGTTGACGAGAATCCCGAACACGATGTGACCGTCGCGCAGCCAGCTCGCCTCCGCCGACGGAATCGTCCTGGGGGACCGCAGCGGCGGGATGCCGTTGACGCCGACGCCGCCCCAGTCGATCTCGTCGAGACGAATGTCGGCCTTCACACCCGGCGGAAAGAAGGTCCGGAACCGCGGGTCGATCCGCGCATACAGTTCGGCCTTGAACGATGCGTAATCGGGGTGAGGCGCATACGGCAGCCTCCATATCCATCGGCGCCAGGCGCGCAAATCGTCGCCGAATCGCTGCCCCGTTTGCCGCTCGAGGAAAGCAGTGAGCCGCCGCCGCGTCTCTGCGCCGGCCCGCGGTCTCGACCCGGCGGAAAGCTCTCCGCGCGGCAGGCGCGCCCCTGCGGGGTCCGCGCCATCGTCGATGCCGGGCGACGCCGATTCGTCAGGCCCAGGTACCGTTCGCGGTGATGGCAGGAACCGCGCGATGTCGACGATGAGCGCGGCATAGCCGGGCCGCCACCGGAGGGCGATCTCGTCGAGCGCCGCCTGCGCCTGACGCCGATCGGATCCTGCTGCGGCCAGGAACGCCTGCCAGGCTGGCGGTTCGGGACGGACGTTCTGCGAACGCGCAAGTCCGAGATTCCCGAGCGCCACCATCATCACCGCAAGTGCCAGCCATCGTGAATTCATGCACTGCTCCCTGAACAACCCGATCACACGAACGTCGCGATGTCGTCCAGACCTTTTTTGGTGATCGCGGGCACTGTCGCACCGTCGGCAGGATAGCCGACGACGAGAAGCAGGAACGGCCGTTCGTGCGCGGGACGCTCCAGGATGTCGTTCAGGAACCCCATCGGGCTGGGCGTGTGCGTGAGCGAAACCAGCCCCGCGTGATGTATCGCGGCGATCAGCAGACCGGTCGCGATGCCCACCGATTCCTGCGCGTAGTAGTGCTTGACCTTCCGCCCGTCATCACGGACGCCGTAGGTTTGAGCGAAGATCGCGATGAGATAGGGCGCGGTGTCGAGGAATGCTTTGTTTTCGTCGGTCCCCAGGGGCGCCAGCGCGTCCAGCCACTCTGGCGGGGCCTTGTGGTGATAGAACTCGTGTTCTTCCGTCTCCGCCCCGGCGCGAATCTGCCGCTTGACCTCGGGGTCGCTCACGACGACGAAGTGCCAGGGCTGGAGATTCGCGCCGCTCGGTGCGGTCCCCGCGGCGCGCAGACAGTCCTCGATCACCGCGCGCGGCACGGGCCTTGGCGAGAACTCGCGTACTGTTCGCCGTCGCGTCAGGTTGCGATAGAAATCTGCGGCGCGTTGGCGCATCTCATCGACGGAATACTCCTCATACGCCGGAAGAGCAATGAACGTCGGTTGCTGCCGCTGCGGTCGTGGCTCGTTCATGCGATCACACCTCCACGTCGCGTCACAGACGCGCGGCTCTGAGCAGGCGCCGAGCTGTCAGCCGCGGCGCGGAGCGGTCCTCATTCTATCGGGCTGGCCACCCGAAGGAGACAACCATGCGAGCACTCAGTTCATCAGGGATAGTCGTGGCGGGTATGGCGATCGTACTGGCGACGGGTTGCAACAGCGCGAGCCCAACGGAACCCGGCAGCGTCGCGGCCGACATCAGAGCCGTGCGCGACGCCACGTGGTCGTTCCACGACGTCAATCAGGCTGTCGCCGCGGGGTATGGGAGCCCGGCCGGGGGCCACTGCGACCAGAGCCCGGCCGGCGCGATGGGTGTGCATACGGCGAATCCAGCCCTGATCGGCACTCGAGCGCTGGATCCGGCGCAGCCAGAGGTGCTGCTCTACCTGCCAACCGGCGGCGGCAAGCACGCGCTGGTCGGCGTGGAATATCTGCAGCCGGTGCTGCTGCGAAACTCCGCGACCGGTGCGGTGGCACCGTGGTTCTCGCCCGAACCCTGGCCGTCGACGTTCGTCCAGATCACTCCGGCGCCGTCGCTCTTCGGCCAGACGTTCCAGGGCCCGATGGCCGGTCACCTACCCGGCATGCCGTGGCACTACGACCTCCACGTGTGGGCGTGGAGCGAGAACCCGAGTGGCCGGTTCGCGCAGTGGAACCCGTCGCTCAGCTGCGCGATATAGAGCGCATAACGTTACGCGAGAGCGTTTTCGGCGCCCCGGTGGCGGCCTGTGAGGCTATCTGATCTTTTTTAGCATCCGCTTGCTTCCGTTCGCGTTTGCCTCGAACCCCGTGACCGTCCCGTTCTCGATGATGAACGTGATGGCCGTCGTGGAATCGGCCGAGCCGAGCGCGTAGGTATTCCCCGAGCGGAACACCAGCGGCTGTTTCGAATCGCCGCTCGGTGTGACGTAGAGCTCGCCGTTTTCGAGCGTGACTTCGAACGTTCGTTGCGCCGTGAGTTCGTAGACGCCTGCCAGTTTCGTCCGCTCCGCCGGCGTCGGCGTGTCTGAAGGAGTCACGCCCGAAGGAGCCGCCGCCGGAGCAGGGAGCGGCACGCCGAGAACGAGCCTGGGGACGATGTCCGATACGCCCGGCACACGCGGGTATGCGTTGTAGAGAAGCGCGACGGCGAGCGAGTGCTGCGGGTACCAATTCAGTTCCGCCGTATGACCCGTCAGCGATTGCCCGCCGTGGTCGATGACCATTTGTCCCCAAGGGGCCGGACCCACGGACAACCCGAATCCATACTTACTCGCGATGGCGGCGCCGCGCGGCGTGATCATCGCCTGGTACGACGCGGGTGAGAGGACGCGGCCGGTGTGGAGCGCGTGCGTCCACGTGACGAGATCGGCGGCGGTCGCGCAAATCCCGCCTGCGCCGAGAGACTGTGAATGGTGCACACCCAGCGGCGGACCTGGCTTCGCGCCCGGTGCCCGCATATAGCCGGGCGCCTCGCCAGGCTTCGGTTCGGCGCACTTCGACAAGGTTGTCAGTTGCAGAGGGCTTGCGATCTCGTCGTGCAGCGCCGCGGCGTACGATGTTCCGTAGAGCTTCTCGACCAGCACCCCTAAGACGGTGTACCCGGCGTTCGAGTACGCGAACGTCGTGCCCGGTTTCGTTTCGAGCTTGTCCCGAACGGCCTTTGTGAGGAGCGAGTCGACGGACATGTTCTCGAACCTGCTCTCCGGGTCGACGATGGCACGCTTCAGCCCTGAGGTGTGGTTGAGGAGCTGCTCGATCGTCATCGTGCCGGCTTCGGCAGTGAGGCCCGCGAGATGCTTGCCGATCGGGTCCGTCAACGCGAGGCGGCCTCGATCGACCTGCTTGAGCACAAGCGCCGCGGTGAACTGCTTGGTGAGCGATCCAACGGGATATGTCGTCGTGTTGGAGGCACCGGCGTTCTTCTCGATATCGGCCACACCCCAGGCGCGCTCGAGCAGCATTTTTCCATCGCGCATGACCGCGACCGATACGCTGGGGACGCCCTGCGCCAGAATTTCGGACTTCACGATCGCCGCCACGCGCTCGTCCAGCGGCGCGTTGGCCTGACGTGTTGCCGCACCGACCAGTTGATGTCCGCCCACCAGCGTCGCCGCCGCCGCCACGAGCCGAAGTGA
>JALYRV010000052.1 GCA_030855205.1 Acidobacteriota bacterium | reverse complement strand
GCCGGCGCCTGGGGCGAAGCCCGCGCCTGCCGTGAAGGCCGCGCCGATCGCGCAGCCGGCGCCTGCCGCGAAGGCCGCGCCGGCGGGGAAGACCCCGGCGCCCGCGAAGGCCGCAGCGAGGCCCGCGCCTCCTGCGAAGCCGGTCGCGAAAGCGGCGGCCAAACCAGCCTCGAAGCCGGTCGTCAAGCCGGTCGTCAAGGCGAAGGCCGCAGCCAAAGCCGCGAAGCCGGCGGCGAAGGCGAAGCCCGCGGCCAAGGGGAAGTCTTCGGTCAAGGCGAAGTCTCCGGCAAAGAAACCGGCCCGCGCCTCGAAGCCGGTCAAGAAGACCGCCAAGAAACCCGCAGCCCGCAATACCGCTCGGAAACCCGCCGCGAAGAAGCCTGCGCGCGGGGTCTCGAAGCGCAGGTAACACGTGCCATTCGTGCGCTACGCCCGCGACCGGCGCGGCTACGAAACGCTCTACGTGATGCATGCGTTCGAGGCCGCGGACCGCGCTGCCCAGGCGCGCCCCCGTGTGCTCTACGCCTGCCGCACGGTGCCTCACGCCAAGGTCGGCCGCTCCACGCTCGACGAGGGTGTGCAGCGCCGCATCCAGACCGCCTATCCAGGCCTCGCGTTCGACTGGATCAAACTGCTCAAGGAAGCTGCGTCTCAGGCGCCGCGGCCTGACAGGGCAGAGGGCAAAGGGCAAAGGGCAGAGGGGCGGCGAAGGGAAAAAAAAGAAGGGGACAGGGCACAGGGCCAGGCTCGGCCTGCCCGGCCGGCTTCGCCTTCGGCTCGGACGGAGCGCCCCGCAGGGCAGGTCGCAGCCGCTTCACCGGTTCCGCCCCCTCCAGCGCTCGAGCCAGAGGCCGCACCGCTTGACGGGCCTGAAGCGATGGAATCGATCGAAGCGCTCGAGCCACTCGAGCCGATCACCGAGCTCATCGAGTGGGATCCACCTACCCAACCCACGCAGCCTGCTCAACCTCTCGATCTAACAATCGGCCCGCTGTTCGTGAATCCCTCGTGGCCAATCGTGGCCGTCTCGGGGGCCGACCGCGCGCTGATCTATCGCGGGCGCTTCATCGAGATTGCCAACCGGGTCACCTCGCGAGCGGAGGATCCGGCGACGCGCCAAAGGCTACTCGGCGAGACCGCGCGTCTGAACCCAGAAGGCTGGGTCACGGAAGATGAGGCCCGCGCCGCGGCGGCCGGCTTCGACGCGGCCTACGACCGCATCGCCGCCGAGCTCAGGCGCAGCCAGCCGGTATAATTCGAGTTCCATCATGAACAAAACTCTGTCGCGCACGGCGGCCGCGCTGCTTGCGTCCGTTACCTCGGCGTCGGTTCTCGCCTATGGCGCCGGCGATCAGGACCCACAGCGCCCCACGATCTCCCGCACCATCGAGCTGGTACGCAACGACGTCATCGTGCGTGACCGCGAAGGACGCTTCATTCCCGATCTCAAAAAAGACGAATTCATCGTCTCCGAGGACGGCGTGCTGCAGGAACTATCGACGATGGTGCTGTCGACGGGGGGAAGAATTTTCAACATCGCGGCGCCACCGGCCGTGACCGCTCCGGAAGGGATCATTCTTCCGCAGTCGCGTCCGGCGACTGATGCCTCAGGACGCATTTTTCTCATCTTCATCGACGATCTGCATCTCGATTTCCGCAACACCGGACGCATCCGCGATCTGCTGAAGAAGGTGGCGACGACACTGATCCACGATGGCGATCTGTTCGGCATCGTATCGACCGGGCCCTCGTCGCTGGCCATCGACATGACGTACGACCGCAATCGTCTCGACGAGGCGATCAAGAAGGTGTCGGGCGCCGGGCTGAAGCCCAGCGAGATCATGGAAGCGCCGGAAGGGCCGCAGGGGCCGAGCGAAATCCGTCATCGCGCGCATGTCGCGTTTGCGACGGTCAACGAGATCCTCGGCAACCTCGAGAAGGTCGTCGACAGGCGCAAGGCGGTCATCTACATCAGCAACGGCTACGACTTCGATCCGTTCCCGGATTACCGGCAGACCGACGACCGCGAATTCCGCAGCACGATGCGCAACAGCCAGGACACGGGGGACGATCCGTTTCAGCGCTCGCTCGGGCAGAATCAGTTTTCGGACGCGGATCTGGCGATGGAGCTGGGGTACCTGACGCGCGCGGCCAACCGCGCTAATGCCACCTTCTACACGATCGACCCGCGCGGCCTGGTCGGCGGGCCCGACATCGACGAGAACATCAATCCGACCGAGTGGGCGGCGCACGTGCGCAAGTCCACCGACACGCTGCAGATCATCGCCAACCAGACCGGTGGCTTCGCGCTCGTCAACTCGAACGACTTCAACAAAGGGTTGCAGCGGATCGACAACGAGACGAGCGACTACTACGTGATCGGGTACTACTCGACCAACCCTGACCCGCTCAAGCGCACGCGCAAGATCGACATCAAGGTCAAACGCGCGGGGATGAATCTCACCTACCGCTCGGAGTACACCCTCCGGCCGCTGGCGAAGTCGACGCGCTGATTATTTCTGTGTCTCTTTGACGCGCTTGATAGTCGCGTCGAGGTATTCGGGATCGAGCTCGATCCCGATGTAGTCGATCCCCAGCTGCGCGCAGGCCACCGCGGTCGTGCCGATGCCGTTGAAGGGATCGATGACCTGTGTCACGCGGTCGAGGCCGTGGAGGCGCAGGCAGAACTCCGGGAGTTTCGCCGGGAAGCTGGCGGGGTGCGGGCGATCGCGGTCGCGCTTCTGGATCGTGTCGTAGGGGATGAACCAGGCGTTGCCGCGGCAGCGCGTCCCGTTGCCGGAGCTTGCCCAGCGAGCGACGTTGGAGCGGTCCTGGTACGGCACGCCGAGCGCGCGCCGGTCGAGCGGCGTGCGCCCTTCCGGTGAGAAGTGGAAGACGTACTCGTGGCAGTCGTTGACGAAGCGGTCGCTGTTGATTGGCTTGTAGTGTCCGACCGCGAGTGTCTTGTCGAGCCCGGCCGACTTGCCGGCCGCCTCCGCGTCGATGGCGATCGACTTCACCCAGTGCAGCGTGTTCTGCAGCGCGAACTGCTTGCGTCCGACCAGCGCCACGTCCATCGCTATCCACGGGTCGGTCGGCTTCGACCCCACGTTGAGGAAGAACGACGCGCCCGGCGCGAGCACGCGCTTGAGCGACCGCATCCACGCTTCCGTCCACGCAAGGTACTGATCGCGCGGCAGGTCGTCGGCGTAGCTGCGGTAGCGGATCCCGAGGTTGTAGGGGGGCGAGGTTACCGCGACCGACGTCGCCGCGCGAGGCAGCGATGGCAGCACGCTCAGGCAGTCGCCGAGATAGAACTGCAGCGTCGCGCCGTTGATCTGGAGGACTTCGGCCGGCTCGACGCCGGACCGCCTGGGTAGTGCCAATGCCATCAGTGGCTGTATCGGTTGCTTCGCGGGCCAAGTACAGGGGAAACCAAGAGATGCTGGAGGGATTGCCCGGGCAATAGGAAAGCGCCCGGGCGTGAACGCCCGGTGTGGCGGGGGGCAGCGTGACTAGGCGCCGAGGGCCTGGGCGTTGGGGGCGATGAACCCGTGGGTCACATCACCGGGCGCAATCGCGTGATTGCGGCGGTGGCCATGATGGCCGCATCCGTTGCCCTTTTCTTCGACGTAGACCAGCTCGCGGTTCGTGGAGACCTCGCGGTAGTTACCCGTGAGGCATCCGCAGTTGAGAGTTGAGAACCCGAGAAGGCGAACCAGATTACTCATTGAAACAGCTCCGTTGCGAAGCAGCTAAGCAAGCGGTGTGCCCGGTTTGGCTTCAATTCCTTAGACGCCATCCGCGCGAAAAGTACTCACGAATTACTGTGTCTTCCGATTCCCCATGGCAAAATTGGCGGACACCTGACGTCCTCGCATGGCGACATGTTTTGGATCGAGAGGTACGGAGGATTGAATGTTTGATCTGCTTGCATGGGTCGTGACACTGGTGGTCGGAGCGGGAGCGCCGCAGGCGCAGGGGGCTGCGCTGGTGCAGGCTCCGGATGTCGCGGCCGCGCTCGCGCGCGTCCGGGAGCTCGAGCCGTGGGTGATCGATCAGCAGATTTCGCTCTGCGAGATCGAGGCGCCCCCGTTCAAGGAACAGAAGCGTGCGGCGGCTTACAAGGCGGTGTTCGAGGACATCGGCCTGAAGAACGTCCGCATCGACCGCGTGGGGAACGTGCTCGGCGAGCGCGCCGGCACCGGCGCGGGACCGCACCTCGTATTCTCGGCGCATCTCGACACCGTCTTCCCCGAAGGGACCAACGTGAAGGTGACGCGTCAGGGGCCGGGCGGTGCGGCGCTCAAGGGACCAGGGATAGGTGACGACTGCCGCGGCCTCGCCGTCATCCTCGGCGTCGTCCGGGCCCTCGATGACGCGAAGGTCACGACGCCGGGTCCGATCACGTTCGTCGGCACGGTGGGAGAGGAAGGACTCGGCGACCTGCGCGGCGTGAAGCACCTCTTCGACGTGGAGCTCAAAGGGCGCATCGATCGCTTCGTGTCGGTCGACGGCACGGGCGACGGGATCGTGCATGCCGCGGTGGGCAGCCGGCGGTATCGCGTGACGTTCAAAGGGCCGGGCGGCCACAGTTACGGCGCGTTCGGCAACGCCAATCCAGTGCACGCGCTCGGCCGCGCGATTGAGGCCATGAGTAACTTCACGGTGCCCGCGTCGCCGAAGACGACGTTCAGCGTCGGCAGGGTCGGAGGCGGCACGTCGGTCAACGCGATCGCGTTCGAGGCCTGGATGGAGGTGGACATGCGCTCGGTGAGCGCGCCGGCGCTGGCGGAGCTCGATGGGCGCTTCAAGAAGGCGATGGCCGCGGCGCTGGCCGCTGAGAACGCGCGGTGGAACGGCCGCGGCGCGATCACCCTCGACGTGACCCTCGTAGGCGATCGTCCCGCGGGCCGTATTCCCGACGATGATCCCGTCGTGAGGTCGGCGGTCGCCGTGAGCCGCGCGCTGGGTCTCGCGCCCACGCTGCATGAGGAGTCGACGGACGCGAATGTGCCGATCAACTTGCGCATTCCCGCCATCACGATTGGCGGGGGAGGCCGTGGCGCGGGTGCGCACTCGCTCGATGAGACGTTCGATACCACTGACTCGTGGAAGGGCACGCAGCGCGCGCTGCTGGTCGCGATTGCCCTGGCGGGGCGGATGCAGTGATCAGCGCGTGAGCAGCGCTTCGAAGCGCTGTTGATCCTCGGCGCGCTGCCTGCCGGCGGCGCGCTTCGCGAGCACGACGCGCGCGATGGCGAGCAGGTGTATGACTGCGAGCGTGCCGAGTTCGGGAGCGGTGGCGCGCAGGCCCGCCATGAGCGGTCCGGCGGCGATCGCGGCGATGAAGAGCCACGAGAAGATCCCGTCGGCCGGGCGAGTCGAGGGTGTGTGCCCCGTGCCGAACGCGCCGACCGCCGATTCCCACAAGCCGCCAGGGACGTGTGCTTCGTAGTGCACGTGGAGATAGCGTCCGATCCGCTCGGCGCCCACGTGCAGCGCGTGTACCGCCTCGAAGCCGCCCATCAGCACGAGCAGGGGAATGATCGACGCGAGCGGCAGGTCGATGAACGCCGCCAGCAGCACCGTGATCAGCGCCCACACGCCGAGGGTCGAGACGAAGAGGACCGCCTTGAGCGATCCGCGCTCGCGTATGGTCGCTCGAAGCGCCATGTACTCCTCGAGGTGCAGCTGATCCACGCCGCGATTCTACTCCGCCCCGAAGGTCCGGCCTCGGAGGGCGCACCGCGTGGTGGCCGCGCAGGGAGCTCGGGGAGATCCTCCGCTCAGGCGCGAGCTCGGGTTCGATCATGCTCGCACGCACGAGCACGCCTTCGCTCCGGACCTCCCGCTCGCTCTCAGCGGCCGAGCTGGCGCCCCCTCGTCACGACGACTTCCAGCCCGGCCGTACGCCGAGCCCGTCCTTTGGCGCGATGTTTGGATAGGTACTCAAGGTGATCCGTATGCCGCTGAGCTCCCTTAACCGTTGCGCCTGTGGTACTTGGCGTGGTACTCTCGCCCCGTTCCCAGCACAAACCGCGTCTTCCCAGGCGCGTCGGTTCACAATTTTCCGGGGCGTAGATAGCTGCTCTAATCGGGTTTGGAGGGCGTAGTGCGCACGGGCATGGTCATTTCTCGCATTCTGGCAGTCGCAATGGCGGCAGGATTTCTGCTGTCCGCGACGCCCGCGACCGCTGCCTACGCCGCCCCGGCCCCCGGCGCCGCCACGCGCGCCAAAGCTCCGCAAGCCAAGAAGAAGCGCCCGGTCGTCCGGCAGTCAGCCGCGCAGAAACGTGCTGCCGCCCGCCGCTCCGCCGCGCGCTCGCGCGCCGCGGCCCGTGCCCGTGAGGCGGCCGCTGCCCGCGCGCTCCAGGCCGCGATGACGCCGCAGTTCCGCACCGACGTCTCGGGCAACAAGGTTCCCGACGTCCGCGCCGAAGCCGCCATCGTCTTCAACCCCACGACCGGCGAAGTGCTCTGGGAAGAGAACTCGCGAGCCCCCCGCTCGATTGCCAGCATCACGAAGGTGATGACGGCCATCGTGGTGATGGCCGATGAGCCGGACCTGAAGGAGTGGGTGACCATCGATCGCAGCGACGTCACCAACGCGTCGGTCACCTATCTGCGTGCCGGCGAGCGCATTCAGATGCTCGACCTGCTGCACCTGACGCTGATCGCATCCGACAACGGCGCCGCCCGCGCGCTCGCGCGATCGTCCGAGGGGGGCATGATTGGCTTTCTCGGCCGCATGAACGAAAAGGCGAGCCAGCTCGGGCTGCAGTCCACGCGCTTCGCCGATCCGTCGGGGCTCGATGCCAACAACATCTCGTCGGCCTACGACGTCTCGCACATGATTTCGTTTGCCGCCAACGACGCGACCATCGGCATGGTCATGCGCAAGAGCACGCACGCCTTCTACACCGACCGGCGCGCGATCTCGATCAAGAGCACCAACAAGCTGCTCGGTGACGCGCCGATCACGGCCGCCAAGACCGGCTTCACCAACAAAGCCGGCTTCTGTCTCGCCACGCTCCTCCAGATGCCGCAGACCAATCAGCAGGTCGCGGTCGTCGTGCTCGGCGCCAAGTCGAGCATGGGGCGGTTCTGGGAGACCCGTCACCTCTTCAACTGGGTGATGGACAAGGCGGGCACGCTCTTCAAAGACGAGTAACTAGCTCGTAAAGCCCTTCTGCATCGCAGCCGCGTCGAGCGGCAAGGTCGCGATGAGATCCACTTCAGGCAGGAATGGCCGCGGCGCAGTGCGGCAGTCGAACGCCTTCAGATACCGATGGCAGCGGCCGCACGCATAGACGCGGTACATGCCGTCGCGCGTAGCAAAGGACGAGATCGTCTGCTGGTCGCTGTTCTCACATCGAGGGCAGGCCCACGCGTGCCACGGCCACTGCGTGCGGCAACGATGGCAGCAGAGATGACGCACGCCATTCTTCGCAATCATCGCGAAGTCGGGCGTCGCACCGCACGCCGGACAGGCCGTGCGCTGCCACGCCGACACATCGAGACCGGTCAGCGCGGCCGACGCGGCGCGCGCGAGGAAGGGCCGCAGCGCGGTGTCGAGCGCCTCGTGCAGACCTTCAGGCAGCGGGTCGGTGGCGTCGTGATCGAACCAGCGCCGCAGGCATCGCTCGAGCACCGGTGTTTCGCTGCGCACCAGACTCGCGCCCGCGCTCACATCGGCCGGCTGCAGGGCACCGACCGCGTCGAGCGCGCGCGTGACCTCGCGAACGGACAGGCGCACGTCGCTCCAGTCGAACCGCAGGTCGGAGTACGAGAGCACGCGGGTGCCGCCGGTGAGGCGTGCCTGACGCTCCGGGGTTGACGCGAGAAAGGGCAGGGGAGCGCGGCCGCTGATGCGCCGGCTGATGAGCGCCAGCTCGAGCTGGAGGTCGGCCGCCGGCGCCAGGTCCGGGGCCGACAGTCTCAATTCCCGCAGGGCCGTCGTCACCGGGTCGGACGGCCGCTCGGGTCGCTGGGAAGGCTCGAGCACGTCACTAGTCTAAGCGAAGCTGATCTATTGAACCAGCGCGTTAAAACGAAAGGCCGGGCACTGCCCGGCCTTTCGCGTGTTGGAACCCGTTTCCCCTTAGAACCGGTAGACCGCGCCGACGCGGTACCGTCTGGCCTGCACGAGGCCCGTCGGGCGGAAGTAGGTCGAGCCGGAGCGCGTGGTGCGCGACGTGATCGCGTCGTCGTTGAACAGGTTGAACGCCTCGAACGTCAGGCCGAGACGGCCGCGGTCGGCCATCTTGAACTGCTTCTCGAGCTTCGTGTCCAGCGTGCGGCGCGAGTCGTAGCGCTGCGAGCCGCGCGGTTCGGCAAACACCTCGCGCTGCGAGTCGAGACGCGTGCGCACGGTGCGGTTGAACGTTGCACCGCTGGTGTTGAAAAACGCGCCTGACAGCACGACATCCCACGGACCGCGCACGGCGCCGAGCACCTTCGCGATATGGGTGTTGTCGTTGGTCAGGGCGCCTTCACGGAAGGGCGAGAACCGCGGGTCGAGGTTCGGGTTGTTGAACTCCGCCGTGTTTCCCGCGTTACCGGTGTTGTTGTAGTTGCCGGTAATCTCCGAGATGACCCACGATGCCTGCAGCATCCACCGGTTGTTCCAGCGCTTTTCAGCGAGGAACTCGACGCCCTTGTAGTCGCGGAAGGCGCCTTCCGGATTGGTGATGTAGAAGCGGTTGTTGAGCGGGTCGGTGGTCTGACGGAAGAACGTCAGGTTGCCGCCCGGGTCGTCGCCGTTGCCGGTGATGTTGTCCGGACCGGGGTCACGACGCACGACCGGGATGAAGCCGCTGGTGTCGACGAGCACGTCGTCGATGAAGTTCCTGTTCTCTCTCCAGATGCCGGTGATGCCGACCTTGAAGTTCGAAAAGAGCTCCTGATCCCAGCCGACGATGGCCTGATCCATGCTCGGGTGCTTGATGTCAGGATCCATCGTGTGCGTCACGCCACCGGGCCTGATCACATACAGCTCGCTGTCGATCGAGCCCGCCGCGTTGAGATACGCGCCGTAGTAGACGTTCGACGGGACGAGCTGCTGGTAGTAGTTCGACTTCGCGCCGTCGAAGTAGCGGCCCCAGTGCCCTTTGAGCACCGACTTGCCGCTGCCGAAGACGTCGAATGCGAACCCGACGCGCGGCGCCCAGGACGTCGTCCTGAAGACCGTGTCGCCGCCCTTGATGGTGCCGCGGTTGTGATCGACCCGCATGCCCGGGTTGAGCGTGAGGCGGTTGTTGATCTGCCACGAGTCCTGCAGGAACCCCGTGTAGCGCGAGTTGATCGTGTCGCGCAGGTAGCCGTCCCACACGTAGGCGTAATACGGCACGCCTCCGTCCGAGAAGCCGTACATCCCGCCCGGGTAGCCCAGCTCGCTCTTGATGAAGCTGCGCTCGATCTCCGCGCCGAACTTCAGGCTGTGGTCACCGGCGAATCCCGACGCGAAGTGGGAGACGCTGGCGTTCCCCTGATGCCGCGTGCGGTCCGCCTTGTAGTAGTAGTACGAGTTCGTGTGATAGACGTCGTCTGCTATGTCGAAGTAGCCAACGACGTTGTCGCCGGCGTACGGGCTGAGGTAGTAATAGCCCCAGTAACCCGAGTACTTCACGTCGGCGACCGTCGACGTTGACAGCACCTTCGTGTAGTTGACGTTCCATGCCGCTTCGGGCGACTCCTGGTGAAGCGTCGCAATCGGACCGACCGTGGCACCCGCGCCGCGGCCGTCGACCGTGTAGCTGTCTACCTGCAGGAAGCCCGTGAGCTGGTCGTTCTGTCCGAGCTTCACCGTCGGCTTGAACAGGAAGCGCGGCGAGGTCTCCTGGCGAGCCTCCGGACCTTTCGCGTCCCACTGGGCCGTGGTCAGGTACGACGGCTTCGGCTTCGGATAGCCGGCCGGCGCCGTCTTCGGCTTGAAGAACTGCACGCTCGTGAAGAACCAGGCCTTGTCGCGCCTGATCGGCCCGCCGATCTGCGCCGTCGAGTCGGTCGAGTAGAACGTTTTCGGCGCCGTGAGGTCGGGGTTCTCCGCGATGATCGCCGCCGAGCGGTTGTTGCCCGTCAGCGCGTCGTTCTCGAAGATCGACTCGACGAGACCCGTGAAGAGGTTGCTGCCCGAACGGAACAGACTGTTCGAGGCCACGCCCGTGAAGCCCCCGAACTCGGCGTTGGCACCGAGGCCGATGACCTGCACTTCCTGGATCCAGTTGTGGTTCGCGAACACCCAGATGGTGCCACCCTCGGGATCGCTGACGTCGACGCCGTCGATCATGTAGGAGTTCGACGACGAGCCGCCGGATCCGTACGAGGAGTAGTTGTTGGGATTCACGCCGGGCGCGAGCAGCATGGCCGCGGGGCCAAAGCGGTTCGTGAAGGGCACGAATTCCATGATCTCCGTCGACAGGTTCTTCTGCGCGGAGGAGGATTTGACGTCGACGACGGGCGCGCTGCCCGAGACCATCACGCTCTCCGAGAGGGCGCCGACCGACAGGGTCATGTCGGTGGTGATGGTTTGTCCGAGCAGAAGCTGCACGTTGTCGCGCTTGCCCGTGGTGAAGCCCTGCAGCTCCACGGTCACCGTATAGGTGCCGGGAGGCAGTGCGGGGAAGCGATACGTGCCATTCGCTTCCGTGACCGCGGTCCGTGAGCCGCCGATGATGGCGGATCCCGAAGCCGTGACCGTCGCGCCCGGAACTCCGGCGCCCGACGAGTCGGACACCGTGCCCTGAAGCACGGCGGTCTGACCGACCTGAGCAGCCGACGAGGCCGGGATGATGAACATCACGGCAGCCGCCAGCCACACGAGGAGTCTCTTACGCATCAGCACTCCTTGGTTGTGCTCAGCGGACGGACCATTCCGTACGCATGAGCCTGTGCATGCGACATGGATTGTGCGCCGGGCGTAACGTTTTCGCAACCCCGCGCCCTAGAATAGTGATCTTGAACCCCCTTTTACGGCTCGTCGCCAGCCTGCTGATCCTCGGCGCTCCCTCTGGCCAGGAGCCCCGGCCCGAAGGCGTACTGCTCGTCACCATCGACACCCTGCGCGCCGATCGGGTCGGCGCCTACGGCCATGCCGGCGCCAGGACGCCCGCGCTCGACGGGCTGGCCGCGCGCGGCGTGCGCTTTGCCGACGCGACGGCGCACGCGCCGCTCACGCATCCCTCGCACGCCGCGATCATGACGGGGCGCTATCCGGGCGCGTTCGGCATCCGGCTCAACGGCATGACGCCGCTGCCGGCGTCGGCCGAGACCCTTGCGGAGCGCTTCCGCGCGGCCGGATTCCAGACGGGGGCGGTCGTCGCGTCGGTCATCCTCGACGAGGCCTACGGCATGGCGCAGGGCTTCGACGCCTATGACGATCGCATCTCGGCCCCATCGGGCGACGTGGCGCTCAGCACGCTGCAGCGGCGCGCCGATGTGGTGACCGATCGCGCGCTCGCGTGGCTCAAAGGGCGCACGGGCAAGTGGTTCCTCTGGGTGCACTACTACGATCCGCACCTGCCGTACGACGCGCCGGCGGGTGTGCCCGGTGCGATGGCCGGCAAGCCGTACGACGCGGAGGTCGCGTTTGCGGATCAGCAGCTCGCGCGGCTGCTGCGAGGCGTCGATACGTCTCGCACGCTCGTGACGGTGACCTCCGATCACGGCGAGTCGCTCGGCGAGCATGACGAGGGGGATCACGGCTATTTCATCTACGACGCGACGCTGCGCGTGCCGCTGATCGTCGCGGGGCCTGGCATCGGCAAGCGCGTGGTCGGCGAGCAGGTGCGCAGCATCGACATCGCGCCGACGCTGGCTGACCTCGCGGGCATCGGCGCGGGCGCCCGGACCGACGGCGAGAGCCTGCGCGGCCTGATGCGCGGCGTGGCGCGCGCCGAGGTGCCGGCGTCGTACGCCGAGAGCTGGTACCCCAAGCTGCATTTCGGCTGGAGCGAGTTGCGCTCGCTGCGTGTGGGCGAGTGGAAGTACATCGCCGCGCCGAAGCCGGAGCTCTACGATCTGCGCGTCGACAAGGGTGAGAAGACCAACGTGCTGACCGCGCGGCAGCAGGTCGCGGGACGCATGGCGGGGGACCTCCAGCGCATCGCCGGCACCTTCCGCGAGGCGCCGGCGGCCGAGACGCGCGAGCCCGATCCGGAGGCGGTCGCGCGGCTGCGCGCGCTCGGCTACGTCGGCTCCTTCTCGCCCACGGGCTCGACCGCCGGCGGCGACGATCCGAAGGACCGCGTCGGCGACTACCTCGCGTATCGCATGCGGTTCAATCGCGCGCTGGGCATGTTGTCGCGAGGGCAGGCGGCCGAGGCCGCTGTGCTGCTGCAGGATCTGATCAAGCGGAACGTGCGCGCCTTCGAAGCGCACCTCTATCTCGGCCAGGCGTACGCCGCGCAGAAGAAGTTCGAGGCGGCGCTCGGTGAGTTCGACGCCGCGGCGCTGCTCAGCCCGGCATCGGCGCAGCCGCACTTCGAGGCGGCGAAAGCGCACGCCGCGAAAGGGGACACGGCCGGCGCGATCACGCGCGCCTCTGCCGGCCTCGCGATCGACCCGCGCTCGTTTTACGGCCACTACACGCTCGGGACCATTCGTCTCGGGGCAGGGCAGCCCACGGAGGCGGCCGCGTCACTCGCGCAGGCCGTCAAGCTCAATCCGGACGATGCGCGTGCGCGCACGAATCTCGGGCTGGCGGCGATGCGCATGCAGGCGTTCGAGCTCGCGCGTGAGCAGTACGAAAAGATGCTGGAGTTGAAGCATCGCGTGGCAGAAGCGCATTTCAATCTCGGATTCATTGCCGAGGCACGGCGCGATCGCGCCGCGGCCGAGCGGCATTACCGCGCGTCGCTCGCGGCCAATCCGAAGTTCGAGCCCGCGCGCAAGGCGCTCGCGAGGTTCAAGTGAAGCGCGGCGTCGTCGCCGCGGTGGCGCTCGTGCTGCTCGGCGCGGCCGGCATTCTGGGGTGGCGTGAGCTCCGCGGGGGCGCGGGATCGGGCACGATCGGCGGCGGCGACCTCAACGTCATCTTCATCACCCTCGACACCACACGCGCCGACTCGCTGGGCTACGCCGGCATGGCCGGCGATCCCACACCGGCGATCGACCGGCTCGCGCGGGAGGGCGTGATCTTCGACGCCGCGACGGCATCCGTGCCGCTCACGCTGCCGTCGCATTCGACGATGTTCACAGGGATGCTGCCGCCGCGGCACGGCGTGCGCGACAACGGGGGGTTCATTCTCGACGACCGCCACGTCACCCTGGCCGAGCGCCTGCGCGACCGCGGCTGGAAGACCGGCGGCTTCGTCGGCGCCTACGTGCTCGACAGCAAGTGGGGCATCAGCCAGGGCTTCGACACCTACGTCGACAATTTCGATCTCCGCAAATACAAGCGCGTGTCGATGGGCGACGTCGCGCGCCCCGCATCGGAAGTCGTCGACGCCGCGATGCCGTGGCTCGAGCAGAACGCGGGCAACCGGTTCTTCGCGTGGATGCACTTCTACGATCCGCACACACCCTACGCGCCGCCGGAGCCCTACAAGTCACGCTTCGAAGGGCGGCCGTACATCGGCGAGATCGCGTACGTCGACGCGCAGATCGCACGCGTGGTGAACTGGCTCACGGCGAAGAAGCTGCTCGACCGCACCGTGATCGTCATCACCGGCGATCACGGCGAGTCGCTCGGCGAGCACGGCGAGGGCACGCATGGCCTCTTCGTCTATGAGGCGACGATGCGCGTGCCGCTGGTGATCAGGGCGCCGGGGTCGTCGAAGGGGCGCCGCGTGGCGCCGGTCGTGCGGTCGCACGATCTCACGCCGACGATCCTCGAGCTGCTCGGGATTCCCGGCGACGCCGCGATCGAAGGACGCAGCCTCGTGCCGTTTCTGACGGGCGGCCAGACCGAGGAGCTCGACGCGTACACCGAGAGCCTGTATGCGAGGCACCATTTTGGATGGAGCGAGCTCAGGGCGCTTCGCACGGGCCGCTTCAAGTTCATCGACGCGCCGCGCGCCGAGCTCTACGATCTCGAGCTCGATCCCGGCGAGAAGCAAAATCTCTTCGACAGCCGCACGCCGCTGGCGGAGCGGCTCGGCGCGGAGCTGCTCAAGACGTCGGCCGAAGCCGTGACAGACGCGTCGACCCCCGCGCAGGCGACCGTCGATCCGGAAACGCGCGAGCGTCTCGCGGCGCTCGGCTATATCGGCAGCTTCGTCTCGACGCCGAAGGCGGCCGGCGAGAAGCTCTCTGATCCGAAAGACAAGATCGAGATCTTCAACATGATGTTCGCGGCCAACGAGAACGCGGGCAAGGAGACGGGCGACCAGACCGTCGCGCGCTTCGAGAAGGTGCTGGCGCAGGATCCGAACATCCTCGACGCGTGGATCATGCTCGGCAACGAGTATTTCCAGCGCGGCGAATATCGCATGGCGCTCGAGAAGTACCGGCGCGCGCTCGACGTCAATCCCGACTACGACCTCGCGACGATCAATCTCGCCAACGCCTACCGGTCGCTCGGCGAGTACGAGGCGGCGGTCATCGGCTACGAGCGGTACCTTCAGAAGGATTCGAGGAACGCGTACGTCATCTACCAGCTCGGCGAGCTGTATCTCGACATGAACCGGCTCGACGAGGCGGAGAAGACGTTCAACCGCGCCATCGCGCTCGACGAGCGTGTCGCCTCCGCCGAAAATGCCCTCGGCGTCGTCGCCTTCAAGCGAGGCAAGCTGGACGATGCGGAACGGCATGTGCGGGCGGCGCTGGCGAAAAGTGATGAGGTGAAGCTCGCGCACCACAACCTCGCGCTTATCGCCGAGCAGCGAAACGACATCCCGCGCGCCAAGGCTGAGTATCGCGAAGAGATGGACCGGCACCCCGAGGCCTGGAAAGCTGCCTTCAATCTTGCAAGGCTGCATGAGCAGCTCAAGGAGCGCCCTGAGGCCGAGGCGGCGTACCGCAAGGCGATCGAGCTGAACCCGAAGTTCGGCGAGGGCTACTTCTATCTTGCGAAGTTCTGCCTCGACCTGGGACGGCTCGACGAGGCGGCGTTCAATGCGCAGAAGGGGCTCGCCGCCGCTCCGAAATCGACGTACGCGCCGCTCGGCCATTACGTGCTCGCGGACGTGTTCAGCAGACAGGGCCGTCACGCCGAGGCCGCACGGCAGGCGGAGATTGGCAAAGCGCTGGAGGCTCGTGGTTCTAAAAAAGACTAAAGGCGGAAAACGGAAGGCGGAAGGCCGTGCGGTGCCGGTGCCGAAAGCCGTGAGCCGTGAGCCGAAGGGCCGGAAGGTCCAGTCCCGGGAGCCCCGATCGACGTCCGGCGCGAAGCTCCGCGTGCTGATGGTCGCGTCCGAGTGCGCGCCGTTTGCCAAGACGGGCGGGCTGGCCGATGCCGTGGCGGGGTTGTCGAATGCGCTCGTGCGGCAGGGGCACGAGGTCACGCTCGTGCTGCCTTGCTACCGTGGTCTCGCGGCCGATACGGTCGATGCGGGCGAGGTGATCGTGCCGCTGGCGCAGGGAATGCGGTCGGTGGCCCTGCGCGAGATGATCACGGCCGACGGCATGCGGCTGGTGCTCGTCAATGAGCCCGTCTTCGCCAACAGGGATTCGTTCTACGGCGACAACGGCGGCGAGTACACCGACAACGCGTTCCGGTTTGCCGTGCTGTCGCGCGCCGCGCTCGCGTATGCGGCACGCGGCGATCACGAGCATGCGTTCGACATCCTGCACGCGCACGACTGGCACGCGAGCCTCGCGCCGGTCTATCTGAAGACGCGCTACGCGGGAGTGCCCGGCGTGCCGCGCGCCGCGGTCTTCACGGTTCACAACCTCGCGTTTCAGGGGCTCTTCGACGTCGGCGAGCTGCCGGCCTTCGATCTCGATTCACGCCTCTTCGCCATCGACGGCCTCGAGTACTGGGGACGCGTGAGCGCGCTCAAGGGCGGCGTCGTGTTCTCCGACCACGTCACGACGGTGAGTCCGTCCTACGCGCGAGAGACGGTCGAGACGGAGCTCGGCTTCGGGTTCCAGGGCATCCTGCGCGCAAAAGGGGACCGGTACACCGGCATTCTCAACGGCATCGACGGGTCCGTGTGGGACCCGGCGCACGATCCGTATCTGCCCGTGCCGTACAACGCCGGTGACCTCTCGGGGAAGGCGGCCGCCAAGGCAGCGCTGGCCGGCGAATTCGGCCTGACGTGCGGACCCGACGCGCCGGTTGCGGGGATGGTGACGCGTCTCGCGCACCAGAAGGGCACCGACCTCGTGCATGCGGCGATGCCGCAGCTCCTCGAGCGAGGCCTCTCGCTCGTGCTGCTCGGCAGCGGCGACGCGGCGCTCGAGGACGCGTGGCGCCGTCTCGCCGCCGCGCATCCGGGACGCGTGGCGGTGCGCGTTGGCTTCGACGAGCGTCTCGCGCACCTGATCGAAGCGGGCGCAGACATGTTCCTGATGCCGTCGAGGTACGAGCCGTGCGGGCTCAATCAGATGTACAGCCTCCGCTACGGCACGCCGCCCGTCGTGCGCGCGTCGGGCGGCCTCAACGATACCGTCGAGAATTTCGACCCGAAGACGAAGAAGGGGAACGGCTTCAAGTTCGCCGACCCGACGCCGGATGCGCTCAGCGCAAGTGTGGCTGACGCCCTGGCCGCCTACGAAAAGGCCCCGCTGTGGCGGGCGCTGCAGAAGAACGGCATGAAAGCGGACCCCTCCTGGGACCGATCGGCCAGCGAGTATGTCAAAGTGTATAGAGGCGCGTTGAGGTGACCTGACGCGCGGATCGACGTTCAATTTTCAATCGATTTCACTTTTCAATCGAGGGCGGACATGGCAGCGGACAACGTGGTGAAGTTTACGGACGGTACGTGGGACGACGTGGTGCTCAAGGGTGAGCAGGCGGTCGTGGTCGATTTCTGGGCCGAATGGTGCGGACCGTGCCGCATGCTCGCGCCGACGATCGACGCGCTGGCAACCGAATACGCCGGCAAGGTCGCGGTCGGCAAGCTCAACGTCGACGAGAACCCCGCGACGGCCATGAAGTACTCGGTCCGCGGCATCCCGACCGTCATGGTGTTCAAGGGCGGGCAGATGGTCGACCAGATCGTTGGCCTCGTCGACAAGGACGCGCTCAAGAAAGTCATCGACAGACACGTCTGAGTCGGGCGAACCCCGGACCTCCGAACGAGTAGAATTTCCGCGTATGCTCGACGTCCTCATCATCGGGTCCGGTCCTGCCGGTCTCACTGCCGCGCTCTATGCGGCGCGCGCCAATCTGAAGCCGCTGCTCATTGAGGGGCTCGAAGCGGGCGGGCAGTTGATGCTCACCACGCTGGTCGAGAACTGGCCGGGGCATCGTGACGGCATCATGGGACCGGATCTGATGGCCGAGATGCGCGCGCAGGCGCTGCGGTTCGGCGCCGAGATCATCCAGGGCAACGTGACGTCGGTCGATCTCTCGTCGCAGCCGTTCAAGGTTGCGACGTCGGCCGAGACGTACCTGACGCGCGCCCTCATCATCGCAACGGGCGCGTCGGCAAAGCTGCTTGGGCTGCCGTCCGAGCGCGCGCTCATCGGCCACGGCGTGTCGACCTGTGCCACGTGTGACGGCTTCTTCTTCCGCGGCAAACCCATCGCCGTCGTCGGCGGCGGCGACTCCGCGATGGAAGAAGCGATCTTTCTCACCAAATTCGCCAGCCACGTCACCATCGTCCATCGGCGCGAGACGCTGCGCGCGTCGAAGATCATGCAGGACAAGGCTTTCGCGAACCCGAAGATCTCGTTCGAGTGGAACACCGAGATCGACGAGATCCTCGACGGCGGCACGGGCGCCGTCACCGGCATGAAGTTGCGCAACTCGAAGACGGGGGACGAGAAGGCCCTTGTCGTCGACGGCGTGTTCGTGGCGATCGGCCACAATCCGAACACGTCGCTGTTCCAGGGCGTGCTCGACATGGACGCGACCGGCTACCTCTGCACGCACGACGGCTCCCGCACGTCGATTCCGGGCGTCTTCGCCGCAGGGGACGTGCAGGATCACGTCTACCGCCAGGCGATCACCAGC
>JALYRV010000220.1 GCA_030855205.1 Acidobacteriota bacterium | reverse complement strand
TCGCCCGCGTCAGTCGTGGAGGACGACGGTGAGGAGCGAGCTGTTGATCTTGAGCTCGCCGTTGTATTCGATGAAGCCCAGCTTGCGGAACTTGTTGAGGAAGAAGTTCACCCGCGAGCGCGTGGTGCCCACCATGCTGGCGAGCGTTTCCTGAGAAATCTTCGGCACGACTCGGTGCGGACGTTCCTGTTTCCCGTAACGCGCCAGCAGCAGCAGCGCGCGCGCAAGCCGCTTCTCGCTCGAGTTGAAGAGCTGATCGATCAGATCTTCCTCGACGCGGATGTTGCGGATGAGCACGTGCGAGATGAATCGATCGGAGAACGCATGCTCTTCGTGGAGCAGCCGCGCCATCGCTCCCTTCCTCATCGCGAGAATCGTGCTGCGGGTCATCGTGGTCGCGGTGCACATGCGCACCTTCTGGCCCGCGAGGCAGCCCTCGCCGAAGAAGTCGCCGCCCGCCAGCATGGCGACCACCGCCTCCCTGCCGTTCTCCGACACGACCGAGAGCTTCACTCCGCCGGTCTGGATGTAATAGACATGACCGCACAGATCCCCCTGCGAGAAGACGGCGTGTGAACGCTCGTACTCCTTGACGACCCGGGTCACCCCGGCCGACTCCAGGAAGGCCTGGGCGTTGAAGGCACGCTTGGTCTTGGCCATTGGGCGTAATTATAAAGCGGGTCGAGCCGAGGGTGACGAGATTACCCGGTGCTAGAATGACGCGTGGCGAGAGACGCCGAAAAGCCTACTCCCGAGCGCGATCAGACCGACGAGAGCCTGCGCCTCGAGCGGCAAAAAACCGATAGGGCACTGGCTGCCAAGCGTGCCGCCGTGGAAGAGGACGCCGACATGGTCCTCGAGCGCGCCCGCGGGAATGCCGACGCCGTGCTCGCCGTCGCGCGCGCCAAGGCCGACGCGGAGATCGGGCACTCGCCCGCCTCGACGCTCACGACGCTGGCTGATGAGCGCGCCATCGAGGACAAGACGCTGCGAAAGGAACGGGCGGTCGCGGATGCCAACCTGGAGCGCGAGCGCGAAGAGAGCGTCATGGCCCTCGCCAGGCTGCTGCCGCTCGAGCGGGTCAAGACCGATCGCTTCCTTCTCACCGAGCGCGTGCAGTCCGATGACGCCGTCGCCAATCGCGACGATTTCCTCGGTATCGTGAGTCACGACCTCCGAAACCTCCTCGGCGGCATCGTCATGAGCGCGGGGATGGCATCGACGCATGCCCCGCAGACTGCCGAGGGCCAGCATATCCTGCGGAGCACGGACCGGATCCAGCGCTATGCGGCGCGCATGAACCGGCTCATCGGGGATCTCCTCGATGTGGCGAGCATCGACGCCGGCAAGCTCGCGGTCGCGCCTTTGCCGGGCGACGCCCAGGCACTCGTGTGCGAAGCGGTGGAGCTGTTCCAGGTCGAGGCGCAGATCCAGGGCATCAAGCTCGACACGCCGCCGGCGGGCGCATCGCTGACGGGAACGTTCGACCACGACCGGATCCTGCAGGTGCTGGCGAATCTCATCGCGAACGCGATCAAGTTCACCGCGCGCGGGGGCCATATCGAGGTGAAGACGGCACGTGCGGACGGCGCGCTTCGCTTTTCGGTCTCCGACACGGGGCGCGGGATCCATGCGGACAACCTCGAGAAAGTGTTCGATCGATTCGCCCAGATCGGCAGCGATCGCCGCGGCGTGGGACTCGGGCTCTATATTTCGCGATCCCTTGTCGATGCGCACGGCGGCCGGATCTGGGCCGAGAGCCAGGTGGGCGACGGCAGCACGTTCATCTTCAGCCTCCCCGACGCGGGGAGACCATGATGGCGCCCTTGAAGAAAGACCGATCCACGGACATGCTGCTGCGGCACTTGCGCGAGCTGGTCGAGGCGCTCGACCGCCGGATGCCGCAGATCGAGCGCAGCGGCGAAGCGCGCATCGCGCAGGACGCGCGCGCGCTGCGCGAGAGCGCGATGGCGCGGCTCGAGGAACTCGAGAAGCCGTAGCGGTCGCGCAGTTGGCCTAGCCCGTCGACGGCTGCGCTGACACGCCGTCGGCCTCCACCGCGGCGAACAACAGCCTCGAGTTGAGCGGCTTCGAGAGGTACCCGTCCATCCCGGCCTCGAGACATCGCTCGCGGTCTCCGCTCATCGCGTGGGCCGTCATCGCGACAATCCGCTGATGCGCGCCGGTGGCGAACTCGTTCTGTCGAATGGCGCGTGTTGCCTCGATCCCACCCATCTCGGGCATCTGCACATCCATCAACACGATACCGAAGGTGGCGTGCTCGAGCGCCGCGAGGGCCTCACGCCCATTGGCCGCGACGACCACCGTGTGCCCTCTCCGCGTCAGGAGTTTGCGCGCGACGACCTGGTTGACGGCGTTGTCTTCGGCGAGCAGCACGTGGACGGACCGCGCCGCCGGCGCCAGTGCGTCGCCGGGCGTGTCCGGCGCAGCCGCGGGCGCGGTGATGCGCACCGGCGCCTGCAGCACCCGGCAGATCGCATCGCGCAGGTCGTTGGCGCTGACGGGTTTGGTGAGATACGCCGGCAGGCGCAGCTCACGGCAGCGCGCGGCGTCGCCGTACTCGCCCGACGATGTCAGCATCATGATCATCGCGCCCGCGAGCGCCGGGCGGGCCGCAATCTGGCCGGCCACCCAGAAGCCGTCGTGCTCAGGCATATTCGAGTCGAGCAGGACGAGCCCGAATGGCGCGCCCTCAGCCGCGGCCTCGGAGAGCGCCACCAGCGCTTCGGTTCCGCCGGTCACCAGCGTCGGCTTCATGCCCCAGCGCGATACTTGCTGCTGGAGAATTCGCCTGTTGACCGCGTTGTCATCGACAATCAGCACGCGCGGCAGAATCAGCGGAAGCGGCGGCACGGTCGGCGCCGGCGCTGACGAGGCCTCGAACTCCGCGGTGAAATGGAACGCGCTCCCCGCGCCCTCGGCGCTCTCCACCCACATACGCCCCCCCATCATCTCGACGAGCGTGGACGAAATCGTCAGCCCCAGACCCGTGCCGCCGTAGCGGCGCGTCGTGGATCCGTCGGCTTGGCTGAAGGCTTCGAAGATGGCCGCGTGCTTCGAGGCCGGAATGCCGATACCTGTGTCCCGCACGGTGAAGTGCAGCGCGGTGGGCGCACCGCCATCCGCGGCGCTCCGGATCTCGAGCAGGACGTGGCCGCGTTCGGTGAACTTGAGGGCGTTGCCCAGCAGATTGAGCAGCACCTGCCTCACACGCGCGGGATCGCCGACGATCACGGCCGGAACTACGGGGTCGATGTCGCAGAGCAGCTCGAGCCCCTTCTGATCGGCTCGGAGCGAGAGGGTCTTGAGGAGATCACGTACCATCGTCTCGACGCCAAAGGGCACGGCCTCGAGCTCGAGCTTGCGCGATTCGATCTTCGAGAAGTCGAGGATGTCATTGAGGATAGCCAGGAGGGACTCCGCCGAGGAGCGCACCGTCGTCAGACAGTCGCGTTGCTCGGGCGACAGGTCACTGTCGAGCGCGAGCTCGGTCATGCCGAGGATGCCGTTCATCGGCGTTCTGATCTCGTGGCTCATGTTGGCGAGGAACTCGCTCTTGGCGCGGCTCGCTTCCATCGCGCGATCACGCGCGCCTATCAGATCGGTGTTGGTGGTGCGCAGTTCCGCCGTGCGGGACGTGACGGTCTGTTCCAGGCCGTCCTGGTACTCCACCAGCTTGGCGTCCCTCGCCTGAATCTGACTGAGCATCTCGTTGAAGCCCTCTATCAGCTGGCCAATCTCGTCTTCGCTGGCGCCTCCATCGGCGCGCAAATCGTAGCGCCGCTCGCGCGTTACGGCGCGGGTGACGTCAGCCAGGCCGATCAGCGGCACGGAGATGACGCGCTGAAGGCGCGCGGCGAGGGCCCATGCGACGCCGCACGCAGCCAGCAGCACCGCCACCAGGATGCGAAGGAACGTCAGCGCACGGGAGCCGAGCTCGTCCAGATCCGACGCAACTGTCACGGCGCCTATGATCTCGCTGTCAAGGCGTATCGGGCGCGTCACGTGAAGCACACCGGGCCGAAACGCATGACCCGCGATGGGACCGCCGGCGGGCGTCAGGCTGACGGGCGGTGCGGGCCTCTGGGCGCCTTCGCGCACGTACTCCGCGAGCACGCGGCCATCCTTCCCCGCCACCACGGCCGAGATGATGTGCGGGTTGAGGGCGGCCACCCGAAGCGTATCGCCCGCGGCCGTCGCGTCACGGAACGCCAGCGCCGCCGTACTGTTGTTGCCGATGACATCGGCAAGCGAGACGGTATCGAGCCGCAGGCGCTGCCGCGCGCTCATCTGGTCGTAAGCCATGAGCATGACGCCCGCGAGAACGAGCGCGGCCGCGCTCGTGACAATAGACATCGCCGTCAGCTTGCGCGACAGCGACAGGCGCCGAATCTGGCGGCGCACCGGCGCGAATCGCGCCGCCGCCGGGCTGTCAGCGTGGAGTGGCACGATCATCCTTTACGATTCTGGCGAGACTGAGGAGCTTCGAACTGAGCTGAATGCTCGCACGCCGTGCGGCGTCGAGGTTGATCGCGAATCGCATGCTGCCTCGTTCTTCGAAGAAGCCCGCCACGCCCCCGCCTTCCGCGAACCGGCCGAGATCACTGACGGTGAGAATGGGTCTACCAGCAAGGGATTCCAGCAGCGCTTTCGACCGTGTCGAATCGAGACCGGACAGAAACAGCAGCCGGCATGCGGCGAGCGCGCTGGAGTCGGGCTTCAGCGTCCAGACAACGAGCGCATGCCCGTCGAGGACTCGCCCCTTCGTCAACTCGGCGAGCGACTGGCCGACGTCGGGATCGTTCACGACACACAGCACCAGGGGCTCTCCCGGTGACAGCGCATGCGCGGGCCATTCGGTGAACTTCGCGAAGTTGAAGAGGAACGCCGCCTTGAGCGCGTGCACCGACACCGCCTGGCCCGACACGATCAGAGGCAGTGCGGCCGTGATCGCGACCGCACGAAGCAGGCGTGGCACGCGGGAGCGGCCACTGCGCGTCATGGTCACCTCGCCGTCGCGATCGATGGCGACGCGAACGCGGCGTGGGTGGAAGTGAACAGGTTCCGGCCGGCCGCGATCAACGCCACCTGCGGCGTCAGCTCGAACTCGGCGCGGGCCTCGGCACGTGAGAAGCCGGGCACCGCAAGCGTGCGGAGTGCGGACGTGCGGACGAAGGCGGCATCGATCTCGAGTCGCCTCCCGACTCGCAGCGATGAGCGCACCTGCCACTGATGCGCGGGCGCGTTACCATCGAAGACGGGCCCTCCGAGATCGGGCGGCGGCACGGCCTGCGCTCCGACGGCAACGGGCCCACACGCGGGCACGAGCGCGGCTAGAAGCGGACGCGTCCGTCTGGACACTGCAGGCACGGCGACGAGCAGAGCAAGGGCAGGGCCGCGCCTCATCGGCGGATTCACTGGCATTTCACGTCGTGCCGTGT
>JALYRV010000219.1 GCA_030855205.1 Acidobacteriota bacterium | reverse complement strand
CTGCGTGAGCGTCGAGCCCCCCTCGCCGCGCCCGCGCGTGACGTTCGCCCACAGCGATCGCGCGATCGCGATCGGATCGAGACCGGGATGCCGGCGGAAGCGGTGATCCTCGGCAGCGAGTGTCGCGCCCGTGACGTGCGCCGGCAGCGCGCGCGCGTCGACGGGATCGCCGCGCATGCCGTCGCCATTGCGCGCTTCGTAGAGGAGCGCGCCTCGCCGGTCGAAGACCTGGGTCGCCGGCTCCGCGGCGCGATCGATCAGCGCGATCGGCAGCGGCCAGTAGCGCGCGATCGCGGCCATCGCGAGCAGCAGCGCGCCTGCCGCGACGATCCGGCGGCGCCGCGTCCAACGTGTCACTTGCGGATCTCGATACGCGCGGGGGGCGTACGTCCGTTCACTTCCGGCGCGTACATCTGCTCGACCCATGCCGGCGCGGCCAGGAAAGTTCCGGCCGTCGTCGCCCGTACGAGATACGAGAATTCATGGCGTCCGTCGCCGAGCCGCGTCGCGAACAACTGCACGCGGTCGTCGAACTTCTCGACGTGATCGAATCCGCCGCGGCGCATGCGCTCGAGCCACCCGCCGTCCTCGTCGTCGCCGCCTGACGCCGACGCGCCGCGCGCGAGATCGCGCGCCGTCGTGAGGAACCAGCCATCGACGGCCTCGAAGCCCGCGGCGAGCGGGTCGGTGACCGCGACGAAGCGGCGCTCGGCAGGCGCGGTAATCGTGAGCACCACGCGCACCAGATCGCCGGCGGCAAATGCGGTCGCGGCCGGGCGCGTGCCGTTCTCGGCAAACGGCTCGAACCGCCGCTCGATGCGGATGCCGTTGTCGCGCGCGAGGGCCGTTACGGGGTCGAGCTGATAGCGCAGCCGCGCGCCGTAGAACAGCGTGCCGGCTCCCTGTTTCTCGAGCACGAGCTCGCGCGCCGCGCCTGCCGCAGCGGCCATCACGTCCGCGAGCGGCACGAGCGCCGTCGCCGCGGCCGTCGAGCGCCCGCGGAACTGCGCGGATGCCACGGGCTTCGTGCCAAGCAGTGCGCTGGCGGCGAAGTCGGGCTCGGTGGACTCGAACGCACGGTAGTACGCCACGAGCGCGGTGAGCGCCATGGCGTTCTCCTGGGTGTCGTTCCAGCGCCCGTCCTCACGCACGTCGAGCAGGTAGCGGGCCATCGACGGCGCCAGGGTGCCCGCGCGGCCGCGGTCGATCAACCCGGTCATGACGATGGCAGTGGAGCGCACGTCGGAGTTCCAGAGCCACAGCAGCTCGGGATCATCCAGCTCGTCGACATGCGCTGACGCCGACTCCGTGCGGATGGAATTCTGGATGCGCCGCTCGATCTCCGCGAGCCTGGGGTCGTTGGCCTTGGCCGCGCGCATCGCGTCGGCCAGATACGAGAGCGCGAACACCGGCATGCGGTTGATGAAGCCGTAGAGGCGCGTCACCGTCGAGTCCTGCGGATGGCCGCCTCTCGCGAGCGTGCGCACTGTGAACGCCTGCCACGCTGTATACGCCGTGACCCATCCGGGGTTGGTCCCCTCAGGCTGCTGCAGCGCGGTCTCGAGATACGAATAGGTTTGCGCGAGTACCGTCGCGTCGGTCCTGTACCCAAGCTTCGCCGCGGTCTGGAGGACGTCGGCGACGTAGCTCGTGAGATAGGGCGATCTGACGCCGCACTGTCCGGGCCAGAACGCGAAGCCTCCTTCGGCGCACTGGAAGGTGAGCAACTCGTCGATGGCGCGTTGCGCGCGTGCGCGCAACTCCGCAGGCGCGAGCCCCTCGAGCCGGAACGCGCCGCCGAGATCCGCCGCCAGCATCAGCGCAAGCGTGCGCGACGCGCGCTGTTCGACACAGCCGTACGGATACTCCACGAGATAGCGCGCGCCTTCGCCGAGGCCGACGAGGGCCGTCGACGCGAGATCGATCCGCAGGCCGCCGGCGCCAGGGAGTGCGCCCGCGGGAGGCACGATCGGCACGGCCGCGCGGTCGGCCGTCTGCCCGTGCGCCGCCGTCGTTTCCCACGGCGCGATCACGCCGATGGCCACCGGCAGCTCGAACGCGTCCGATTCTCCATTGAGACGCACCGCAATGCGCACGCGCGCGGAGCCGGGCGCAAGCGCCGTGGCGTCGAACGGCACGGCCAGCGTAGCGCCGGCCGCAACGGTGACGCGCGCGGTGCGGGCCCCTTCGATGCGCAGCAGCGCGGGATCCGCGCTCTCGATGGTCACGGTCGCCGTGCCGCTGCGAGACAACGTGTTGGTGACCGCCGCGCCAAGAGAGGCGCGGTCGCCCGGCGTCATGAACCGCGGCATCACCGGCCGCAGCGTCACAGGACGGCTCACGCGAATCGACGTCTTGCCCGATCCGAAGCGCGACGCCGCGTCCGCCGCCACGGCCATGATGCGATAGCTGGTCATCGACTCCGGCAGCTTGATGCGTGTCTGCGCGCGGCCGTTGGCACCCGTTTCAACCGATCCGATCCAGAACGCGAGCACGCGGAAATCGCGGCGCATGTCGGGCCCTCCCGCGAGACCTCCGCCGCCACCCTCACTCGCGCCCTTCGGCGTGATCACCCGGCGGCTGACGATGCGCTCGCGCGAGTCGGATGTCATGACCTGCAGCGCCTGCTGCTCGTAGACCGACGCGAGCACGTCGGGTGCGGTGAAGCCGGTGAGCTGCAGCACCCCTTCGTCCACGGCCCAGAGCGTGACTTCGCTCACGGCCCCGCGACCGGCGGGGTCCTTCACTTCCACGGACACGCGCGCTTCGGTGGCGGGCCGATACTCCTCGCGATTGGCCGACACCTCCACCGACAGGCGCTTGCGCGCATCGTCGACCTTCAGCTCGGTGTAGCCCAGACGGAACGCGGGCTTGCCGGGGTCGGAGCCGTCGCGGCCGGGATCGGTGGACGTGCGGCCCTTGACGAGGAGGACCGAGACGAACACGTTCGGAATGTCTCCTTCGACAATGGGCACGTCGATCGTCTGCTGCGTCGACGTGAGCGCAAACGTGCGGTGCGAGCGCACGCGCTCGCGCTCGACGGTGACGAGCGCCGTCGCCGTTTCCCACGGCGACTGAATCATGATGCGGGCCGAGTCACCTGGACGCCACGACGTCTTCTCCGGCACAAGATCGATGCGCTGGTGGTCGTACCGTTCCCAGGCCGTGTAGCCAGCGCCCATCGCGTAGAACGACCATTCCGACGTCGACACGCGGCCGTCGGGATCGGTTGCCGAGGCCACGATCTCATACGAGCCCCCTTCCGGGACGGGCACTTGCAGTGAAACGGGCTCGGCGGCGGAGGTCACCTTCATGGAGGTGACGGGCGTAACGCGCTTCTCCGAGTCCCATGTGTAGAACCCCTCACTCTCGGCGCGGCGCACGCTGTGCCACTGCACGCGGTTGAGCGTGACCGTCACGGGTACCCCGGCGACCGGTTGTCCGGAGGGCGTGACGGCGACGATGGAGGTGGTGAGCGGCTGGCCGCCGGAGACGAGCGAGTTGGTCTGGCGGATGCCGAGATACCAGGGCGCGGGATGCACGAGTGATGTCGCGCGCCCGGCGATACGCTGGCGCGAGACGTCCTCGACTTCGGCCTCGAAGGTGTACTCGTAGGGCAGTCCGGCGTTGCGCTCGGTCGCGACCTGTGCCGCGAACGTGCCGCCGGCGGCGAGCGCTTCCTCGTTGCTGCGAACTGGCGCTTCCTCGCGCCGCACCGCGTCTCTGTAGCCGACGAACGTCCAGAGGCGTTCGGGATAGACCTCGCGGACAGCGGAAGGCGCGTCGAACACGGGCCTGCGCGTGACGGTCCAGCGCACCGGGCGCCCGGCCATCGCGGCACCGAACAGGTAACGGCCGCGCGCCGTGGCCCCCAGCGTGGCGCCCGCGGTCGCGAGTCCTGCGGCCGGGCCGAGCGTCGCGTCGACACTGAAGTCGGGGCGCCGGTACGCGGCGACGAGGAACGACCCGCCGACGCGGCGAAGGTAGCTGTAGTCCGGGCGCTCGTCCGCCGTGGCGGCCGGTGCGGCCGGCTTGTCGTCGGGCAACTCGACGCTCACGAAATACGAGCCGAGCGATCCCGGCGTCGGCACGGTGAAGGTCCACTCCGCGCTGCTCCAGCGGTTGAGCGTCAGCGTGCGGCGATCGACTTCGCGATTGCGGCTGTCGCGCACGACGGCGGTGACAGACGTGCCGGCGGGGAGGAGCTCGATCGCGCCGGCGTTGGACCTGCGGAGAATCGTCTTGAGGTGCAGTGTCTCGCCGGGGCGATAGACGCCGCGGTCGGTGAACACGGTGCCGCGGATCGATCCCGCCGGCGGCTGCGGCTGGTACGCCAGTCCGAACTCCCACGGCGAGACACCTTCGTTCCAGTCGCTCGCGGCATACGCGATGTCGCCGTCCTTCTCAGCGACCGCGATGAACGCGAGCTCCCACGTCTTGTCCGCATCGCGCAGGCCAACCGGCGCCATCGCGATGCCGTCGGCCCCGGTGACGCCGCGCCAGGCGACCTGCTCGTTCGTGCCGATGAGCGACACGGCCGCGCCCGCGACGGGAGCCGCAGTGTCGAGACGGGTCACGAACACGAGCGTGCCGGACGGCGCATCTTTCACCGTCACGCCCAGGTTCGTCACCTGCACGATTGACGATTTCGTGGCACCCGGCGTCAGGGGCTTCGACCGCGCCAGCGGCGCGCCGTCGCGGATCGCCGACCACACGAGCCCCGTGCCGCCGGCGCCGAGCGCGGCACTCAGGTCGAGCCCGTGTGCCTGAATCTGATCGGGCACGATCGTCAGCGAGCGCGCGACTCCTGTGTCGTCAGGGGGCACGCGGCCGCCATCGCGCGCGATCGCGAGCACGCGGCCCATCAGGTCGGCGACGCCGATGCGGCGCACCCACTGCGTGACGTTGCGCATGTTGCGCGCCGAGAACGGCAGCACCGCGCCGCCCGTCTTCTCCCAGACGCCGTGGCCGTCGCCGAAGCTCGTGAACGCACCGGCGTGCCAGTTTTCGACGACGCCGAGCCAGGGGTAGCCGAGCATCTGCCCATCGGCGGAGCGCAGCGCGGCGCCCACGGTCACGGCGTAGGTGCGTGCCGCCGGCTGCGCCGCGAAACCCGCGTCTTCGAGCGTGACGGCGGGCACGGCGTCTTCGTCAGCCGCGGGTGTGCGCGCCCCGGCGCGCGTCACCGCGCGCGGCGATACCGGCGTCGAGATATCTGCGACCGTCATGGCCGCGGCCGCGTCTCGCACGGCCACTGGCGCGCGCATGCGCACGGGATTCCAGTCGGACGGGTCGCACTGGGCATGACAGTGGAAGCCGTCGATGAAGAACGCCGGCTCGAGTTGCACCGTGAACGCCTGCGGCCCGTCAGGACGCGCGGCGCCGCCACGGCCCCGAAGGGCCGGCTCGACGCTGACCGCGATCCAGGTTTCGGGCGGCGGAGGCGTGCTCGTCTGGAGCACGACGAGCCGAT
>JALYRV010000218.1:4557-5513 GCA_030855205.1 Acidobacteriota bacterium | reverse complement strand
CTGCTGCACCGTGCGGGGCTGGCCGAGGAAACCGTGACGCCGCTCGCGACGGGACATGCGGTGATTTCGGCCTTCCGCGCCGTGTCGCGGGCTTGACAAGACGGTGCGGCTCGGCCATTGTTGCGCCTTATCTGCACAGTCCAGTTGGCGTCGACGCCGGCAGTCCGGCCGGGTCGGGTCATTTGTCTCTGCAGTTCTTTGGAGGACGTCGCATGGCAACGAAAGCAGAGCAAATCGTCGATCGATTCACGAAGGATCCTGTCGTCAAGAAGGACATCCTGGCGTGCATCGCCGATGTGAAGTCGGGCAAGCATCCTGAGGATCTCGACAAGACGATCGCGCGCTTCACCACTGACGCGGTGGTGGCCGCCAAGATCAAGAAGATCGTCACGGACATCAAGGCGGGCAAATCGTTTGAGGCGATCGCCCACGAACATCATCCCGACAAGAGCAAGGCGCCGCGCGCCGCCGCGAAGATGCACGAGCACCGCGAAGCGGTCACGAACATCATCAAGGGCAAGAACTAGACGCGTCCCCTTCGAGGTTCACTGACGCCCTGCCGGGACGGCCATTCCGGCAGGTCTGTCTTTCATTAAAGGTCCAGACACCCGCGTTCCGCCGCATTCAGACTTCGGCATGCACGAACACATCATCGCGGTCGCCGAGCGAGCAGAGCGCTCTGTGGTGCGGGGCTTCGAATCTCGTGTGCTCGAACAGCCGGACGCGGTGGCCCTGGAGTTCGAAGGGGCGGCGTGGACCTATGCGCGCCTGAACCGCGCAGCCAACGGGCTCGCGCGGCTGTTGCTCGATCTGGGCGTCTCTCCCGGCGCGCCGGTCGGTATTGCGCTCGATCCCGGTCCCCTGACCGCTGTCGCCATCCTCGGCGTGCTGAAAGCCGGCGGAGCCTACGTCCCCATCTCCTCGTCGGAACCGGCTGAGCGCGCGGGGTTCGTGTT
>JALYRV010000218.1:0-4517 GCA_030855205.1 Acidobacteriota bacterium | reverse complement strand
GAATGGCGCGGCGGCGATGTCGCGGTGCCGTTCGATGCGCGCCGCACGGCCTACATTCTCTACACCTCGGGCTCGTCGGGTGTGCCCAAAGGGGTGATGGTCCCGCACGAGAGCCTGGGCTATTACCTGCAATGGCATCGCGAGCATCTGCGGCCCGCGCTCGGGGATCTCGACCTGCCTCTGTCGGCCTCGATTTGTTTCGCGGCGGGCGTGACGCAGTTCTACACGCCGCTGCTGCTCGGGCGCACGCTCCACATTTTCCGTGCGGACACCGTGCGTCAGCCGGAGCGGCTGGTCGAGTGGTACGGCGGGCACCCGGACTTCGGCCTCTACTGCGTGCCGACACTCTGGAGTGAGCTGGTCGGCTTCGCCGAGCGCGAGCGCGAGGGCGGTCGCGAGGTCGCGGGCCCGCGCGGGGTGATTCTCTCTGGTGAAGCCGCGAGCCCGCAGCTCGTCGAGCGCTCGGTGCGGCTGTGGCCCTCACTGAGGCTCTGGAATCTATACGGGCCTACCGAGGCCACCGCAAATGCGACCGCTGGCGAGCTCCATGCGGGACGGCCGGTCACCATCGGCCGGGCGATCGCCGGAACGCGCGTCTATCTTGCCGACGACCTGATGCGCGAGGCGGCGCCGGGCGAGCCCGGAGAGCTCTGCATTTGCGGCGAAGGCGTGGCGACCGGCTACAGGAATCTGCCGGAGCTGACGGCCGCGCGCTTCGTCCGCAATCCGTTCGACGCCGACGATCCTCACCGCATGTTCCGCACCGGCGATCTTGCGCGTGTTGACGAGCGCGGCGATCTGGTGTTCATCGGCCGCAAGGACTTCCAGGTCAAGATCCGCGGCTATCGCGTCGAGTGCGGCGAGATCGAAGCGGCGCTCGTGCATCACGCCGCCGTGCGGCAGGCGGTCGTGCTCTGCCGGGAGGCAGAGGATGGCGAGAAGCGGCTCGTCGCGTACGTCACGTTCCAATTCGCGCGCTATGCGGCGGTCGACGAGCTGCGCGCGTTCCTCGCGGAGCGGCTGCCGGATTACATGATCCCCGCAAGCTTCGTGATGCTCGACGCCTTCCCGAAGCTTGCAAACGGGAAGGTCGATCGCGCCCGCCTGCCCGACCCCGGACGCAACCGCCCGGCGCTCGCGTACGCGTTCGTGCCGCCCGGCACGCTACGTGAGCGGCAGCTCGTGCGAGTGTGGGAAGAGTCGCTCGGCCTCGAGGGCGTCGGCGTGCACGACGACTTCTTCGACCTCGGCGGCGACTCGCTGCGCGCCGCGGCCGCCATCCTCAGGATCGGCGATGCGCTCGACGTCGACGTGCCCTATCGCGTCTTCTTCGAGCACCCGACGCCGGCGGATCTCGCGGGCACGCTGGGATCGACGGAAGGGGAGCGCCGCGCGCCGCTCGAACCGCTGCCGGCCCGCGCGGCCTATCCGGGTTCCGACATGCAACGCAGCCTGTGGCTGCTGACGCAGACGTTCCCCGAGTTGACTGCATACAACATGCAGTTCTCGCTCGCACTGCACGGCGCGCTCGATATCCCCGCTCTTGAGAAGAGCATCGCCGCGGTCGTCGCCCGTCATGAGGTGCTGCGATCGGCTCTGCGTCTGCAGGATGGACGGTTGATGCAGGCTGCCGTGCAGAGCGGCGAGATAGCCTTGCCGCTCTCGGATCTCACGCTGCTCTCTGAGGACGCGCGCGCTGAGGAAATGAATCTCTTGCGCGCCACCGACAGCGGCCGGCTGTTCGCGCTCGAGGCGGCGCCGCTGCTGAGGCTGCGCCTCGTCCGCTGCTCCGACACGCTGCACGAGCTCCTCGTCACCGTCCACCACGCCGTCTTCGACGGCCGCTCGATCAATGTCTTCTGCAGCGATCTCGCGCGCCAGTACCGCCGTATCCGGGCCGGGCACGCCGCCGACGCCGGGGACGGCGCGCTGCAGTACCGCGACTGGGTGCCGTGGCAGGCGGCGATGGCCGCGCGCGAGGAACCGGCGGCGCGCGCCTTCTGGCAGGAACACCTGCGGGGCAGTGCGCTCTCGCTGACGCTGCCTGTCGACTATCCGCGCCAGACGGTTCGCCGGTTCAGGGGAGCGCGCCGCGCGCTCCGCATCGATGACACGCTGAAGACCGGTGTGCATCGGCTCGCGCGGCGCCTGCACGCGACGCCGTTCATGGTGCTCCTCGCGGTGTTCAAGGTCCTGGTGTATCGCTATTCGGGGCAGGACGATGTGATTGTCGGATCGCCGGTGGCGAACCGGCGGCATGCCGGGCTGGAGGATCTCGTCGGGTTCTTCGCGAGCCCCCTCGCTCTCCGCACCAGGGTTTCGGCCGGCCAGCCGTTCGAGGACGTCGTCGCCGCCGTCCGCGAAACCTGCCTGAGTTCCTTCGCGCACCAGCACTTCTCGTTCGAGCAGATGATCGAGCTCCTGCGGCCCGAGCGCAGCCTGGCGCAGTCTCCGATCTTCCAGGTGATGTTCGCGTTTCACGAGCGGCTGTTCAGCGGTGCCGTGAGTGACGGGCTCACGGCGGTTGTCGAGGAACACGGCAACGCGGGCGCGAAGTACGACCTCGTGCTCGATGTCCACGACCAAGGGTCCGGGTGGGACGTGCGACTGACGTACGACCGCGACCTGTACGCCGACGCGACGATCGAACGGTTCCTCGAGCGCTACGCGTCACTGGTGTCGGATGTCGTCGAGCGGCCGTCGATGAGCATCGGCGCCTACCGGCTGACGAGCGACGCCGACCTCGCCAGGATCGACGGATGGAACGCGACCACGTCCGACAATGCGCGGCACGAAGGGATGTGCCGCCTGTTCGAGATGCAGGCGGTTCGCACGCCGTCGGCGACGGCACTCGTCTGCGGCGAGGAGCGCCTTTCGTATGAAGCGCTCGACCGTCGCGCGAGCCGGCTCGCACGCCATCTGATCGCGCGCGGCGTCCAGCCCGGCACGCTCGTGGGGATTCACGTCGAACCCTCTGTCGACCTGGTGATCGCGCTCCTGGCGACGCTCAAGGCAGGCGCCGTCTACGTGCCGCTCGACCCGTACTACCCGGCGGATCGCGTCTCGCAGATCATTGACGACGCCGGGCTCGGCGTGATCGTCGCGCATGCGGGCGCGGCGGCGCGGCTGGCGGCCCCGTCGGCGGCCATCGTCGCGCTCGACACCGAGCGCGCGCGGATCGACAGCCTGAGCGACGAGCCGCTCCCCGCTCCCCGGATCGATCCGGCGGCCCTGATGTACGTGATGTACACCTCGGGATCGACAGGGAAACCGAAGGGCGTGATGGTGCCCCACGAGGGAGCGTGCAACTACGTTCTGTGGATGCGGGACAGGTTCCCCCTGACTGCGGCCGACGCGGTTCTGCTCAAGACCTCGATCAACTTCGACATTGCCGTCTGGGAGTTGTTCCTGCCGCTCGTCAGCGGCGCGCGTGTCGTGGTCGGCCGGCGCGAGGAGCTGCAGGCGCCCGAGAGCCTCGCCGCGCTGATCGCGCGGGCCGGCGTGACGCAGGTCCAGTTCGTGCCGTCCGCCCTTCGCGCGTTCGTCGACTCGGGCCTGTTGCCGGCCTGCCCCTCTATTCAGCGCATCTTCTCGGGCGGCGAAGCGCTGCCGGCGCGGCTGCAGGCCGATGTCTTCGCGGAATTCCCACGCGAGCTGCACAACTTGTACGGGCCCACCGAGGCGTCGATCTATGTCTGCCACTGGGAGTGTCGCCGTGACGAGGCGTCTCTCGCGGTGCCGATCGGCCATCCCATTCACAACTCCTCGATACATCTGCTCGACGCGGCTGGCGAGCCGGTAGGGATCGGCATGACAGGCGAGGTGTACATCGGCGGCGCGGGTGTGGCGCGCGGATATTTCGGGAAGGCGGATCTCACGAGCGCCGCGTTCGTGCCGGATCGGTGGAGCGACGGCCGGCTCTTCAGGACCGGCGACCTCGCCCGTTATCGTCAGGACGGCGCGATCGAGTTTCTCGGGCGCGCCGACCGGCAGGTCAAGGTGCGCGGCTATCGCATCGAGCTCGGAGAGATCGAGCATCACCTCGCCGCACACCCAGAGGTCAAGCACGCCATCATCGTCGTGCGCGAAGATCAGGTGGACGATGTCCGGCTCGTGGCGTACATGCTGTATCGCGAAAAGCATGGCCCCGCCGAATCTGAGCTGCGCGCGTACCTGAAGCAGAAGCTGCCCGACTACATGGTGCCGTCGACGTTCGTCACGCTCGACGCCATTCCGCTGCTGCCCAACAACAAGGCGAACGTCGCCGCGCTGCCGAAGCCTGAATACTCGAAGCCGCTCCACGCCGATCTCGAGCGGCGCTATGCGCATCCATACGAGCGCGAGCTGGCGGAGATCTGGGAAGAGGTGCTCGAAACCGGGCGGTTCGGCCTCGAGGACAGCTTCTTCGACGTCGGCGGGCACTCGCTGCTGGTCGCGCGCCTTGGCGCGCTGATCGAGCAACGGCTCAGGATCACGATCTCGAACATCGATCTCTTTCAGTTCCCGACAGTCCGGAG
>JALYRV010000217.1 GCA_030855205.1 Acidobacteriota bacterium | reverse complement strand
GACGTACCCGTCGCAGTTCGAGTCGGTGATCATGCCGGCCGGCGCGAAACAGCTGCTCATGGCAGGCGTGACGAGCGCCCGCGACCTCGGCGGACCGCTCGAGGCGAGCGTCAACGTCCGCAACAGGATCAACAAAGGCACGCTCCCGGGCCCGACGCTCTACGTCTCAGGACCCTTCATTCAGCACGAGGCCTATCCAGGCACGGAAGAATTTCGCTGGGGCGTGAAGGGGATCGACGATGCGCGCGCGAAAGTGAAACGGCTCGCTGACGCCGGCGTCGACTGCATCAAGCTGATCGATCAGGATCAGATGACGCTGGAAGAAGTGCACGCCGTCGTCGACGAAGCGCACGCGCGCGGGCTGATGGTGGTGGGGCACTCGCATCGGCCGGAAGAGATTCGTCGCGGCCTCATGGCCGGCGTCGACAACTTCGAGCACACGGGGCTCTCGAGCGCGCCCGAGTATCCTGCCGACATCGTCGCCGCCCTTCGCGAGCGCACGGCGAACATGAGCCGCGGGCCTTTGTACTGGACACCGACCATCGAAGGACTGCTGAACTACGAATCGCTGCGCGACAATCCCGAACAGCTCGACGACCCGGCGTGGCAGGTGGGCCTCACGCCGGAGATCATCAAGGATATCCGTCAGTCCATCGCGCACCCCGACCGGCTGCCGTACTTTCAGCTCACGCCGATCCGGCGGCCGACGCTCGCGCGCAAGTTCCAGCAGTTGCGCGACGCGGGCGTGGTCATGCTCGTCGGCACCGACAGCGGCATCCCGATGAAGTTCCACAGCTCGTCGACCTGGCGCGAGCTCGACGCGTGGGTCAACATCCTCGGCGTCGATGCGATGACGGCGATTCGCGGCGCGACGTACTGGCCCTCGGTGGCGATGAAGGCCGACAGTCAGGTGGGCACGATTACGCCCGGCAAGTACGCCGACATCATCGCGGTGCGCGGCGACGTGCTGCGCCATATCGCGCTGCTCCAGCGGGTGGACATGGTGATCAAACGCGGCACGCGCCACAAATAGCGCGAGTCAGAAGCGGCGGAGCACGCCGATCTGCGGACCGAGCGCCTCGATATCGGGATTCCGTTCACGGCCCGCCAGGCCGTTGTTGGACAGATGCGCGAGGCGCAGGCCCGCCATCAACTGCAGGCCCGGCCCAATCGGGACCATCACGCCAATCGTGCCGAGCGCGAGATAGTTGAAGCGCGTGCCGCGTGGGGGCGTGTAGGTATCGGCCGCGGAAATGCCGACGTCGAAATCGAAGTACACGGACATGCGCCCGCGCCGATAGAGCCGGCTTCGGAGCCCGAAGGTCACGCCCACCAGCGACGCATTCACGCCCCTCTGGTCGACGTAGTACATCGGGAAACTGACGACGGCCGCGACGGCGTCACTGACGCCGTAGCTGATGCCAGGCACGAAGCCGTACATCTCTTCGTGATTGCCGTTGTAGTTCCAGATTTCGGCCGCGGCATGCGAGGCCAGCTGGAAATTCCAGCTGCGTCTGAGAAACGGATCGTCGGGGACGGACGGACCGGCTGTCTGCGCGGCCAGGGGCGCAGACAGCGCCATGCACGTCGCGACGAGACACAAAAGTCGGGCGGTCCGCACAGGTTCCGATATCGTAGAGCACATGCCCGCGATACCGCCGCGGATTCTCGCGCTTGCCTTCCTTATGCTGGCTCCTGCGGCCGCTGCCGCGCAGCAGCCTGTCCGCGTGGCCGCTGACATCCTCTTCTTCGGCGACAACACCGAGTTCCGCAACCCGTTCCGTGAGGGAGAGACGATCCTGGGCGCCGCGGCGACGCTCGCGCTGGAAGTGCCATTGGGCGACCGCCTCACGATTGTCGCGGGCGGCTTCGGCGTGCGCCGGTTCGGCAGCGACCGCTCTTTCGATCTCGCGCGACCGGTGCTCACGCTGCGCGCCGGCGGTCCTCGGTCGACCTTCCTGTTCGGCACGCTGATCGCCCCCGTCGCGGGCGTGCCCGCGGGACCCGACCGCACAGGCCCGCATGGACTGCTGCCGGCGATTCAGCGCGAAACGCTCGCGTTCGAACGGCCATACGAAGCGGGACTCCAGTGGCGGTTCGCCGGCAAGACCGTGCGTCACGATATGTGGATCAACTGGCAACAGCTCAACACGCCGGCGCACCGCGAGCGTTTCGATGTCGGCGTGGCCGGAGAGGCACGCGTGACGGGTTGGCTGTCGGTGCCGTTTCAGGCGCATATCGTGCACGAGGGGGGGCAGTTGTTTGCGTCGGGCCCTGTCAACGACAGCTCCGTCCTCGCCTCCGGCGTCAGCGTCGGGCGCGAGGCGCGAGGCGCGCGGTTGACGCTCGAGACCTACGGTCTCGTATCACGCTACGTACCGGACCGCGCCGAGCCGGATCGTTCGCTCGATGGCAGGGCGATACTGGGCCGTGCGGCGGCCGAGCGCAGCGGCTGGCGCGGGCACGCGCTGTTCTTCCGGGGCCGCGACTTCATCAAGGTGGAGGGGGATCCGAATTACATGTCGCTCACACGCGGCGGCGCGCGGTACATCGGCACGCGCGACTATTCGGAAGCGGGCATCGCGCGTACGTTCCGTCCAGCGCCGGAGGCGCTGATTGAGACGTCGGCGCGCCTCCATCGTATCGAGGGTCGCTACGAGTATTCCTTCCGCGTGATGAGCGCCGTGTCGATCAGACGGCCGCTGCGAGAGTGATGTCGCGGCGATGAGACCGTTCAGCCAGCGCCATCTCCCGATCCTGCTGCTCGTGCTTGCGGCCGGATGTGGCGGCAGCAGCCCCTTCTCACGCTGGGCGCCAGCTCGCTCGGCCCACGAAACGTACGCGGCATCGCTCGCAAGCGCGGGGCTCGACACGTCGGCTGCGGGCGCCGCGTGGCTGGCCAGCGCGCGCAAGGCGCTCGACGCGCCTCAACAGGTCAGCCTTCCGTTTCACGAGACCGGCTATTTCGATCCCGCGGTGCCATCAGCGGCCGGATACCGCGTCGAGCTACCGCGCGGACGCGTGCTGACGGCGAGCGTGACGATCGAGTCGGCGCAGCCCGGGCAGCTCTTCATCGATCTGTTCAGGGTCACGGAGGGCGCGCCGGAACGTGTTCTCAGCGTCGACGCCGGCGGCGCCGGCCTGCGTTATGTCTCGCGCGCCGACGGTGCGTACATCGTGCGGGTTCAGCCGGAGCTCCTGCGCGGGGGACGATACACGATCGTGCAGCGCACGGAGGCATCGCTTCGCTTTCCCGTCGATCGCGCAGGTGATCGCGACGTGCAGAGCGTATTCGGCGACGCGCGCGACGGCGGGCGCCGCGATCATCACGGCGTCGACATCTTCGCGCCGCGCGGCACGCCCGTCCTCGCCGGGGCTGCCGGCATCGTCCGGTCGGTCGACACGACCGCGATCGGCGGGCGGGTCATCTGGCTGTCGGACACGGAGAACGGCCAGTCGCTCTACTACGCGCACCTGCACGACTGGGCGGCTCGCGAGGGGCAGACGGTCAAGGCGGGCGACGTTATCGGATACGTGGGGAACACCGGCAATGCGTCCTCGACCGCGCCCCATCTGCATTTCGGGATCTATCGGGGCGGGCCGATCGATCCGCTGCCGTCCATACGCTCGTCCGATCGGGATCCGGCGAGACCTTCCGGCGCCGTTGCCCTGATTGGGCGTCTCGGCCGCCTGAGGATTCCGGCGCCGCTTCGGCCGCTCTCGGGCGCGGCAGGCGGCACGCCGGGAGCGCTGCCCGCGATGACGGCGGTGCAGGTCACCGCCGCGACGGGAGGTGTGTTCAAAGTCTCCCTGCCCGACGGGCGCGAGGGCTTCGTCGACGCGCGCAGCGTCGTCGCGGCCGACGCGCCGCTGCGGCCGATGCGTGCCGGTGCCGCCGCGGATCTCCGCGAGGGGCCATCACCGGAAGCGGTCGTGATCACGCGGATCGCCGCGGGCACGCGGCTGCCCGTGCTCGCGGAGTTCAGCGGCTACCTCCTTGTCGAAACGCCGGAGGGCCGGCGCGGTTGGCTGCCGCCAGGCTCGCTCATTCGTACCGGAGCGCCACCGTCGGACTGATATTCGCGGCCTGTCGCACCGCGATGAGACACGCCGTGATTGCGACGCCGACCAGCGCTCGGCTCGCGCCGAGTGCGATGCCCACGCCAATCTGCGGCGTCCGCTGCGACACGAGATACGCGATGACGCCGTACGTGCCGATCGAGGCGAGCACCAGCGCAAGCACCGCGAAGATCGTGAACGGCACGGTCTGGAAACGGCGTTGCGCGCTCTGCGCCAGCAAGGTCTCATCGAGCGTGCTGACGCGCGTCAGCGGCTGGTCGGCGTCGACACTCCAGATGGCCGCACGCACAGCCGGCACGAGCTGCAGCGCGTCGGGGGCCCGGGACACGGCCGCCGCCCGGGCGGCGTATAAAGAATCGAGACTAAACGCCGTAACCTTCTGACCGGTCAAACATTCGATGCGCTACCGCCTTCCGCTCGGCTCTCTCGTCATCGCCGCCGCCTGGCACCTGTCCGCCAGCGGGCAGGCGCCTCTTCCGGCGCAGGCGCCGCCTTGCGTTGTCACTGGCGTCGTCACGAGCGGCGCGACGCCGCTGCCGGGCGTCACGCTGGCGGTCGCGGGAGCCGGGTCGAGCTCGACCGATGTCGACGGTGCGTTCCGGCTTCGCGTGCGTGGGGGTGCGGCGATCACGCTGCGCGCCGAGATGATGGGGTTCGCGCCGGTGGAGCGCGTGATTACGATCGCGGCAGAGCCGGCCTGCGATCAAAAGGTCGACCTGACGATGGCGCTGGCGGTCAGAGGCGCGCTGCGTCCCGCGACACCGGTGGCGGGCGCACCGGCGGCGGCGCCAGGGCGCGCGGGCGGGCCGGGCACTCGCTTCTCGAGCCTGACCTTGCAGCCAGAGGCCACGGCGCAGAATGCGGCGCCGCCCGATGATCCGGACGAGCAGGCGGCCGCGCGGCAGCTGCTGCCGCCCGGCTTCTCCACGGAAGCGGCGACCGAGGCCGTCACGCTCGCGGGCAATCAGGGGCAGATCGATCGCGGCATGCTCAACGAGCGGATGGATGCGATGCAGCGCGGCGACTTCGAGCCCGGCATGCGGCAGGGGGGGCCTGGCGGCGGCGGACCTCCCGGCGCGATGGCCGAACAGCTTGGCCGCTTTGGCCCGGGCGAGGGGGGCGGGTTCGGCGGACGCATGGGGGGCGCGGCCCGGCTGCAGGGATCGGCGACGTACACGCTTGGCGGCTCGCCGCTCAACGCGGCGCCGTACTCGCTGCGAGGCGAGACGCGCGAGGAAGACGACTATCTCACCCAGCGCTTCGGCGTCACGCTCGGCGGGCCGGTCAAGATTCCCGGGCTCTACGACGGCACGCGCCGCACGAACTTCAACTTCAGTTACAGCGGCAACCGCGCCGACGACATCTTCGACACGTATTCCACGGTGCCCTCCGACGCGGTTCGGCGCGGCGACTTTTCGTCGCTGCTGGCGCAGGGTGTGGTCG
>JALYRV010000051.1 GCA_030855205.1 Acidobacteriota bacterium | reverse complement strand
CCGCGATACCGGCCGCGCCTGTCGACATGCCGGCCGCGCTCGTCGCCGATGCCGCCGCGCGCGCCATCGTGGTCGACACCGACACGGTGCGCGCCGTCTTCAGCACGCGCGGCGCGGTGCTCACCAATTGGCGGCTGAAGCAGTACAAAGGGAGCGACGGCAATCCGCTCGACCTCGTGCCTGCGGAGCTGCCGGCCGCCGAGGCGCGTCCCTTCGCGCTGAAGACCGGCGACGCCGCGCTCGACTCCGTGCTGGCCAACGCGCTCTTCAAGCCGACGGCCGACGCAATCACGGTCGCGCGAGAGACAGCGTCGCTCGGCTTCGAGTATCGCGACGCCGCGGGCCTCACCGCGCGCAAGACGTTCGTCTTCAACGCCAACGGCCACCCGTACACGTTCGACGCCGCGGCGTCGCTCGACAGAGCCGGCACGAAGACGCCGTTCCAGTTCGCGCTCGGCGCCTCTCTCGGCGACGGCTATACGACCGGCGGCAGCACGTACTACTACCCGCCCGCAGCGCTCTATTCCGACGGCTCGAGCGTCGAGCGCCTCGACGCCGGGGACATTGCCGAGCAGCCGCGCTACCAGGGCGCGCTCCGATGGGCGGGCGTCGCCGATCACTACTTCCTCTTTGCGCTCGTCGGACAGGGACAGCCGCTCGGCGTGACCTACACGCCCGTGTCGCTGCCGGTTCCCGGGGACACGGGAGGATTGGTCCGGACGTTCGTGTCCTGGACCGCCGACGCGTCCGACAGCACGCCGGTGCGCGCGTTCTTCGGCCCGAAGGATTTCGACACGCTCAAGAGCGCCGACATCAGCATGGTGCGCGCGATCGACTTCGGCATCTTCGCGTGGCTGGTCGTTCCGCTGCTCACGGCGCTGAAGTGGGTCAACAAGTACATCCACAATTACGGCTGGTCGATCATCGTGCTGACGCTGCTGATCAACGCCGTGATGGCGCCGCTCCGGCACAAGAGCCTGGTCTCGATGCGGAAGCTGCAGACGCTGCAGCCCGAGGTCAAGGCGATCCAGAAGCGCTACGAGAAGTACAAGGTCACCGATCCCGAGCGGCAAAAGATGAACACGGAGATGATGACGCTCTATCGCGAGCGTGGCGTCAATCCGGCCAGCGGCTGCGTGCCGATGCTGCTGACGATGCCGGTGCTGTTTGCGTTCTACGCGATGCTGTCGGTGGCCATCGAGCTGCGCGGCGCGCCGTTCGTGGGCTGGATACAGGATCTCGCGGCGCACGATCCGCTCTACATCACGCCGATCCTGATGGGCGGCACGATGTTCTGGCAGCAGTACATCACGCCGTCGACGGCCGACGCGGTGCAGCAGAAGATGATGCTGATCATGCCGGTGGTCTTCCTCGTCATGTTCCTGTGGGCCCCCGCGGGGCTCGTGCTCTACTGGCTGTTCAGCAACCTGTGGGCGATCGGCCAGCAACTGCTCACGAACCGCTTCGTCGCACCGGTCCCGGCCGGTCCCGCGCAGCCGCCCGCCGTGCGGCGCGTGAAGCGTTCCAAGGGAGGTACGGCATGAGCGAGTCGCCCGATACGCGCGCCATTCAGTTTCTGAAAGACATCGCGTCGGCGATGGGAGTGACGGTGGATGTCGCCGTCGAGGAATCGACCGACAATGTGCGGCTCAACATGCACGGCGCGGGCGCCGAGGTGCTGATTCAGCGGAAAGGCGAAACGCTCGACGCCCTCCAGCACATCGTCAACACCGCATTCCGCCGCGATACGCGCGGGCAGGCCGGCGCCCAGCCGGAGCGCCACTATGTCGTCGACGCGATCGGCTTCCGCAAGGACAAGGAAGCAGAGTTGCGGCAGATGGCGAAGTTCCTGATGGAGAAGGCGAAGATGTCGGGCGCGGCGCAGGAGATCGGGCCGCTCAATCCGTATCACCGCCGCATCGTGCACATGACCGTCTCGGAGACGCCTGGCTTCACGTCCGAGAGCGCCGGAGACGCGTTCATGAAGTCGATCTACATCTCGGCCACGAAATAGAATTTCTGAATACAGAAGGCGAAGACGGACGTGTTCGATACCGATGACACGATCGTCGCGATCGCCACGCCGCGCGGGCGCGGCGGGATCGGTGTGGTGCGGCTCAGCGGACCGGGCGCCGCGCGCGTCACGGCGGCGATGCGGCCTGGCCTTCCCGGCCTCGAGCCTCGACACGCGACGCTGACACGGCTGACCGACGCCGGCGCCAATCCTATCGACGAGGTCGTTGCCACCAGCTTCCCTGCTCCGCATTCCTATACCGGACAGCACGTCATCGAGCTCAGCGCGCACGGCAACCCCGTCGTGCTCGATCGCATCGTCGGCGCCGCCGTCGCCGCGGGCGCGCGCATGGCGGAGCCCGGAGAGTTCACGCTTCGCGCGTTCCTGCACGGGAAGATCGATCTGTCACAAGCGGAGGCCGTGGCGGATCTCGTCGACGCCGTGACCCCGGTGCAGGCGCGCAGCGCGTTCGACCAGCTCGAAGGCACACTCACGCGCGTGATTGGCGGTATCGACACCGCGCTCTTCGAGCTGATCGTGCGGCTCGAGGCCAGCGTGGATTTTCCGGAGGAGGGCTACCACTTCGTGACGCCGGCGCAGGCGGCCACCGAAGCGGGCGCGATTGCCGGCGCCATCGCCGCGCTGCTCGCGCGCGGGAGGCAGGGTCGACTGATTCGGGAGGGGGCGCAGGTCGTGCTGGCCGGCCGCCCCAACACGGGGAAGTCGAGCCTGTTCAACACACTCGCCGGTGCTGATCGCGCGATCGTGACAGACGTGCCAGGCACGACCCGGGACCTCGTGACCGACGTGATCGACCTGGACGGCCTGGCCGTGACCCTCGTCGACACCGCCGGCCTGCGTTCGACGACCGACCTCGTGGAGTCGGAAGGCGTCGGGCGCGCCGAGCAGGCGGCGCGTGTAGCCGCTTGCGTGGTGGTGGTGCTCGACGGATCAGCGGCACTCGATGCGGGCGATCAGCAGCTGTTGCAGGCGCTGGAGGCGCCGACGCGCGTGGTGGCGCTCAACAAGTGCGATCTGCCGGAGGCATTCGACATGAGCGCGCTCGATCTCGCGGGCAGCATCCCGTGCCTGCGCGTCTCAGCGCGCACTGGTGCGGGAGTCGCGGCGCTGCGTGAAGCGATCGCCACGGCGCTGTCCGGGCGCGATCCGCTTCGTGACGCGCCGGCCGTGACGAACCAGCGCCATCTCACCCTGCTCGCGCGCGCGCACGAAGCGATCGCGCGCGGCGCGGACGCGCTCGAGCAGGGCGCGCCCGAGGAGCTCGCGCTCGCCGATCTCCAGGACGCGCGCGGCGCACTCGACGAAATCGTCGGCAAGCGCACGGCCGACGACATCCTCAGAAAAATCTTCGAAAGCTTCTGCATCGGAAAATAAACCAGTAACTTTGTATTACAAAGTTACTGGCGCCGACGCCCCCCTTCTGCATTCTGCAATTCTGTATTCTGTTGTTCTCGTGATCTACGACGTCATCATCGTCGGGGCCGGCCACGCCGGCGTCGAGGCCGCGCATGCGGCCGCGCGGCTCGGGTGCCGGGTGGCGTTGTGCACGCTCTCACGGGAAACCGTGGCGCTGATGCCCTGCAATCCCGCGATTGGCGGCACGGCCAAGGGGCATCTGGTGCGGGAGATCGACGCGCTCGGAGGCCTGATGGGTCTTGCGATCGACGCGACGGGCATCCAGTTCAAACTGCTCAATCGCAGCCGCGGCCCGGCGGTCTGGTCGCCGCGAGCGCAGGCCGACAAGCGGCGGTATGGCGCCTGGGTGCGCGATGCACTCGACGCGACGCCCGGTATCGATTGGGTGATTGGATCGGCCGCGGCGATCCTCACGGGCCCCGGTGGGGGCGTGGCGGGCCTGCGGCTCGAAGGGGGCCGCGAGCTGCACGGAGCGTCTCTCGTGATCACCGCAGGCACCTTTCTCAACGGCCTGGTGCATATCGGCGACGAGCAGATTCCGGCGGGCCGGGCCGGAGAGCCGCCGTCGCGCGCGCTCTCGGAATCGCTCAAGACCTACGGCCTCTCGTGGGGGCGGCTCAAGACCGGCACGCCCCCGCGCCTCGATCGGCGCAGCATCGATTTTTCTGTCTTCGACACGGAGCCTGGTGACGTGCCACCGGTGCCCTTCTCATTCCTGACTCGGGAGATCTCGCGTCCACAGATCGCCTGTCACATCCTGTACTCGACGGCTGACGCCCATGCGATCGTGCGCGACAACATCTCGCGCTCCCCTCTCTACAACGGACAAATCTCCGGTATCGGCCCGCGGTATTGCCCATCGCTCGAAGACAAGGTCATGCGCTTCCCCGACAAGGAGCGCCACCAGATTTACCTCGAGCCCGAGGGGCTCGAGACCGACGAGATTTACGTCAACGGCTGTTCGATGAGCCTGCCGCGCGACGCCCAGCTCCAGATCATCCACTCGCTGCCCGGGCTCTCGAGCGCGGTGATGATGCGTCCAGGCTACGCCGTGGAGTACGACTTCATCCAGCCGACGGAGCTTCGTCCGACGCTCGAGGCCAAGCGGCTCCCCGGCTTGTTTCTCGCGGGCCAGGTCAACGGCACGTCGGGCTATGAAGAAGCCGCAGCGCAGGGTCTCATGGCCGGCATCAATGCCGCGAAACGTGCGCGTCGCGAGCCGCAATTGACCCTCCGGCGAGACGAGGCCTACATCGGTATCCTCATCGACGACCTCACGACCAAAGGTTGCCTCGAGCCGTACCGGATGTTCACGTCCCGCGCGGAGCATCGCCTTCTTCTTCGCATGGACAACGCCGATTTCCGTCTCACGCCGGCCGGCCGGAGCTGCGGGTTGGTAGACGATGAACGGTGGGGAAGGTTCGAGGCGCGCCTTCTGCGCCATGCCGAAAATCAGGTGCGGCTGACACGGGCGCGTGTCTTCATCGGCGAGAAGACGCTGCCCGCGGATCAGGCTCTGCGGCGTACCGATGTCGCTTTCTCGGCGCTGACACCGATGCCTGAGCTCGCGGACGGGACCTCTTCACTCGACTTGGCGAGCCTGGAAACCGAGTTGAAGTACGAGGGCTATCTTCGGCGGCAGTCAATTCAGGTGGCCAGGGCCAGCCGGAACGAGGCGCGCGGGATTCCAGACGCGTTCGAGTACGCAGGAATTGCCGGCCTCTCGAACGAAGTCGTCGAGCGTCTCTCGTCGGTGCGCCCCGCGACGCTCGGCCAGGCCTCGCGCGTGCCCGGCGTCACCCCCGCCGCCGTCGCCATCGTCGCGGCCCGCCTCGGCGCCTGATCCACGTTGTAAGCTCTAGGCGTGATCGGCCGGGACTTCCAGGGCAGGCTCCGTCGACGGGCGCAGAAGGCGGGCGTCACGCTGTCTGCCGACGTCTCTTCCAGGCTCGAGGCTTACTACGAGCTGCTCGATCGCTGGAACCAGAAGATCAACCTCACGGCCCTCACGCTCGCGAGCGGCGATGAAGCCATCGATCGCCTCCTGGTCGAGCCTCTTGTTGCCGCCCGTTCGGTTCAGCCCGGAGACACCACGCTCATCGACATTGGATCCGGCGGCGGGTCGCCCGCACTGCCTCTGGCGATTGCGGCTCCCGGTTTGTCGCTCACGATGGTGGAGGTGAAGGTCCGCAAGTCGGCATTTCTTCGGGAAGCCGTGCGCGTGCTGGGCCTCGACGCGCGCGTGCTGACGAGCCGATATGAAGCGCTTCTCGCCGACCCAGCAATGCATGAGTTCGCGAGTCTTTTGAGTCTGCGTGCAGTCCGCGTCGATGCGAAGACACTGCTGGGGATACAGGCGTTCGTTCGACCCGGTGGCAGGATGCTCCTGTTTCGCCCGTCCGGCTCGACCGGGGAGATTGACGCCCCTCCACCGCTCGCGACGGTAGAGAGCATCCCACTCGTCGAGAGCCTCAGAAGCCAGCTCGTCATTTTGCGTAAGGACCAGGTTGGGATGCGGCGGTAGTGTTTCACGTGGAACATCAGTTGGTTGACCGATGGGAGGCACTCAACTTACACTCACGATCCGCAAAGGCCTAAATTTCTGTTGCATGACCAAAAACGCGAAGATTATAGCCGTCGCCAACCAGAAAGGGGGCGTCGCGAAAACCACGACGGCCATCAATCTGGCCGCGTCGCTCGCGCTGGCCGGCCAGCAGATCCTGCTCGTCGACATGGATCCGCAGGCGAACCTCACGAGCGGGCTCGGTCTCAAAGGCCAGGCGGGTCCCGGCGGCACCGTCTACGACTCGCTCACGGGCGACGACTCGCGCCACGGCGACCGCATCCTGCGCACGATGATCGAGCGGCTCTTCGTCATGCCCGCCGATCGCAATCTGACGGGGGCCGAGATCGAGCTCGTCAACCTCGATCAGCGCGAAGCGCGGCTCGCGCGCGTGCTCGCCCCCCTGCGCCCCGCGTTCGACTACATCCTGATCGACTCGCCGCCGTCACTCGGGCTGCTCACGCTCAATGCGCTCGTCGCGGCCGACAGCGTGCTCATTCCGCTCAACTGCGAGTATTTCGCCCTCGAGGGGATCGCCGAGCTCGTCTCGACGATCAAGCGCGTGCGCGGCGCGTTCAATCCCCGGCTCGAGGTCGAGGGCGTGCTCCTCACGATGTACGACGAGCGCACGAACCTCGGGCAGCAGGTCAGCGCCAACATCCGCGAATACTTCGGCGACAAGGTCTATGGCACGGTGATCCCGCGCAACATCCGGCTGGGCGAAGCGCCGAGCCACGGCATGCCGGTCATCCTCTACGATGCGAAGAGCCGCGGCGCCGACGCCTACGTCGAGCTCGCGCGCGAATTTGTCGCGCGGCAGACATCCGCGCCGGCCGGTTTCTGAAGTTCCCGTTCGATGTGGTCAGTTCCCAGTTCGACGTTCTCTTCGTGAGGTTTGCATGGCCGACAAACGACAGGCGCTAGGGCGCGGACTGAGCGCGCTGATTCCCGACGCCGCGGCCGACACGCCGGCGCGCGCCACACCGCTCGAGGTCGATCTCGATCGGCTCACGCCCAATCCACAGCAGCCGCGCACCGTCTTCGACGAAGCCGGTATCGAGGAGCTCGCGGCCTCGATCCGGCGCAATGGCGTCATTCAGCCGATCATCGCGCGGCGCGCGGGCGATCGCTTCGAAATCATCGCGGGGGAGCGCCGCTGGCGCGCGGCGCAGCACGCCGGGCTCCTGCGCGTGCCCGTCATCGTGCGCGATGTCCCCGACGACAAACTCCTCGAAGTCGCGCTGATCGAGAACATCCAGCGCAACGATCTCAACCCGATGGAAGAAGCGTCGGCCTACCGGCGGCTCAGCGACGAGCTGCACCTGACGCAGGACGAGATCGCCACGGCGGTCGGCAAGGACCGCTCCTCGATCGCCAACATGCTGCGGTTGCTGCGCCTGCCCGACGAGGTGCGCAATCTCGTGTCGGCCGGCTCGCTGTCGATGGGGCACGCGCGCGCGCTGCTCGCGCTCGACTCGGACAACGCGCAGCGGCAGCTCGCGCGCGAAATCGTCGCGAAGGGGCTTTCGGTCCGCGAGACCGAAGCCCTCGTCAAGCGGCAGGGTGCGCCGCCTCTCGAGAAGCCGGAGCCGAAGCGCGATCCCAACACACGCGCCGCGCTCGAGAAGCTGCGCTTCGCGCTCGGCACCTCCGTCGACATCGTCCGCAAAGGCAAGGGCGGGCGCATCCAGATCGCGTTCAAGGACGAGAACGAACTGAACCGGATCTACGACAAAATAACCGGCTGAAGAGAAAGGAGTTGTCCGTGAAACGCTTGACGTCCTACGCCGCCTGCGCCGGTTGAGCGGGCAAACTCGCCGCCGGCGAGCTCGCCCAGGTTCTGGGCGCCATTCCGCATTCCACCGATGACCGTGTCCTTGTCGACTTCAGGACCGCGGACGATGCCGGTGTGTTCAGATGGGCAGGCGGCCCGGCGCTCGTGCAGACGGTCGACTTCTTCACGCCCGTCGTCGATGACCCCTACGTCTTCGGCCGCATAGCCGCCGCCAATGCCATGAGCGACGTGTACGCCATGGGCGGCACGCCGCTGACCGCGCTCGCCATCGCGGCGCTCCCCAAGGACGGCCCTGGTCCCGATGTGGTCCGCCAGATCTTTCTCGGCGGCCATGACGCCCTGCGCGAAGCGGGCGTCGCGCTCCTCGGCGGACACACGGTGTCGGACCAGGAAATCAAGTTCGGCTACGCCGTGACGGGGTCCATCGATCCCGATCGCGTGCTCACCAACAGCGGCGCCCGCCCCGGCGACGTCCTCGTCCTCACCAAGCCGCTCGGCACCGGGATCATCGCGACCGCCATGAAGTTCGACCGCGCGCCCGAGGCCTCGTCCGCAGACGCGATTCGCAGCATGTCGACGCTCAACCGGGGTGCGGCCGCGGCAATGGCCGCGCTGCCCGCCGGGGCGGTGCACGGCTGCACCGACATCACCGGCTTCGGTCTGGCTGGGCACGGCTCGGAGATGGCGGCGGCCAGCGGCGTGACCCTGCACATCGAGACCGCATCGCTGCCGCTGCTCGACGGCGCCGAAGCGCTCGCGTCCGCGAATCTACCAGGCGGCGGGCGGACCAACGAATCTCACTTCGGCCCGCACGTCCGCATCGCGGGCCGGCTGAGCCACGAGCGCGTGCTCATCGCCTACGATCCGCAAACCTCCGGCGGACTGCTCATCGCCGTACAACCCTCCTTCCTGCAAGCACTTATGTCGAATCTGGGTGTGCATCAATCGAGCGGCTGGGTGATTGGACGCGCCGGAGCGCCCGAGCCCGGCGTGCATGTCGTGCTTTCATAGGCACCGGCGCCTTGTGAAGGAGGGCACAAGGCCAGGGCCGCTGTGATATAAATTTTAGGTTTTGGAACTCAATCTCTCCGTCCTCTGGGTCATCTTCTTCATCCTGCTCATGACGTTCGTCGTCAACCGGCTCCTCATCAAGCCGCTGACCGACACGATGGCGAAGCGGCAGGGTGCGATCGACTCGGCGCGTGCGCTCGCGGAGCGCGCGTCGGCGGAAGCGCGATCGGCGACCGACGAGTTCGAGCGCAAGACCACGGAAGCGCGCGCCGAGGTGTACCGGCAGATGGACGAGATGCGTCGCGTCGCGAACGACGAGCGCACCAAGCTGCTCGAGGCGACGCGCGCCGAAGCGGCCGCCGCCCTCGCCGATGCAACCGGGAAACTCCAGGCCGACACCGAGCGTGCACGCGCAACGCTTCGCGCCGATGCCGACAGACTCGGGAACGAAGCGGCGAGCCGCATTCTGGGACGCCAGGCTTCCTGAGCCTTCCGCTCCCGCACATCAGGTAAACGAAGTCCAATGACGACTCCGAAGGCAATCAAACGGGTGTGGGGCGCGCGCGCAGTCGCGATCGCACTTCTGCTCGTCGTCGCCGTCCCCTCGCCCGCGCTGGCCGCCACGGGCGGCGAGCCGACGATCATGGAGACGATCGCGAAGGTGTTCAACTTCGTGGTCCTCGTCGGCATCCTCGTGCATTTCCTGCGCAGGCCGATTGCGAATTACCTCGTCGATCGCAGCCAGCAGATCCGCCGCGCGCTCGTCGAAGCGAAGGCGACCCGTGAACAGGCGACGGCGGACCTCGCCAAGATCGAAGGCCGGCTCTCGGCGCTCCCCGCCGAGCTCGAGGCGCTCAAGCAGCGCGGCGCCGGGGAAGTGAAGATGGAGCAGGCCCGCATCGCCGCGCTCGCCGTGACCGAGCGCGAGCGTCTGCTGACGCAGACGCGCCGCGAGATCGATCAGCAGTACCGCCTCGCGCGACGCGCGCTCCTTCAGGAGACGGCGTCCCTCGCGGCCGGTGTCGCGCGCGCCCGCATCGAGCGCGACATCACGCCCGCCGACCAGACCCGTCTGGTCGACCGGTATCTCTCGCAGGTGCAGGCATGACGCCGGCGTCCGCCGCCCGCCGCTATGCGCGCGCGCTCTTCGATGTCGTCCTGATTCAGAAGGGCGATCTCGATCGCACGCAGCGCGAGCTCGAGGAGTTCGCGGCGCTGCTGCACGGCGATCGCGCCGTAGCCTCGGCGCTCATGAATCCTGCGGTGCCCGCGGCGAAGAAGCGCGCCGTGATTGACGCGATCGTCACGCAGTCGGGCGACGTGTCGGATCCCGTGGCGCGCACGCTGTCGATGCTCGCCGAGCGCGATCGTCTCGGCCTGACGCCGGATCTTGCGCGCACGTTCGCCGAGCGCCTCATGGATCACCGCAACATCGTGCGCGCTGAAGTCACGACCGCGATTCCGCTCGACGCCGCGAAGCACAAGGCGATTGCCGATGCGCTCGGACGCGCGACCGGCCGTCAGGTCGTCGTCGAGCCGAAGGTCGACGCCGGCATCCTCGGCGGCGTCGTGGCCCGCGTCGGCTCCGTCGTCTACGACGGCAGCATCGCGCGTCAGCTCGAGAAGATGAAGGAGTCGCTCGTCGAGAGCGGCCAGTAGTCAGGACCAGACAATGAACATCAAAGCCGAAGAGATCTCCAAGATCATCCGCGACCAGATCGGCAACTTTGCCGTCGACGTCGATGTCGCCGAAGTGGGCACCGTCATCTCGATTGGCGACGGCATCGCGCGTATTCATGGCGTCGAGCGCGCCATGGCCGGCGAGATGCTCGAGTTCCCGCATGGCGTCATGGGCATCGCCCTGAACCTGGAAGAAGAGAGCGTGGGCACCGTGCTGCTCGGCGACTTCACCCAGATCAAGGAAGGAGACATGGTCAAGCGGACCGGCCGGATCATCTCGGTGCCGGTCGGCGACGAAATGCTCGGCCGCGTCGTCAACGCGCTCGGCGAGCCGATTGACGGCAAGGGCCCGATCGCCACGAAACAGCAGTTGCCGATCGAGCGTCTCGCGCCGGGCGTCGTCGATCGCCAGCCGGTCAAGGAGCCGCTCCAGACCGGGCTGAAGGCCATCGACGGGATGGTGCCGATCGGCCGCGGCCAGCGCGAGCTGATCATCGGCGACCGCCAGACGGGCAAGACCGCCGTCGCCGTCGACGCGATCATCAATCAAAAGGGCAAGGACGTCATCTGCATCTACAACGCGATCGGCCAGAAGCAGTCGACCATCGCGCAGGTGGTCAAGACGCTCGAAGAGGCCGGCGCGATGGAGTACACCATCGTGGTCGCGGCCGGCGCGTCGGATCCGGCGCCGCTGCTCTACATCGCGCCATATTCGGCCTGCACGATCGGCGAGTTCTTCCGCGACTCGGGCCGCCACGCGCTCGTCGTGTATGACGACCTTTCGAAGCACGCGCAGTCGTACCGCGAAATCTCGCTCCTGCTCCGTCGCCCGCCGGGCCGCGAAGCGTATCCGGGCGATGTCTTCTATCTGCACTCGCGCCTGCTCGAGCGCGCGGCGAAGCTGAACGTCAGCGCCGGCGGCGGCTCGCTCACGGCGCTGCCGATCATCGAAACGCAGGCAGGCGACCTGTCGGCCTACATTCCGACCAACGTCATCTCGATCACCGACGGCCAGATCTTCCTCGAGAGCGATCTGTTCCACCAGGGCGTGCGCCCAGCCATCAACGTCGGCAACTCCGTGTCGCGCGTCGGCGGCTCGGCGCAGATCAAGGCGATGCGCGGCGTTGCCGGCCGTCTGCGTCTCGAGCTCGCGCAGTATCGCGAGCTCGCGGCGTTCGCGCAGTTCGGCTCCGACCTCGACAAGGCGACGCAGGCGCAGCTCAATCGCGGCCGCCGTCTCGTCGAGATCCTGAAGCAGCCGCAGTACCAGCCGCTGTCGGTCGAGAAGCAGGTCGCGATCATCTACGCGGCGACCAACGGCTTCCTCGACGAGGTGCCGGTCGATCAGGTGCGCCGTTACGAAGAAGACCTCTACCGCTTCCTCGAGAACCGCCACCCGGGCGTGCTCGCGGGCATCGCGGAAAAGAAGGCCATCGACGATGACGCCAAGAAGGTGATCGAGGACGCGCTCAGGGAGTTCAACAAGGAGTTCGCCGGCGCGCCGGCGGCCGTCTAGCAGCCCGTCAGGACACGATGCCTTCTCTTCTCGATCTCCGGCGCCGCATCCGTGCGGTCAAGTCGACGCAGCAGATCACAAAGGCCATGAAAATGGTCGCGGCGTCGAAGTTGCGCCGCGCACAGGATCGCCTCGTCGCGGCGCGCCCGTTCGCCACCGAGATGCTGCGCGTGCTCAACAGCCTCGCCGCGCGCGTGGAGCCGGAAGCGCATCCCCTCCTCGAGGAGCGCCCGGCGGCCAGCGGCCCGACGATGGTGATTGTCATCACCGCTGATCGCGGGCTGGCCGGCAGCTTCAACGCGAACGTCGTGAAGGCGGCAAGCGGGTTCATCGCCAAGGACGCCGGCGGCGAAGTGGCCATGGGTCTGGTCGGGCGCAAGGGGCGCGACTTTTTCGTGCGCCGCGGATTCGACGTGCGCTACGAAGTGGTCAACATCTTTCAGAAAGTCCAGTACGAGGACGCGCAGAAGATCGCGGCGGCGGCAATCAGCGAGTTTACGGAAGGCCGCGTCAGCAGCGTCTATCTGATCTACAACGAGTTCAAGTCGATCATTTCGCAGCGCGTCGTGGTCGAGCGGCTACTGCCGATCCCGCGTCTCGAGATCGAGGCCGGCGACCAGCAGCAGACCGATTACCTCTTCGAACCCGGTCCCGAGCAGATTCTCGGATCGCTGCTCCCGCGCCACGTCGAGACGCAGATCTGGCGCGCGCTGCTCGAGTCGTCCGCCGCCGAGCACGCCGCGCGCATGACGGCGATGGACGCCGCGACGCGCAATTCGACGGAAATTCTCGACAGTCTGACGCTGTACATGAACAAGGTCCGTCAGGCCGCCATCACGCGCGAGATTATTGAAGTTGTGTCGGGCGCTGAAGCTCTGTAGAACACAGAACGCAGAATACAGAATACAGAATACAGAAGGACGGAAATGGCAGTCGCTACTGAAACGCAGACGAAGCAGAAGGTCGGCAAGGTCGTCCAGGTCATCGGGCCGGTCGTCGACATCGAGTACGAGGGCGGACTGCCGGAGATCTACAACGCCGTGCGCGTCGTCTCGGACGACAACGCCCCCGTGACGGTCGACATCGTCTGCGAGGTCGAACAGCACCTCGGCGAGAACCGCGTGCGCGCGGTCGCGATGAAGCCGACCGACGGCCTGCAGCGCGGCATGCGCGCGATCGATTCGGGCGGCCCCATCTCGATGCCCGTCGGCCCAGGAACGCTCGGTCGCGTGATGAACGTGCTCGGCGAGCCGGTCGACTTCCCCGATCAGCCGGTGCCCGCGACCGAGCGCTGGCCGATTCATCGCGCCGCGCCGACGCTCGAGGAGCAGTCGACCGAGCTCAAGATGTTCGAGACGGGCATCAAGGTCATCGACCTGCTCGAGCCGTATCTCACGGGCGGCAAGATCGGCCTGTTCGGCGGCGCCGGCGTCGGCAAGACCGTCATCATCATGGAGCTGATCCACAACATCGCCCTGAAGCACGGCGGTGTGTCGGTGTTCGCCGGCGTCGGCGAGCGCACGCGCGAGGGGAACGACCTCTGGCTCGAGTTCCAGGAGAGCGGCGTCATCAACATGGAGGACCAGACGAAGTCGCGCGCCGCGCTCGTCTACGGCCAGATGACGGAGCCGCCGGGCGCGCGGCTGCGCGTCGCGCTGTCGGCGCTGACGGTCGCCGAGTACTTCCGCGACGCGGAAGGCAAGGACGTGCTCCTGTTCGTCGACAACATCTTCCGCTTCACGCAGGCGGGATCGGAAGTCTCGGCGCTGCTCGGACGCATGCCGTCGGCCGTCGGCTACCAGCCGACGCTGCTGTCGGAGATGGGCATCCTGCAGGAGCGCATTACCTCGACGCGCAAGGGATCGATCACGTCGGTACAGGCCATCTACGTGCCCGCTGACGACTATACCGACCCCGCGCCTGCGACGACCTTCGCGCACCTCGACGCGACGACGAACCTGTCGCGATCGATCGCGGAGCTCGGCATCTATCCGGCTGTCGATCCGCTGGCGTCGACCTCCCGCATTCTCGACCCGCGCGTCATCGGCGACGAGCACTACAACGTCGCGCGCAACGTCAAGCAGGTGCTGCAGCGTTACAAGGACCTGCAGGACATCATCGCGATTCTCGGCATCGACGAGCTGTCGGAAGAAGACAAGCTTTCCGTCGCCCGCGCGCGCAAGATTCAGCGGTTCCTCTCGCAGCCCTTCTTCGTCGGCGAGCAGTTCACCGGCATCAAGGGCCAGTACGTGCCGATCGCCGAAACCGTGCGCGGCTTCAAGGAGATCGTCGAAGGCAAGCACGACTCGATCTCGGAGCAGGACTTCTACATGGCCGGCACGATCGACGAAGTCATCGAGCGCGCCGAGAAGCGCGCGAAAGCCTAACGGATGGCTGCCCTCCCGACGTCGATTCGCCTGGAGATCGTCACGCCCGAGAAGATGCTCGTGCGCGAAGACGTCGACGAAGTCGTGGTGCCAGGTGAAGAGGGGTACCTCGGCGTGCTGCCGGGGCACACGCCGCTGCTCGCGACGCTCAAGGGCGGGGATCTCTGGTATCGCAAGGGGCAGGAGAAGACGCACGTGGAGATAGCGGGCGGCTTCGCCGAAGTGCTGCCCGATCGCGTGACGATCCTCGCCGAGGCGAGCGCGCCCGTCGCGCCGACCCCCTGAGAAGATGATGGTGCGGCTTTCGTGGGCCGTCGCGACCCATCCAGGACTGCGGCGCGACTCCAACGAAGACGCGTACGCCACCCGGCCCGACCTCGGTCTCTTTCTCGTTGCCGACGGCATGGGCGGGCATGCGGCCGGCGAGATCGCGTCCAGCGTTGCGGCCCAGACGATCGAGCTCTTCTCCAACGACACACGCCTGCGCGATATGAACCGCACGTGGCCCTTCCCGTTCGAGCCCGCGCTGTCGATTGACGGCAACCGCCTGAAGGCGGCGTTTCGCCTCGCGAATCGTCAGATCGCCGAGCGGATGGCGTCGGCGCAGGAGCTCAAGGGCATGGCGACCACGGTCTCGGCCGTCTTGATCGACGAGAACGCCACCGCCACGGCGACGGCCGCGATCGGCCACGTCGGCGACAGCCGCGTGTATCTTTATCGCGGCGGAACTTTGCGGCAGCTGACCGACGATCACTCCTGGGTGGGCGAGCAGATTCGTTCCGGCGCGATGACGCCGTCAGACGCGCGCCGTCACCCGTGGCGGAACGTCGTCACGCGCGCGATCTCGGGCGGCGCGGATCCGGAGATCGACGTGCTCGAAACGCCGCTCGAGGCCGGCGATCGGCTGCTGCTGTGCAGCGACGGCCTCTCGGGTGTCGTGACCGAAGACGAGATGGCCGCGCTCGCCGGCGGTGACACACTGGAGGGCGCGTGCGGCGCGCTCGTGGACGCGGCAAACGCGGCCGGGGGCCCTGACAACATCACGGTGGTCCTGATACAGATAGATGCTCGATAACCTGCGCCAGCTGCCCCGCTACCGAGGTCTCATCCAGACGCTGGTGGTGCGCGAGCTCAAGGCGCGCTATCGCGGATCGCTGCTCGGCTATCTCTGGTCGTTCATCAACCCGCTGCTGCTGCTCCTCATATACACGTTCGTCTTCACGATCGTGATGCCGAACAAAGATCCGGACGCGCAGCCCTACGCGCTGTTCATGTTCTGCGGCATCCTGCCCTGGACGTGGTTCTCGGCGTCGCTGAGCGAAGCGTCGAACTCGCTGATCGCAAACGGCAACCTGATCAAGAAAGTCCTGTTTCCGGCCGAAGTGCTCCCTATCGTGAGCGTGCTCACGAACATGGTGCATTTTTTCTTCGGCCTGCCGATTCTCGCGGCGTTCCTGATCTGGTACCAGAAGCCGATCGACGCGCTCCAGCTACTGTGGTTTCCGGTCGTCGTTCTCGTCCAACTGGTCCTCACGACGGGGCTGGCGCTCATCCTCGCCGCGCTGACGGTCCACTTCCGCGACATCAAGGACATTCTCGCGAACGTGCTGACCCTCTGGTTCTTCGCCACGCCCATCATCTATACGTGGAAGCTGATGGCGGATTACATGGGATACCTGAACTGGAATCCGTTCACGCACCTCGCGATTTCGTATCAGGAGATCCTGTTCTTCGATGGTCCGTTCGGCCACTGGAAATGGCTCGTGGCGCTGGGCGGCGCGTCGGTCGTGGTGTTCCTTGCCGGCTACTGGCTGTTCGATCGCCTGCGTGACTCGTACGCGGAGGTCGTCTGATGCGCCCCGCCATCGAGCTCGCGAACGTCACGAAGATCTACCGGCGCTACGGCGGCCGGCAATTCTCCACGCTGAAGAGCGCGCTGCTTCGCCGCAGCGTCCTGCGGGACCTCGCGCCCGCCGATACGTTCGCGGCTGTAAGGGATCTGTCGTTCAGCGTTCCGGCGGGATCGACGTTCGGCGTGATGGGCCGCAACGGCTCGGGCAAGAGCACGGCGCTGAAGCTCGTGGCGGGCATCACCAAGCCCACCAGCGGCACGGTCGCGGTGACCGGCCGCATCTCGGCGCTCATCGAGCTCGGCGCCGGCTTCCATCCCGAGATATCCGGACGCGAGAACGTCTTCATCAACGGCATTATGCTCGGCCTCACGAAACGCGAGATCCAGAGCAAGTTCGACGAAATCGTGGAGTTCGCCGAGATGGAAGACTTCATCGAGGCGCCGGTCAAGACGTACTCGTCGGGCATGTACATGCGTCTCGGCTTTGCCGTCGCGATTCATGTCGATCCCGACGTGCTGCTGGTCGACGAAGTGCTCGCGGTCGGCGACGAGGGCTTCACGCACAAGTGCCTCGACAAGTTCGCGGAGTTCAAGCGGCGCGGCCGCACGATCCTGCTCGTCACGCACTCACTGGATCTCGTCGAGAAGTTCTGCGACGACGCCATCTGGATTGACGCCGGCGAGAAGAAGGCCGAAGGCGATCCCAAGCGTGTCGTCGGCACCTATCTCGCCGCGGTCGAGAAGAGCGAAGAAGCGCAGCTCGCCGCCGACGATGCGAAAGTGCAGAAGGCGGTCGCGTCGAGCGCCGACGAGCCTCCGGCGATCGACGTGCCCGCGCAGGAGGCCGCCGAGATCGAAGCGGCGTCGGGCGAGCCGTCCAACATGTACCAGGCCAATGAAGGCCGGTGGGGATCGCGTGACGTCGAAATCACCAGTGTCGAGCTCTGCGGCCCTGATGGCAAACCGGCGCATGTGTTCCAGTCGGGCGAGCCGATGAGCATCAACCTGCGCGTGGCCGCGAAGCAGCCCGTCGATGACTTCGTGTTCGGGATTGGTCTCTTCAATGTCGAAGGCGTGTGCTGCTACGGCACGAACACCAGCGTCGAGGAGTACGAATCCTCCACGTTCGTCGGCGAGGGAGAGGTGCGCTTCGTGATCGGCGGGCTCGACCTCGTGCCTGGCACCTACAAGCTCGACGTGGCGGCGCACAAGAAAGACGGCTATCAGTATGACTACCACCGCCTGCTCTACACGTTCCGCGTGAAGAGCCGCCTGCACGACAGCGGCATCTATCGTCCGCGGCACGCGTGGACGTTTGGCGGCGCCGTCTCGCTCACGAAGATCGAGGGCGCGAGCCACGAATGAGCAGCGGCCGCGCGAGCGTCCCCGCCGAGCTCCCGCCGTACTACAGCCTCGCGATCGCCGCGGCCGTCATTCTGCTCGACTACCTCGTAGGACCCCGAATCGAGTTTCCGGGCATGTTCCTCATCCCCGTCGCGTATGGCGCCTGGTACGGCGGGCGCGCGTGGGGACTTCCCCTGAGCCTGCTGCCGCTGGCGCATGTCGGCACCGTGATCGCCTCCGGCGCGCCGCTGGGCCTCTACGAGGTCGTCATTACGGCCGTCATCCGGATCCTCGTGCTCGCGCCGACGGCCTTGTGGATTGCGACGGTCGGAGCGTCGCAGCGCGCGCTGTCGAAAGAAGTCGCGCTGCTCGAAGGGCTGCTCCCGATCTGCAGCTACTGCAAGAAGATCCGTGACGATGCGGGGCAGTGGCAGCGGCTCGAGAAATACATTCAGGAGCGCTCGACCGCGACCTTCACGCACGGCGTGTGCGAGACGTGCCTGAGCGAGCAGCTCGCGTCGGCGCCGATGCCGCGCCGGCGCTCGGGATAGCGACTGCTACTTCTCGAGCCTGAAGTCGGCAAACCGCCAGGCCTTCTCCAGACGCGCCTGCACGCGCGCAGTATCGTCCTTCTTGCCCTGCGCTTCGAGCGCGCGCTTGAGGCCTGACAGCGCCCACCCTGTTTCCGGCACGCGACGCAGGTCTTCCCAGAACACGACTTCCGCTTCGTCGGGGCGCCCGGCCTGGAGCAGCACGCGTCCGGCGATGAGACGCGCGGAATGCGGCCAGTCGGCCGGCTCCTGATACACGAGCGCGTCTTCGTAGCGAATCGCGCGATCGAGATGGAGCATCGCGCGGTCGTAGTCCTTGCGCGCGGCGGCGATCTCTCCTTCGACAATCTCCGCTCCGATGCGCAGGATGGCCGCGCCCGTATTCGTCGTGAAGCCCGACTGCGCGTTGAACGTGTCCGCGGCGATACGCGCGCGCAGCTGCGACAGCTCCGCGGCCGCCTGGTCAACGCGACCCTTGCCGA
>JALYRV010000216.1 GCA_030855205.1 Acidobacteriota bacterium | reverse complement strand
GATGACGGCCGCGCCGGCCGGTACGCCAATCTCCGCCAGCACCCGATCCCGCGGCTGTCCCGCACGCGTCGCCGCCGGGTCGAACCCGTTCATGACGACCGTGGCGCGAGGCTCGCGCCCCGCGCGGGAGCCGAGCGATGCCCGCATCACCGCTTGCGAGACGAAGATGACCTTCACGGGCAGCGGGACGCGGTAGAAGACCGGCGGCCAGTGAATCCGGATGTGCCAGATCACGGGGTAACGGAAAACGTACTGCAGGAACCACCCGGCCATGTGCGCGTCGAGGTTGTTCGTGTGCACGATGGCTGCACTCTCCTCGCGCGCGATCGCCGCGATGCGCCTCGCGTCGCCGAGCCGGCGGAGCAGGCTGACCGGGTTGAGCGGGATCTCCCGGCGTCCGACCTTGAGACTCTCGTACCGGCCCTGGAACACGTGCGCGTGCACCCTGATCCCGGCCGCCCGCGCATCTTCCATCATCCGGCCGGGCGGGCCCACGAGCACGGGCTCGAAGCGCGGCGAGAGATGGCGCATCAACAGGTTGAGACTGTGCCCTCCCCCGCCCGGAGCAGAAACCTCGTCGACGAACAGCACGCGAATGGGCGCCATGACTACCGCGCGCCCGCCGCAGGAAGCCCCGGCCTCGACGCGCGCAGCACGAGCACCGTCAGCACCCAGAACGCAAAAGCCGTCTCGGCCTCGAACCACACGCGGCTGTAGAACTGCATCATGACGAACACGGCGACGTACGCGGGGTAGGCATCGGCGACGATGCGCATCAGCGGCGGCGCGTCGCGCGGCACGCGCCGCACGAGAGGCACCGCGGCGACGGCGAGCGCAATCGACAGCACCAGCCCGACGAGCCCGAACTCGGCCAGGAAGGTCCCGGCCTGGGTCATATTGACGCCCAGGGTGCTGAGCGTGAGATCGGCCGAGGCCGCGCCATAGTTGAACTTCGTCGTGCGCCCTGGTCCGACGCCCAGCAGCAGGCCGCCGGGATGGCGATCGAGGTTGTCGACCAGATAGATCACCGCGCCGGCACGGCTCAACCGTCCCTCACTGTGCGCCAGATTTTCCGGTTCCGCGACGAAGTAGTGCGCCACCGCACTCGGCGTCCTCGCGTAGTAGAGCACCTCGCGCCAGCCGCCCGAGCCGACCCCCCCATACAGCAGCGCGAAGATTGCGAGCGCGGCCACATACATGGCCGCGAAGGTCGCGAAGATTCTCGTCATGCGCCGAGGCTGCCGCCGGGCATGCCCCGCAAGCACGATGACGCCGGCGATCGGCATCAGCACGAACGCCACCCGCGAGCTGCTCATGGTCATGCTTCCCACCGCGGCCGCGAGCGACCAGAGCAGCCGGCGCCGCCAAGGCGTGCGTGCCGGCTGCAGCCACGCGGCGAGCCCGAGCGCGACGAAGATCATCTGGAAGCCCGTGAGCTTGGGGTCGCGGCTGAACGTCCCGGAAATCAGGTCGTCGCCCCATCCGAAGTACGCCACGCCGACGAACCGCTGCAACACGGTCAACGGAAACTGCAGGATCGCGATGGCCCAGAGCGCAGACAGCACCACCACGAGCGACGGCGTCGAGAAGCCATACTTCAACACGAAGTATCCGGCGGCCATGACGCCGACGAGCCGGAACGCGGCGACGGCCGGATCGAACGGCGCGCGGTTGACAAACCACGACGCGAGACCGGTCAGGACCAGCAGCAGGATGATCGCGTCGTGCCGTCCTGGGGCATCCCGCACGGCGCCGAGCATCAGCCGGACCAGCGTCAGCCCGAGCAGGAAGAACAGCGTGGCGTCGGCCAGATACGCCAGCTCCGGCGGCAGCCACGTGAACAGCCGGCCGAGACCCCACAGGCGCACACGCTCGTTGGCGATGCCGTTGATCAGGTACAGCACGCCGACATACACCAACAGGGCGACTCGCAGACGCGGGAGCACGAGCGCGAGACCGACGCCGACGAGGAGCGCCGCGAACGGCAGCCACAGGATTGGCGCGATGCTCGCCAATCCCAGGCAGACACACATCGCGAGCAACGCCGCGGCCAGCAACGCGTGACCGGCGCGCCCGGCGAGCACGCTTTGCAGCCGGCGCTGCCAAGGCGTGACGACGTCGTTCACAGCGTATCGAGTCCCGCGAACACCGGCGGCACCTCGGCGCGCGCCGACCAGAGATGCCTTCGCCAGTGCGGCGCCAGACCGGGCTCGGCCGGCAGCGCCACCCCGACGCGGACGGGCGCCTTGAGGCCGGCCGCGATCAGCGCCTGCCTGACCGCGCTCTGTATCCGGCGGGCCGTCCTGCTCTGCGTCAGCGCTCGCATGACGGTGTCGAGCGGGCCCGGTTCGTACCCGTGCGCGCGCGACCAGAGCGGACCCTGCTCGGCGGCGGGTTCGGCCACCGCGCGAAACACATCGACGGACAACTGGCGGGTGGCCGCGATTCCGTAGATGAAGTGCACGTGGAACTTTGGGTACGTGAGCGTGCCGTGCCGCCGTGAGAGCTGTGGCGCCAGCGTGCGGGGGTCCCTCGTCGCATCGTCACGGACGGCGCGACCGCCGCAAAGGGCAGTCAGGCGTCGATCGATCGCGCGAACGACCCCACGCAGCGCCGGCGGGTAGTCGTAGGCCGGGCGCAGGTAGGCGCGGTAGTCCTTTCCGAGCTGGAAGACATAGGCGTGGAAATCGAGATAGAGCACGGGAGGATGACGCTCCATCCATTCCCACAGTCTGACGGCCTCCGGCGACGCGTCGTGATCTCCGGGACGAAAGTCCCAATACATGTTGACGCCGGACGCGTTGGTCGCGTTCGTGCCGAGGTCGAAGCCGTCGGGGTTGGAGACCGGCACGACGTCAAACACGAACGCCCGTCGCAGCGCGCGAGCCCAGGGCTCGCTCGACACGAGCGCGCGGAGGATGGCCAGTGTCGCCAGCCAGTCGGGCTCGGCGGGGTGCAAGCCCGACGTGACCATCATTCGATCCCGCGGCGCCGGCGACACGTCGCGATCTTCGACCGTCGCCACGAGCAGCGCGTTGTTCCCCGGCGTACGACCAATCTCGGTCAACGTCACCAGCGACGGATGCTCGTCGGCGAACCGTCGCAGCCAGGAAGCGAAGGCTTCGGCCGGCTGCTGCAGCGAGTTCGTGAGGAACACCGTCTCGCCGGGGAGCAGCGTCACGCGAATGCGGTATTCCTCGTGACGCGAATCGGCAAGCGGCTCGTCCGCCACCCACCAGTGATCGGCGTCGTGCGAAACGAACACCGGCACGCGACTGAGCGCCCACGGCTCCGGCTCCACGCGCCCGGCCCGGCGCGCATCCAGCGTAAGGGTGCGCGCCACGGCATCCTTGTTGGAGACTCGCACGCGAAAGTAATAGTCGTATCCGGGCTGACCGCGGCAGGAAGGATCCGCGGGAACGTCGAACGCGTAGTGGTCGCGATCGACCTGTCGCCACTGATGCCCGGCGCCGCAGGCAAACCGGCTGTCGAGTACGATGTCGTCGAACACGGCGCTGCCGGTCCGGGCAGTGTCCATCAACGCGTCTCCTGTCGAGCGCGCAACACGCGCGCGGTGTAGCTCACCAGCTTCTGGAGTTCCGTGTCGAACGGGTCGGCGCCGGTCGTCCCGTCGGAGGGGGGCCGGTAGACTTCGGCGCGGCCCAGAAGACCGGAATAAAGGTTGACGCCCGCCGATTCCGCCATGGTCGCGGCCACGTAGGCGAGCAGGGCCCCGTCGTCGACATGAAACTCGTCCAGCAGCGCCCGCAGTGTGGACGCGGTGCTGTCCGGGTCGATCACGCGCCGCGTCATCGTCGGCGGCAGGATTTGATAGGGCGTGAGTCCGAAGGTCAGCACGGGACGGCCCTGAAAGAGCGCTTCGAGGCCAATCGACCCTGCCACGGTTGCCACGGCCGCCGACGCGGCGATGAGGACGCGCGAGTCGAGCGCGGGATCGGCGAGCCGCACGTTCGGAATCGCCAGGAGCTTGCGGTAGTAGCTCACCGGCCGCCGCCCGACCGCGGCGGGGTGCTCCTTGACGAGCACATCCAGACCGACCGGCACCGATTCGGCCACACGCCGCACGACTTCAATCTGATTGCGATAGGGCCGGCTGTACACCAGGAGCGTGACCTCTGGCTCCTTGTGCATCGGATAGAACACGTACGGCACGCTCCCGAGGGTCGCGCGCGTGACGTAGTCCCGCCCCACGGCGCCATGCATCCGGCGCGCGCGCAGCGGCGCCTCGACCTTGTTGGCGAGACGCGTCGACAGCCAGTGCTGCGCGTAGTGATCGTCGCCATACCCGCGCGCGTAGTGGGCGTACTCCTCGCGCGCGAGCCTCGCGAGCTGCTGGCCGGCCTTCGACAAGCGCAGCCGCGACCCCGCGACCTTGCGCGAGGGCGGAACGACACCTTCGTAGCGCGCCTCGGACGAACGCACCGCGGCGAGATGGCGCGCGGCCTTCTCCCGCAGATCCGCCGGAATGCCCTGCTCCACGAACCTGCGAAAGGTCGCTGCGACGTGCGCCGACGGCTCGTACACCGACTCGCCGTACGTCACGAGATTCCGGATGCGAGTCGGCCTGAGGTTGAGGAACGGAATGCCGCGCGCACGGCAAATCAGGTAGCTCAGGTACTCGCCCGCCGTGACCGCCAGGAACGAAATGACCGCGTCGGGCCGAACCTCGTCGAAGGCGCGCTCGAGCGCCGATGCGGTCTCCTCCAGAATGCTCAGCAGCTGATCGTGGGTGTAGCGCGAGTCGTAATCCTGCCGGAGCGCCGCGTCTGGTCCCATCGACAGCCGGCGATCCGCCACGATCGCTGGCCACAGACTGGGGACGCCGAGGCGGCGCTCGAGCGCGGCAAGCCGCTCGCGATCGGGCGCGCGGTTCCGGGCGCGCTGCACAATCTCCCATTCCTTCACGAGCTGGACGCGGCCGTCCTCGATGTCGGGCCGCTCGTCGCGGAACTGATCAAAGGCGCGGAGGTACGCGACGAACAGTCCGACCTGCTCGATCGGAAGCTCGCGCCGCAATTCTTCCTGGAGCCGGTAGAACATGCGCACGCTGCCGGACTGCGACAGCAGGAACAGATTCATCGCGCGGCTCCCTCGAGGCGGCGCGTCGGCGTGCGCGAGCCGGGCATCGGCTCGCTCCCGGGCGTCGCATCGGCGTCACACAGTACGACCAGCGTGTTCATCATGTGAGGGAACAGCCGTGGCAGCACGCCGCGCTCGAGAACGGCGAGGGCACGTGATTCGGGGTCGACGACGCGGCGAAGCGGCGGAAGCGTCACGGCATCGGCCCACCATGCAGAGACCGCGAGCCCGCAGCCCGATTCGAGAAACGTCATGAAGTGATGGATGTCCCAGCCGTGCAGGTGTCCGCGATTGACGTAACGCGCGCGCCGCAGCACCCAGTTGGCCGGGCGCAGCAGGTTGGGGACGCCGAGGATCAGCCACCGGCGCGAGACCCGCCGCATCGCCAGGACGGCCGCACGCGGCGACTCGACATGCTCGAGCACGTGCGAGC
>JALYRV010000215.1 GCA_030855205.1 Acidobacteriota bacterium | reverse complement strand
CGGCAAGTCGGCGCTGAGCGGCGTGCGCGGCCGGCGCACGCGCGCCGCGCTCGTCGTCGCGGAGCTGGCGCTGGCGGTCGTGCTGCTGGTCGGCGCCGGGCTGCTGCTTCGCAGCTTCGCGCGGCTCGTCAATGTCGATCCCGGGTTCGATCCGTCGAACGGCATCACGTTCACGCTCGGCTTGCCGGAGGCCGTCTATGACACGGATCCCAAGCGCGTCGCGTTCCATTCGCGGCTGCGCGAGGAGCTCAACGCGCTGCCCGGCGTCGCGGGATCGGCCATCGCACTGTCGGTGCCCCCGACGTCGATGAACTTCGTCCTGTCGTTCAAGGTCGCCGGGCGTCCGCCGCTTCCGCCCGGGGAGTCGCCGGCGCTGGAAGTGCGGCTGGCCGACGCGCATTACTTCTCGCTGATGGGCATTCCTATCACTCGCGGCCGCGGCTTCGAGGAGGGCGACCGCGCCGGAGCGCCACCGGTCGTCGTGATCACCGAGAGTGCCGCGCGTCAGCATTTCGCCGGCGAGGATCCAGTCGGGCGCGAGATCACGCTCGGGTGGCGCCGCAAGGAGTCGGGCGGCTTCGTGGGCGGGCGTGTGATCGGCGTCGTCGCCGACGTGAAGAGTCACGGCCTCGACGAGGACGTGCCGCCGCAGATCTACATTGCCATGGCGCAGGTGCCGCAGAACAGCACCGCGGTCGTGCTTCGCACGCACAGTGCGCCCGAGCCGCTGCTGCCGTCGGTGCGCGCCGCGCTGGCACGTGTCGACCCGGGCCTGCCGATCATCCGCCTCGAGACTCTCGAAGAGCATGTCTCGCGGTCGGTGTCGGAGCGCCGCTTTTACATGCTGCTCGTCGCGGCGTTCGCCGCGGTGGCGCTCGCGCTCGCGGCCATCGGCATCTTCGGCGTGCTCTCGTACCTGGTCTCGCAGCGCACGCGTGAGATCGGCATCCGCGTCGCGCTCGGCGCGAGCCGCCGCTCGGTTATCGTCATGGTGCTCCGCCAGGCGATGGTGTCGGCCACGCTGGGCGTGGCGCTCGGTCTCGTCGCCGCAGTCGGACTCTCGCGTTTTCTGACCGCGATGCTGTTCGAGCTGACAGCGACTGACCCCGTGACGTTCGGTGCCGTGGCTGCCATGCTGCTCGGCGTCGCCTTCGTGGCCGCGTGGCTTCCGGCGCGCCGCGCCGTGCGGGTGGACCCGACCGTCGCGCTGCGCGTGGAGTAGACGCCGCGCTAAGGCGATCGGGCCCGTTCGCACCGCCCGGGCCCAGCGGCTATAGTGTCCGCATGCGAACACGGTTCATCGCCGCCCTCGTCCTCCTCGCCGCCGCTTCGTCGCCTCGAGCGCAGGAGGCGTCACTTCCGGATCACGTCAGGGCGGCGGCCGATCGCATCACGGTCGCGCAGATCACGCGCGATCTCGATTTCCTGTCGAGCGACGCGCTCCTGGGGCGCGCCACGCCGTCGCCCGGCTTCGACACGGCAGCGAACTACATCGCCGATCGCCTCACGGCTGCCGGTCTGAAGCCGGCAGGAGACGATGGGACATTCTTCCAGCACTACACCATGCGCGAGTCGACGGTCGACAGCGCGGCGAGTTACGTCGAGGTTGGCGGCTCACAACTGCCGCTCGGCGACGGAGTGTCGATCGTCACGTTCGCCGGTCCGCTCATCGGCACCTACAAGGCGGTTTATGTCGGACACGGGTGGACCGTGCCCGGCAAGAACATCGATCCCTATGGCGGTGTCGACGTGCGCGGCAAAATCGTGCTCGCGCATGCGCCCGGTGCGATGCCGAAAGGTGTCGAGATCCCGTCGCTCGGGCGCATCACCCCCGGCGCTTCATCTGTCGTCGTCGAAGCGGAACGCCGCGGCGCGGCGGCGGTCGTCTACATTGGCGCCGACATGGCGAGCTCGGTTCCGGGGCAGCCGAGAACCGGCCAGAGTATTCGCCGGCGCGAACTCGAGCCGTCGGTGCCGTCCGCGTATGCCGCGCCGCGCGTGACCGTGCTCACGCTTTCGCGAGACGGCGCGAACACCTTGCTCGCCGGCGAAGCGGGCGGCAGCGACGCCATCGCGAAAGGGCAGGCGCAGGACTACCCCGCGTCGTTCGAGCTGGCGAAGCCGGTCACGGTCGCGATTGCGACCGCGACCAGCGTCACGCACCGTCCGTTCAATGTCGTTGCGATCCTCGAAGGCACCGACCCCGCGCTCAAGGCCGAGCACATCACGGTGTTCTCGCACCTCGACGGTGCCGTGGGCTCGCGCACGATCGGCGGCGATGCGATCTACAACTCGGCCGACGACAACGCGTCGGGCAGCGCCGGCACGCTGTCGATCGCGGAGCAGATGGCGAAGGCGCCTCCGAAGCGGTCCATCATCTTCGTCTGGGACAGCGGGGAAGAGGTGGGACTCTGGGGCACGCGGTTCTTCGTCGCGAATTCTCCCGTGCCGCTCGATCGCATCGTCACGCACTTCAACATCGACATGATTGGCGCGAATCGCGCGCCGGGATCAGCGGACGCGAACGAAGCGCGCGTGACCGGGCCCAACGAGGTCTTTCTCATCGGCCCCGGCGTGCTGAGCGCGCGCGCGGATGCGCTCCTGACGCGCGTGAACAGCCTATATCTGAAACTGGGGTTCAACCGGCAGGACGACCGAGGCGACAGCTCGTTCTTCTATCCGCGCACGGATGCCGGGCCGTTTCTCGAGCGCGGCATCCTGACCATCGGCTTCAACACCGGCATTCACGACCGCTATCACCAGCCGTCCGACGAGGCGCGCCATCTCGATACCGGCAAGGTCACCGCGATCGCGCGAACCGTCTTCGTCAGCGTGTGGATGCTTGCCGATGCCCAGGAGCGCCCGGGCATCGACAAGCCGATTCCGCCGAACGTGCCGCGCTATCGCTAGCGCGTGAATCAGAGATAGCCGAGCCACCAGTCGGTGCGCCGTTCCTTGAGGCGACCGAGCCAGAGGCAGAGGGGATACATCGCCAGCACGACGAACGCCCACGCCAGATAGACGCCGGGCAGCGGGACGCCGTACCACGCTGGAATCGCTGCAGGGTTCGTCACGACAGGAATGCGCTGCGGCGCGCCGCCCTGCACCCAGACGAGCGCGACGGCGAGCGCGTGCGCCATGTAAATGTGCACGACGAAATAGAACAGCGGCACGCGACCATACACCGACAGCCATCGCGCAAAGACTCCGCGCGCGCCTTCGGCGGCCGAGAGCGCGATGAGCGCGGGACCAAGCGTCATCAACAGGAAGTCGAGCGACGGCGGATACTTCCGCACGTTGAGGAACGAAGCGGCGGTGAGCGCCGGCGTGCGCTGCACGCTCCACGGCAGTGGATCGCCGTACGCATTGATCGCCCGCACGGCAATGAAGAGCAGTGTGGCGCCCAATCCCGCCGCCAGCAGGAATCGCCTCCTGCGCGCGCCGTCCCACTGATAGACAATCGCCAGCGCCCAGCCCAGTGCCATGACAGCGAGCCAGGGGATGAGTGGGTAGCCGATGAGCAGCTTCCCTGGAATCGCGAAGCCAGGCACGTGCAGCACATTCCACAGTGGCGCGAACGCGCCCCAGGCCTGCGGTCGGATGCCGTCGAGAAGGTTGTGTCCGGCTATCGTGACGATCGCCGACGCCCCGACGATGGATGGGGGAAGGTGAATGAGGGCGGCCATGACGATCATCGACAGCCCCAGCGACCAGAGCACGAGCCCGAACGCGGGAATCAGCTGAAAGCCGAACTGCCACCCGAAGCCCATCACGACGAACTCGAGGAAGATCAGCCAGAGCCCGCGCGTCACGAGGAAGCGGCTCATCTCGCCCGCGGGCTTGCCGCGGTTCATCGAAAGACCGATGCCGAGCCCGGCGAGCAGGGCGAATGCGGGCGCGCAGAAGTGCGTCACCCAGCGGGTGGCGAAGAGCGCCGCGCTGCCGCGCGCGAGGTTCTCCGGCTGGAAACGGAGGTTCGTCACGTAGTCGCGGACGTGATCGAGCGCCATGAGCACCATGACGCCGCCGCGCACGATATCTATGGAGGAAACCCGCGCCGCCGGCGTGAAGTCAGTCCGCATGTTGAATGCAGAAATATACAACCCATGACCATCGCCTGCACAGTGCCGCGCATCTTCGGGTTGGCTTTGACATCGCGCGGACGGCCGGCGCATGCTGGCGCAACCACATGATGAAGGCTGACGACTTTCGACGCATCGCGCTCGGCATGAAGGGCGCCACCGAGAGCGCGCACATGGGCCACCCTGACTTTCGCGTCAACGGGGGCATCTTCGCGACGCTGCACGGGGACGGCGCGACGGGCATGGTGAAGCTGACGCCCGATCAGCAGGAAGCCTTCATGCGCGACTATCCGGACAGCTTCACGCCAGAAAGCGGCGCCTGGGGCCGGCAGGGGTGTACGGCAGTCCGGCTCGCATCAACCGATGAGGAAACGCTCGGCGAGGCGCTCACGCTCGCGTGGCGGAATCGATCGGCCGCCCGGCCTGGAAAGAAGCCCGGCGCGCTGTCGATCCGTCTTCCTGCCGATCGACCATAGGGCAGGAGGACAGATTTCATGCGGATTGCTCAGATTGCCCCGTGCCTGTGGTTCGACAATCAGGCCGAACAGGCGGCCACGTTCTACACCTCGATCTTCAGTGACTCGAAGATCATCAACATGACGCGCTACGGTTCGGCCGGGTTCGAGGTCCACAAGCGTCCCGCCGGCAGTGTGATGACCGTCGACTTCGCGCTCGGCGGCCACCGCTTCACGGCGCTCAACGGCGGCCCGCTCTTCACGTTCAACGAGGCCGTGTCGTTCCAGATCCTGTGCGAGACGCAACAGGAGATCGATTACTACTGGGACAAGCTCATCGAAGGCGGCGACCCGAAGGCGCAGCAGTGCGGCTGGGTCAAAGACAAGTTCGGGCTGGCGTGGCAGGTCGTGCCGCTGGGCATGGACGAGATGATGGGCGATCCCGGCTCCCCGGCGTCCAACCGGGCAATGGCCGCGATGATGAGTATGAAGAAGCTCGACATCGCGGCCCTGAAGCGCGCGTACGACGGCAAAAGCTGACCGTCTAGGGCAGGACCATTTCGCGCGGCACCTTCACGACGAGGGTGCCCGCGATCTTGTCGTGCCACGTCTGGCTCTCGGGATCCTGCAGCATCCAGAAGCAGCCAATCCCGAGCGCGGCCAGCGAGAACACGCTCGACAGTCCGCGCACGATCGCGTCGGCGGGGCGCAGCTCGGCGCCGTGCGTTCGGATCACACGCAGGCTGCAGATGATTCCGCCGAGGGTGGTACCGCGCCACGCCCAGAACGCGATGTGATACGCCAGCAGGACGATCGGAAAGATGCCCTCGTTCCGATTCCAGTCGGCCAGTTCACAGACGATGGCCACGAGGAGCGCGTCGAGCGCGAACGCGGCGAGACGGTCGAGAAACGTCGCGCGAGGATACTGCGCGAGTCCCGACGCCAGCACCGGGCGCGCCGGCGCCGCCGGGACCGCGAAGACAGCAGGGGCCGCCGCAGGCG
>JALYRV010000050.1 GCA_030855205.1 Acidobacteriota bacterium | reverse complement strand
GCCCGCGCTCGCCGCCGCGCTCGTGCGCGCCGGACACGTCGCGTCGGTGCGCGAGGCGTTCGACAAGTACCTCGACACCAGCGGCGCGGCGTTCGTGCCGCGCAGGGGCGCGCCGGTGCGCGATGTCGCGCGGATCGTGCGCGACGCCGGGGGCGTCGCGTCAGTGGCGCATCCAGGGCTGCACCGCGATCCCGATCTTCTGGCGCGGCTCGCGGCGGGCGGCCGCGACAGCATCGACGCCATCGAAGTGTTCCACACCGATCACGACAGCGAAACGACCGCGCGGCTGCTCGCGCTCGCGGAGTCCTCAGGTCTGCTCGTCACAGGCGGATCCGATTTTCACGGCGACAGCGCCGGCCGGACCGTGGGCCTCGGACGCATCGCGCTTCCCCAGGGGTGGTTCGATCGGCTCTCTGCCGCGGCCGGCCCCGTGAGCCGGCACCCATGATTGGACTCGCCCTCGAGGGAGTCGTGAAGGACTATCGCGGCCTTCGTCCGCTGCGTGTCGCGCATCTCGAGGTCGCCATCGGCGAGCGCGTGGCCGTCGCCGGGTTCGACGTCGGATCCGCCGAGGTCTTCATCAACCTCGCGACGGGCGCCGCGCTCCCGGACACGGGTGACGTCAGGGTGCTCGGGCAGCCGACCCGCGCCATCACCGACGGCGATCTCTGGCTCGCCTCACTCGATCGTTTCGGCATCGTCAGTCACCGCGCCGTGCTGCTCGACGGGGTGACGGTGGAGCAGAACATCGCGCTCAGTTTCTCGCTCGCGATCGAGCCGATTCCACCGCTGATTCGCGCACAGGTGGCGGAACTGGCGCAGACAGGAGGCATTACGTCCGCCGAGCTCGAGACCGCCGCGGGCGCCGTATCGGCGGCGACGAAGATGCGCGTGCATCTCGCGCGCGCGCTCGCGCTCGATCCTCAGGTGCTCGTGCTCGAGCACCCGACGCTGGGCGTCGAGCGCGACCATGTCGAGGCGCTCGCCGCGTCGATGACCGCGGCCACCGAGGGGCGTGCTCTCGCGATGCTCGCGCTGACCGACGATGACGTGTTTGCGAAAGGGTGGGCGCAGCGCCGGCTGCGTCTGAATGCGGGGACCGGGGTGCTCAAGGGGGAAAGACCCCATTTATTCAGATGGTTCTCCTGAATAAACGGGGTCCGGCCCTTTTACTTCGCGATCACTCCGCAGGCCACGCGCGGCCCGCCGCTCAGGCCCGACTTCGGCTCGCCCGTCTTGCCCTGATCGGGTTTGCCGTGCACGATGAATGCGGTGCCGTCGGCGTCGAAGACCGAGAGCGGTCCGTCCGAGAGCGTCACGCGCGTCGTGGTCGCCTTGAGCCGCGCGGTGCCGCTGGCGTCGGCGACGAGGTTCGGCAGGTCGCCCATGTGAAACGGGTGATTGGCGTCGGGGTCGGTGTTGCCGGCCGGGCCGGGGTCGAGATGCCCGCCCGCGGCGGTGAAGTCGGGATCGCACTTGCCGACGGCGTGCAGGTGGAAGCCATGGGCGCCCGGCGTCAGGCCGCGCACGGTGACGGTGATTTCAACGGCGCGCGTGCCGGTGTCGTGCCCCTCGTGCACTACCTGAGCGTTCATCACTTCGCTCAGCGTGACGGTGCCGGTGATGCCTTGTCCTTTGAGCGCGGCGGTGGCGCGGGCGGCGGGCGCGGACTGTGCGGCGATGAGGGCGGGCGTCAGCGCGACAAGCGACGCCGCCATGAGCTTCAGCGTACGGGACATGTGTTCGAGGCCTCCGCAAGCGATTCTACATTCACATGCACACACTCCTGCTTTTCGACATCGACGGCACCCTCGTGCTCAGCGGCAGAGCCGGCCTGCGGGCCCTCAGTGCGGCGTTCGAGCAGCTCACCGGCGCGCGCGACGCCTTCCACGGCATCGACGCGGCGGGGCGCACCGACGGCTTTCTGATCGAGGAGGCGGCGCGGCGCGCGGACATCGCGCTCACGCCGGATGTCGTCGCGGCGCTGCAGCAGCGTTACTTCGAAGTGCTCGAGCGCGAGATTCTCGAGCGCGGCGAAGGGCGCAAGGAAGTCATGCCCGGGGTGCGCCCGCTGATCGCCGCCCTGCGGGAGCGCGGCGATGTGGTGCTCGCGCTGCTGACGGGCAACTTCCGGCGCAGCGCACGTATCAAGCTCGAACACTTCGACCTGTGGTCGCCGTTCGCGTTTGGCGCGTTCTCCGACGATCACGCGGATCGCAATCGTCTCGTGCCGATCGCGCTCGGCCGCGCGCGCGAGGCGGGTCACGATCCGCACGTCGATCGCGTGATCATCATCGGCGACACGCCCCTCGATGTCGCGTGCGCCCACGCCGGCGGCGTGCGCGCGCTGGGCGTCGCCACGGGATCGCACTCCGTGCAGGATCTGCTCACCGCGGGCGCGTTTGCCGCCCTCGAGGATCTGAGCGACATCGAAGGCGTGCTGAAGCTGCTGGGCGTGAAAGCTGGCGGAAGCGTATAGGAGTCGAACCTATCCCGCCCGCGTTGGCAGGCAGCGCCGATTTTGAAGACCGGGAGGGCCACCGGGCCCCGGTCGCTTCCGTACCCTGATTATTCGCCGAGACCGAGTCGATACGCCACAAGCTTCGGCAGTTCGAACGTCACCCACCGCACATCGGAGCGCGACCGCCACCACCGCGAGGCGTTGAAGCTGTCGTACCGCGATCCGCGCATCTCGATCGCGATCCCGGATCCTGCGAGCGGCCTCTCCATGGCCATGCGCGACCGGCGCGTGTGCGGCACGGAGGTGACGACGATGATGCGCGTCCAGCCGCGTGCCGCGGCCAGACGCTGCAGCGCGGCGGCTTCCTGCGCGGTATTGTCAGCGCGGTACGGCACGAGCTCCACGGCCGCTGCCGGCACGCCGAGCTTCTGCACCATCGCGTCGCGCGCGAGCTCGGAGCCGTCCGGGATATGAATGCCCCGTGCCTCGAGCCGTTCGCTACCGGTGTCGCTCACGCCGCGGCTGAGAAGAATGAGCGGCGCTCGCCCCTCGCGCCAGAGATCGTAGCCTTCCAGCCAGCGATCGACGAGGCCGCCGGCCAGCACGTAAATCACGTCGGCGCGCTCCGACGAGGCGGGCGGAGGCTCGACGAGCATGCGCCCCGCATTCACGAAGCACGCGCTGGTGCCCGCAATCACGATGAGCGTGAGCAGGAGGAAAATCCGGCGGGTACGTTTGAACAACAGATGGAACTCAGCACGTGGCGGAGCCAGCCTCCGCCACGTTGCCGGGGAACGTTGACTATTCGTCGATCAGCCGCACGTCAGCCGCGCGAGGGCCCTTGGCAGACTCCTCGATAGCGAACTCGACGCGCTGTCCTTCACGCAGCAGCTCGAACACCGCGCCGCGCACGGCGCTTCTGTGAAAGAAGTGTTCGACGCCACCCTCATCACGAATGAACCCGAATCCCTTGTCGATGAGGAGCCTCGCAATTGTGCCTGTTGGCATACCCTAACCTCCAGTCAGGTAACCCCGTGTAATCAAGGGGTCAGAGGCTGGCAGGCGAGACCGAGGCGAAGTGTCCGACCCGACGCATGCAAGCACAGCCTCATGCCGTGCCGCCCACGCATGTCACCGAAAAGTGAAGTGACACACACAGGCTGAGCAAAACGGGGCCAGTCTAGGGGCACCCCCTGGTGAAGTCAAGGATTACCCTCCGCTGGCCCGAATCGTGCGGAAGGCCTCACACATGTCGAACGGTCTGGCATTTCCCTTTCCACCCATGGAAGCGCGCGTTGCCGCGAGCCTGCCGCCGGCCGGCAACTGGCAGTTCGAGCCGAAGTGGGACGGCTTCCGCTGCCTCGTCTTCAAGGGGGACGGCGAGATTCGTCTGCAATCGAAGTCGGGCCAGCCGCTCGAGCGTTATTTCCCGGAGATCGTCGCGCGCGTCCGGGCCATGAAGCCGTCGCGGTTCGTGCTCGACGGCGAGCTCGTCGTGCCCGACGGAAAATATCTGTCGTTCGACGATCTGCTTCAGCGCATCCATCCCGCCGCGAGCCGCGTCGCGCGGCTTGCCGCCGAGCATCCCGCAGCGCTCGTCCTCTTCGATCTGCTCGATGACGGGACGACCGTGCTTGCTCACGAGCCGCTCGTCGATCGCCGTGCGCGCCTCGAGACATTCTTCGCGGCGTACGGCGTTGACGGCATGTACCTGTCACCCGCCACGCGCGATCGCGCCCAGGCCGTGCGCTGGTTGAGCGGTGCCGGCGGCGCGCTCGATGGCGTCATCGCCAAGGTGGCCGACGCGCCGTACGGCTCGGGCACGCGGGACGCGATGATCAAGGTGAAGAACCGCCGCACGGCCGACTGCGTGGCCGGAGGCTTCCGCTACGCGTCGGGCGCGCCCGTCGTGGGCTCGCTGCTGCTCGGCCTGTATGACGAGGCCGGGCTGCTGCATCACGTCGGCTTCACGTCGAGTTTCAAGGCCGCCGACAAGCCGGCGCTCACGGCGACGGTGAAGACGCTGGAGAAAGCGCCGGGGTTCACGGGCCGCGCGCCCGGCGGGCCCAGCAGATGGAGCACCGAGCGCTCCAGCGAGTGGGTGCCGCTCGAGGCGTCACTGGTCGTCGAAGTCGAGTACGACCACTTCAGCCAGTCACGCTTCCGCCACGGCACGAAATTCATGCGCTGGAGACCCGACAAGTTGCCGCGGCACTGCACGTTCGATCAGGTCGCCGGGAAGGGCACGCCGGCCGCGAAGTGGCTGCAGGTGTTGTAGGCTCTCAGCCCATGAGATTCCGCCTGATGCTTGCGGCGGCGCTGGCCGGCGCCGTGACGCTGCAGGCCGGGCAGGCGCCTGCCTCGTCCGCGCGCTGGTACAAGGGCAACACGCATGCGCACACGCTCAACAGCGACGGCGACAGCACGCCCGACGAGGTCGTGCGCTGGTACCGCGAGCACGGCTATCAGTTTCTCGTGCTCACCGATCACAATCACCTGACCTCGGTCGACGGGCTCAACGCGCTGCACGCGGCGACCGAGAAGTTCCTCGTGGTGAAGGGGGAGGAGGTCACCGATCGGTTCGGCGACAAGTCGCTCCACATCAACGGGCTCGACGTCAGCCACCACGTGGCCCCGCAGGGAGGCGCGTCGGTCGTCGAGGTCCTGCAGCGCAACGTCGATGCGATCCGCCACGCGCAGGGCGTGCCGCACATCAATCATCCGAACTTCGGCTGGTCGATCAGCGCCGACGAGCTCAAGCAGGTGAAGAACAACACGCTGTTCGAGATTTTCAACGGCCATCCCATGGTCAACAACGCCGGGGGCGGCGCCGTGCCGGGCCTCGAGGAGGTCTGGGACACGCTGCTCTCCAGCGGCCTGCGGCTCTACGGCATCGCGGTCGACGATGCGCACCATTTCAAGCGGCCGGGTGACGCGTCGGCCTCAGGGCCGGGAAGGGGATGGGTCGTCGTGCGGGCGCCGCGGCTCGAGGCACGGGCCCTGCTCGACGCGATGGAGCGCGGCGACTTCTATGCCTCGACGGGCGTGGAACTGGAGGACTACGCGGTCAGCAGCACGCAGATGACGGTGACGGTGAAAAAGACCGCGTGGTCGAAGTACCGCATCCAGTTTATCGGGCAGGGGGGAAAGATCCTCAAGGAAGTGTATGAGAGCCCTGCCACGTACACCTTCACCGGGTCAGAGCCGTACGTGCGGGCGAAGATCATTGAAAGCAACGGCTGGCTCGCGTGGTGCCAGCCCGTGTTTCCGCGCTGACCCTCAGCGCCGCGCGTGCGACGGCCGCACGTCACCCCTGCCATCGTCGAACCACTCGCGGACGAGCGCGAGCACGCCCGAGGCGCTGCCGTCCCTGATGTGCCGCGCGCGGCGTGCGGCGTAGTCCTCGTACACGCGGTCGACTGCGGCCCGAAGCGCGAGATCGGCCTCGTTGCGCGTGTGACCTTTCGGCGCGGCGTAGACGAAATGCCGCTCGCCGAGGAACGTGGGCAGCGAGATGAATTCGCGCTCGACGAAGGTGCCCGTGGCCTTCTGCGCATCGGCCGCGCTGGCGAAGAAATCGACGGCGTAGTCGGGATAGCCGAACAGATAGCCGTACCCGCGCAGGCGCGCCGTGGTCTGGTCGTACTCCACACCCATCAGGACCTCGAGCGGATCGGCAGCCGGGGAGAGCCCGTACGGGCCGAAGAACGCGGCGCGGTCGCCGATGAGGCGCTGCATGCGCGGCACGTTGAAGATCACGACGTCGAGGGGCCGCTTGCCGTTGTACACCGCGGCGAAATGATGCAGGGCCGCGCGAATCTCGCCGCCGCATGTGAACGCGGCAAGAATCGTCCTGAGCGCGTCGGCCTCCGCCAAATCGGGTTTCACGACATCGATCTGCAGCCCCTGGACGCCGCTGCTCATCGGCTTGAGGTCCGACGCGATGGTGTAGAGCGCTTCGCCATCGAGCGCCTTCAGCAGAAGGGCGTCGGCCTTCGGCCGCAACGCCGCGGGCAGCGATTCGAACGGGAAGCATTCCGCGGCCGGCGCAGGCCGCGACTGGGCGGCGGCCGCGGCGGGGCAGAGGCAGAGCAGGAGCACGAGGCAGCGTAGAGTGCGCACGCGCTAGCTGAACCCGCGACACCCGCGCGCGTCAAGGCCCGTTTGCCGGACCGGCCGCGCGTCTCTAGAATGAGGGCCTGCCGTGAGATGACGCTCGCTCCTGCCGCCTGTCCGAACTGCGCGACGCCGCTCGACGGCGCGTACTGTCACGCGTGCGGGCAGCGCCGCATCGATCCCTCGGAGCTGCGCGCCGGGCATTTCCTGCGCATGGGCGCCAACGAACTGCTGCATCTCGACTCGAGAACCCTTCGCAGCCTGCTGGCGCTGCTGCGTCGGGGCGCCTCACGCGCGCGTTTCTGGAGGGCCGCCGCCAGCCGTACACCGCGCCGGTGAAGGTCTATCTGCTGTGCGCGGCGCTCTTCTTCCTGGCCGCCCCTTTTGCGGGATTCACCCTGCGCGAGCTGCTCGAGGAGGACACGGGCGGAGTACTCGGCCCGATCATCGAGCCCGTGCGGGTGCGCACGGGACTCGATGCGTCGGCGTTCGCCGAGCGGTTCGATGTGCGGTTCCAGCCTGTCTATACCGCGAGCCTCACGATCAGCATGCTCGGCGCGGCCGCGGCGCTGGCGCTGCTGTACCGCCGGCAGCGCCGGCCATTCGGCGCGCACGTCATTTTCGCGGTGCACTACGTGTCGTTTCTCTATCTCGCGGCGGCGGCCCTCGGCGTCGTGGCGACGCGCACCGGTGCCGGGCCGGGGGTCATGCTCGCGGTGAGCTACGCCTTGCTGGGGCCCTACCTGATTGCCGCGATGCGATACGTGTTCGGCGAGGGGTGGGGCTGGACGGCGGCGAAGGCGGTGGGCCTGCTGGCCTTCGCGTTCGTGCTCGATTCGCTGGTCAATTTCGTCGCGCTGGTCCTCACGCTCGCCCTGATGTAACTGTTCACAAGAGAACAACGGGATCCGCTCAACTGAGGTATAACTGCGTCACCATGGATACCACTACACTCCTCGTCATCATCGTCGTGATTCTGCTGCTCGGAGGCGGAGGGTTCTTCTACCGCGGCCGCCGCTAACGGCACATCCGCGGCTGGGCCGGCGCTCGAGTGAGCGCCGGGTCACTGCCGCAGCGCGCGCATGATCGCGACGCCGATGTCTTCGCCGGCGCCAGGGTCGAGGTTCGTCAAAACGATCACTGTCCAGACACCGTCGGACTCGAGCACTGAGCTGATGCCCGGCGCCCCGCCCGCAATGCCGAACGCGCCCATCGCGCGGCCCCCCGACAGCTTGCTTCTCAGAATGCGCTCCATTCCAGCGCTGTCGACCAGACGGCCCGCGCGAAGCGCATTGTCGTAGGCCAGCAGGTCTGCCGCCGTGGCGTAGCCGCCTCCTGCCGCGCTGCCGGTGACCCCTCTTGAGAACACGTTCCTTCTCAGCGTGCCGTCGCCCACGCGTCGCGTGTAGCCCTCGGCGACGTTGGCCTCGATCGCATCGGTTCGCGGATAGCCGGCGCCCGTCATGCCGGCCTTCTTGAACACGTTCTCTGCGACATAGGCCTCGTAGGGCATGCCCGTCACTTTCTCGATGATCGCGCCGAGCGTGATGTAGCAGCCGTTGCAGTACTGATTGCGAGCGCCCGGCGCGAAGAGCGCGGGACGGCTCGACACGAGCCGGAAGTAGTCCGCGTTGGAGCGGAACTGATCCTTGGGCGCGCTGTTGAAGTCGGGGCCGAAGAAATCGGCGATGCCGGCGGTATGGCCGAGCAGTTGATCGATCGTCGCCGCGCGCGTGGCCTCCTGCGGATAGTCGCCGAGGAAGGACCCGAGGGTTGCGGCGTACGCGAGCTTTTCCTGCGCCTGCAGCTGCGCGTTGGCGACCTGCGTAAAGGTCTTGTTGATCGAACCCAGGTTGAAGCGTGTGGCCGTCGTGTTGGGCACGCGGAAGCCGCGCTCGGCATAGCCGTACGCGCGTTCGAAGACGGGCGTGCCGTCGCGCGCGACCAGCACCACTCCCGACAACCGGTCGGCAGCCGCGAGCGCCGTCAGGTGGCCGTCGAGCGCGCGCGTGAGCTCGTCGACCGCCATCCGGGCGTTGATGGGGACGGGAGGAGCGCTTTCGCGCTCCCCCTGACCGCCGGCCGCGTCGCCGGTTTCCACCGACAGATCGTCGATACGGAAACCGTCGAGCGTCATCGTGATTGTGGCCGATGCACCGTTGGCACCCTTGACGCTGATCGAGAGCGGCGCATCGGGTCCGCTCCGCTCCACGCGGTCGCGCGTGAGCGCGCCGAACTCGGCGCGCATCTTCTCGTAGAGCGCCTTGCGGCCCGCTGCGTCGCGCTTCGCCAGCAGCGCGGGTGTGAAGTGCTTCTTCGCCATCGCTTCCCACTCGGCGGGTTTCCCGCTGTTGTAGGCGTCGAAGAACTCGGTCAAGAGCGTGCGGATTTCCGGCGGCGGCCCCTGCTGCTCCTCGCGCGCCGACACGGGTACGACCGCCAGCGCGCAGAGCGCGGCGATGCGGATGAACCTGCTGACATGTGACATGGGAACTCCTTGTGGGAGCAGGCTACCGGCTGGCGGTTAAGGAATCGTGAAGGCCACCGGAGGGGGAATGCGCGGCATCTCTTCGAGACCCCCGACGTACTCACGCGTCTGCGCCAGCGTGGAGGCGACGTGCGTGGCGCCGGCGTCGCGCAGCGGCTGCGTCGTGTCGTCTGCCAGGGCGGGCGGCCCCCACCGGCCCACGAGAATGCGCAGGTCGGGAAAGGCCGCGCGCAGCCGCTTCACCAGGTACCTCGTCTTGGACGATGGGCTCGGCGGCAGGTCGGCGAGGCAGATGACCGACACGGACCGCGAACGGACGAGCGCGACCAGTTCGGTCGCCTGCATGCGCGTGCTGGTGATCTCGACTTCGATCGGCAGGTCGTCGAGCACGTGCGCGAGCATCTTGAGCGCGAGCTCGTCGGCGGCGCCGTTGGTGGCGTAGCCGAGGATCCGAAGCGGTTCGCGCGCAGGCACGGGCTCGCCTCCGACGGCATCGTCCTGCGGTGCATCGGCCGGCGCGCTCGCCCGCGCCAGCCGCGCGATCGAGTCGGCCGCGTCGGAGACCAGGTCGCGCGTGGACTCGATGACGACCGCCTCGTCCTCGGACGAGAGCCGCTCTTCGAGCCGGTCGCGCTCCGCGTAGTTCAGGGCCGGCAGCAGCAGCACGTCGTAGACCGATCTCGGATCGCCGGCCCTGATGTGCTGCTCGATGAGATCCGCCGCCTCCCCCTGATCGTGGGCGAGCAGGCGCTGGTAGTAGCCGTGCTCGGGCGCCAGCGGCGGCGTGTCGGCCATCAGCGTGCCGACGAACTCGAGGCCAGGCACATGCTTGCCGAGCACCACGAAGCACACCGTGAGCGGCGTGGCCATCAACAGGCCGAGCGGACCCCACAGCCACGTCCAGAACGCGACCGACATCAGCAGCGCGACCTGCGACACGCCGGCCGCCCCCGCATACAGCACCGTCTCGAGCACGAGGTTCGTGAACAGCTCCAGCGCGAGGAAGAGCGCCATCACCTGGAGTGGTCCGATCCAGCCCTCGAGCGCCGCAAGGCTCACGAGGATCGGCGCGCCGGCGCCGAGCACGGGGCCGACATAGGGAATGAATCGCAACGCCGCACCGAGCGCGGCCCAGAGCAGGGGATACGGCACACCGAAGAACCACAGGCCGATGCCGGCGGCGATGCCGTACACGACATTCACCAGCGTCTGCATCAGCAGCTGCCGGCTCACGCGCGTACCCGCTTCGTCGAACGCCTTCGTCGTGATCGCCAGCCGGCCGTGTCCGAACAGGCCGATGAGCCGATCGCGCAGGTCCCTCCGCTCGAGCAGCATGAAGATGACGACCACCAGCACGAGCGCCGCGGTGCTGAGCGGCCCGACGATCGGGCTGAGCCAGCTGAAACTGGAGTACGCGGGGTCGGCCGCCGGCGTGACGACGACGGGCCGGGCCGGCGCGCGCTTCGCGGCCTCTTCCGGTTCGAGATCTTTCTTGATGCCTTCGATCGTTTCCAGCAGCTTCTCGAACGCGCCGCCGCTCCCTGCGCCGCGGACATCGGCGACCTTGGCGCGGATGTTCTCGCGGTACGTCGGCAGATCCGCCGCGAGGTGCTGCACCTGTCGCGCGATGCCCCAGCCGGCAAGCCCAAGGGCCGTGAAGACGAGCGTCACGACGAGCAGCACCGATGGGACGCGGCCGATCCAGCGCTCGACCGCCGTCACGAGGGGCGTCAGGACGAACGTCAGCAGCACTGCGAGCGCGAAGGGAACGAGAATGGCCTGTCCGGCGTGCAGGACGAACACGACGAGCACGCTTCCGGCGAAGTAGACCCACGATTTCACGGCAGTGACCTCGCGCCACTGTAGCGGGAATTGCCCCTGCCGCGCAGTTCACTTCGGCACAGTCCTGCGCGCGCCGTGGGATAATCACGAACACGCATGCTGAGAGCTGGAATCGTCGGGCTGCCCAACGTCGGTAAGTCGACCCTCTTCAACGCCGTCACCCGCACCCGTAATGCGCAGGCGGCCAACTATCCTTTCTGCACGATCGATCCCAACGTGGGCACGGTCACCGTGCCCGACACGCGGCTCTACGAGTTGCAGAAGATCGCCAGGACCGGCGTCGTCATTCCCGCCGCCATCGAGTTCGTCGACATTGCCGGGCTGGTCAAAGGGGCGAGCACGGGAGAAGGTCTCGGCAACAAGTTCCTCACGCACATCCGCGAAGTCGACGCGATCGTGCAGGTGGTGCGGTGCTTCGAGGATCCGGACGTGCTCCACGTGGCCGGATCGGTCGATCCCGTGCGTGACATCGAGGTCATCAATACCGAGTTGATGCTCGCGGACCTCGAGACCGTGCGCAAGCGGCGCGAGAAGGTCGCCAAGGAGGTCAAGCGGGGCGACAAGGCAGCCGCTGGCGAGGACGCCGTGCTCGAAAAGATTGAGGCGGCCCTCGACGCCGGCAAGCCCGCGCTCATCGCGCCCCTGACGGCGGAGGAGCGCGCGATATCGAAAGCGTTCTTCCTGCTCAGCGACAAGCCCACGATCTTCGCGTGCAACGTCAAGGAATCGGATCTGGCGACGGCAGACTCGAATCCGCACGTGAAGCAGGTGCGCGAGTACGTGCAGACGCATCTGGCCTGCGAGGCCGTCGTGATCAGCGCGCAGATCGAAAGCGACCTGGCGGATCTCGAGCCCGACGAGGCGAAGGCCTTCCTCGAGTCGCTCGGCGTCGATGAGAGCGGCATCGGCAAGCTGATTCAGGCGACCTATCATCTGCTCGGGCTCCGCACGTACTTCACCGCGGGCGAGAAGGAAGTGCGCGCCTGGACGATCCAGGCCGGCGACACGGCGCCGAAAGCGGCAGGCGTGATTCACTCCGACTTCGAGCGCGGGTTCATCAAGGCCGAGACGGTCGCGTACGACGACCTCGTGTCGTGCGGCTCCGTGGCCAAGGCGCGCGAGAAGGGGCTCTACCGCATGGAAGGCAAAGAGTACGTGGTCGCCGACGGCGACGTGCTGCTGTTCAAGTTCAACGTCTGATGCGCGGTTGAACCTCCGCCGCACCTCTTTCGTAGAAGCATTCAACGCACAGGGCGACGCCAGCGCTCCTGCCGGAACGGAAACGCTCGGTGTCTCTCAACGCAAGAACCGCCGTACTCGCGGCCTGTCTCGTCATGTCCGCCGCGGGCGCCGCGTCGGCGCAATCCACCGCTTCCACCCCACCGCCTCGGGCGTTGCTCGATTTCACGCTGATCGATGCGCCGTACAACACGTCGCAGGGCGGCCGCGCGCCCAGCATGCAGCAGTCGCTCGATGTCTCCATCGCGGCGTACGAAGGCCTGCATGGCGGCATCGAGCGGCTCTTCGGCGAGCGCCGCAAGCTTGCCAGGGCCGCCATCGTCTTCGCCGACCTCGCCACGACGCTCGAATGGGCGCTGCCGCTGACGAGCGTCTGGGTGCACGAAGAGTTTCACCGCGCGGCGATGGGCCGCCGCGGCATCGACAGCCATAACGACGTACTCGACTTCAAGTTCGGCGCCGACTGGATCGCCGTCAGCCACGTGCGAGACGAGGATCTGGCGCGGGTCAAGCGTGAGCATCCTGCCGAATGGGTGCGCGTCAACGAGGCCGGCATCGAAGGGGAGCTGCTCCTGGTGCGCGATCTCGAACGGCGCCAGTTCTTCGGGCGCTCAACGACCTGGCACCTGCCGCTCTACTGGCTGACGAAGCTCGGCACGCTCGGCTACGTAGCGTCGGGCAGCTGGGACGATGCCGATGCGGACGTGGACCTGTCGAATGTCGAGGACGGCGCCGACGTCGAACGCCGGGACTTCACCGGCCATGATTTTCTCGGCTGGGTGTACGACCTGCATCGGCCCGACGAGCCGTATGAGATGCGCGGGCTCCATCCCTCGGGTGTCGGGCTCGATCGCTATCGCAAACGGTCGCACCTGACCGCCGCCGAGAAGGAGTACCTCTCTCTTCAGGGGAAGCTGCAGCTGCTGAACCTCGTCGATCCGTTTCTCTTCGGCCTCAACGGCGGCGTCCGCGTCGGCGGAGGTCCCGACCCGGTGCGCGTGAGCGCGGGCCTGAGCCACTACCTCACGTCGTTTGGCCACACGATCGACGCCAATCTGCTCGCGCAGAGGGGCGCGGCGAATGTCGCGGTGACGCTGCACTCGTACACGAATCGCGACAGGCGGTTCGCGGGCCTCACGACGGAACTGATCGACTACCCGGTGACGGCGGCGGGCCGGCGGCTCGACGTGTCTCCGCGGCTGGCTGTGTGGGCGCAGCCGGCGCGGCAGCGGTTCGATGCAACGGAAGGATCACTGGGCGGCCTCGCTGGTGTGCGCGTGCGCACGGCGCTGTCGCGCCGAGTCGGCGCGTTCGTCGATCTCGAGACGAAGAGCGCGGGCTGGGTCGCGGGCAACGTGTATCTCGATCGCAACACATCGCTGCGCCTGGGCCTTTCAGCGATGGGCTGGTGAGACTGGCGGCGACAGCACATACACACCGGACGCGGGCATGGTCGCCGCGCCTTCGGCGACGAGGGCGCGGTTGCCCCGTCCGGCTTCCACGCGCGACAGGCCCGTCACGCGCGCCAGCTCGCCGGGGATTGTCATGCCCGCGCCCTGCAGGAAGCACCGCGCGATCTCGCGGATCGCCACGTCGCGCGTGGCGCGCGCGCGGAGCTGGTCGGGGAAGCGCCCGACGCCCAGCGTCCAGAGATACGTGAACTTCGGCTGGTAGAAGACCTCGCTCGGCACGACGATCATCGCGGCCTGCAGCTCGTCGAGCGCCGTCGTGAATACCTTCCGATCCTTCACGCCGGATTCATCGCGGAGGTCGGACGTGCCCATCTCCCACTCACGCCGCAGTACGCGGAGGATCGCCTGGGCGTGTGCGCTCAGGCGCGCTTTCTCCTCGGACTTGCGCATGCCCCAGACGGCGTGGAAGAAGGGGACCATGCGCGGCGCCAGGAACGTCGCCTTGCCGCGCGCGAGCTTCGCGTAATAGATCTTGCCGCGGCGGATGATGTCGTCCTTCAGCAGCCAGGTGTGCGAGGCCTCTTCGTCTTTCTGCACGTTGCGAGGCATGACCGCATCGCGGCGCCCGCAGACCGCGACGTACAGCGACGGGCCGGGCCGGCGCGAGTCGGTGAGGCACGCGGCGAAACCGGCCTGCTCGATGAACCGCTCCGCATCGAGCGCGGTCTCGACAGGGCGCGTCTCTTCACGCCACCAGCGCGCGTCGCGGTGATCTTCGATGTCGGAGGGAAGGGCCCCGCGTGCGCCGGCAGTCACTTCACTTTGTTGTTGTCATCCCACGGCATCGGCTCCCACAGTTCGACCTTGTTGCCGTCGGGGTCGAGGAGCCATGCGAATTGTCCGTTCTCGTGGGACTCAGGCCCCTTGAAGATGTCGACGCCGTTTCGCTGCAATGCCGCCAGCATGTCGGCCAGGTTGTCGACACGGTAGTTGATCATGAAGCTGGAGGGGCTGGGGCTGAACCATTCCGTGTTCTTGTCGGCGACATGCCAGACGGTGAGACCACGGTCCTCCGACGTGTCGTCGGTCCATTTGAGGATCGCACCGCCCCAGGGCTCGAGCTGAATCCCGAGGTTCTGCCTGTACCACTCCGCGAGTTTCTTGTGATCGTTGGTGGATTTGAAAAATACGCCGCCGATTCCCGTGACCTTCGCCATCAGTCCTCCTCCAGGTGCGCGAGCGCCAAGGCGGGGAGTATTTCACAACCGCATCCTGTCCGGTGCACGCTGTCACGCCTCCGGCGGGTTCGTCAACGAACGCATCCCTTTGTCGCGGTCGACGAAGTACGCCGCGATCGCGGCGGTCACGTATCCGAACACGGCGAACGCATAGATCGCGAGCAGCAGGCACAGGAAGCGCCCTTCGGCCGTGCGTGGCCAGTACTCGGACCCCATGGTCGTCAGCAACATGGCGGTCCACCACAGCGCAGTGCCGTAATCCTGAAATCCAGGGCCACCCGGCGCATCCAGTTCGAAGCGATACATCCCTGCCGCCCCCGTGACGGCCACAAGCGTTGTCAGCACGAGGAGATACCCCAGGCCCCGGCGCTTGAATCCGAGGGCAAGGGTGCGCATGCCGCGGTTCAGCGCGCTGAGCAGTCGCGCGAGCCGGATCCCGCGAGCCGCGCGAGCCAACCTTGCTACTCGCGCGACGCGCACGAGCCGGAGCAGGCGCAGCGCTGGAAGCGCCAGCGACAGCGCGGTGATCCAGCGCTTACGCAGGTAGACGCCTTTGGCCGGTGCGGCGACGAACTCCACGACGAACTGAACGACGAACGCACCCCAGATCAGGTCGTTGAGCGTCTGGAGCCACGGCGACAGCCCGCGAGTGAACTCGAGGATGAGCAACAGCGACCAGACGGCGCTGAGCAGGAGCATCGGCTTTTCGAGGGCTCGTACCAGACGTGCAGTGAGCTTCCACCGTTCGCGCCGGAGGGTTGAGACAGGAGTGGAGTTCATTCCTGTTGTATACCGTCGATCCAGCGCGTTTGGAAGTACTGGATACGTCGTCTGGCGTCGTGACGATAGCTCCTCGGCGCGTAATCGCGGGGTGCGCTACCCCGCTCCTGCCGATTGCGGTAAGACGACCGTGAATGTGGTGCCTCCAGGTTCACTGATCACACGGATGGTTCCGCCGTGGCGCTCGACAATCGCTTTGGTGATGGACAATCCCAGGCCGCTGCCTGTGCTTTCCGCCGCGCGCGCGGTGTCGCCTTTGTAGAACCGCTCGAACACGTGCGCCAGATGCTCCGGTGCGATGCCGGCGCCCGTGTCGCTGATTGACAACGTGGCGACGCCGTCGGCTTGCGCCGCGCTCAGCGTGATCGTTCCACCCGAATGCGTATGCCGAAGCGCATTGCCGACGAGATTCTCGATCGCCTGTTCGATGCGATCGGGATCGGCAACGACCTGGTCTGCGTGCGCATCGACGTGAATGCGTATCGCGACGCCCTTCGCCTGCGCGGCGCGCTCGTGGCGTCCGGCGACATTCTGGAAGAGCCGCTCGATATCGAAGAGCCGTCGCTGCAGCACGACGCCGCCGCCTTCGTAGCGGGCGAGGTCCAGCAGATCTTTGACGATGCGTTCGAGCCGGCGGGTTTCGCGATCGATCGTTTCGAAGTAGCGGTTGCGACTGTCCGCGTCGAGCGCCACCTCGGGCATGCGCAGCGTTTCGATGAATCCGCGCATCGCGGTCAGCGGCGTTTTCAGTTCATGTGAGACGTCGGCCATCATCTGCCGGCGCAGCGCGTCGGAAGTGCGAAGCGCGGCGTCGCGCGTCTCCAGCTCCCCGGCCATACGGTTGAACGCCGTGGCCACGCGCGCGATCTCGTCGCCGCCCTTCTGCGGCGCTCTCGCGGTGAGATCGCCCTCGCCAAGGCGTTGCGCCGCATGTTCCAGCGCCCGGAGCCGCCGTCTGGCCGGATAGAAGATCACCATGGCGACGAGCACCGCCGCCGCCGTCAGCACGAGCGTGCTCGGCAATGACAGGAGCTGGGCGACCATGAAAGGAACGTTGCTCGGCGGCGGCGGCCGCACCAGCACCATCACCAGACCCACGAACCGCCCTTCGAAGACCACCGGGGCGGTGGCGATAGGGGACACGCTGTCTGCGGACGTGAGGCGCCGCCGGCCGAACGCCGACAGCGCTGTGAGCCGGACGATCCCGGGCAGCGGGCCGCCCGTACTCGAGAACATTTGGTCGGGCGTGGCGACGAACACCATCCATCCGACTTGATGCGCATCCGGAAGCGGATATCGAGACTTGAGGTGCGCATTGAGATCGGCGGTCTGCCCGCGACCCAACCTGTCCGCCACATCGGCCGCCACTTCCGCCGCCAGTACAGGCCCCCGGAATAAATCGAACGGGGCCTGGCGCGGTGTCCTGCGGAGGATGACGCCCTGAATGATGAGAAACACCACGACGAACGCGACAAACGTGATGCCGATCCGCCAGTAGAAACTGCGGTACCACGAAAGTCGGGGCGAGGGCACAGCCATTGCGAGTTACTTCACACCCTCGATGTCGCAGAAGTGTTGCGCACGATTGAAAAGAATCAGACGTCGGCGAACTTGTAGCCGACACCCCACGCCGTCAGAAGCATCTCCGGATCGTTCGGGTCGCGCTCGATCTTGCGTCTCAGTCTGCTGACGACTGAGTCAACCGTGCGCTCGGTGACGTAGGTATCTCCGCCCCAGACCTTCGCGATCAGCGCGGCCCTGCTGAACACGATGCCCCGTCGGGAGGCAAGCAAGTACAGGATATCGAACTCCTGCTTCGTCAATTCCACGAGATTGCCGCGCACACGCGTCTGACGCCGGTCCGGATCGAGCGTGACATCCGCGGACGTCACAATGCCCGTGCTGGCCCGCTCGGGCTCACTCGACACGCCCGACGCGCGCCTGAGGACGGCCGTGACCCGCGCCATGAACTCCCGGACGCCGAAGGGCTTGGTCAGGTAGTCGTCCGCGCCGCTTTCGAGCCCGATCACCTTTTCCGGCTCGGTGTCGCGAGCTGTCAACATGAGCACGCCCGCTCGCTGATTCGGCCCGCCCGACCGCAGCGCGCGGCACAGCGTGACGCCGTCCACGCCGGGGAGCATGACGTCCAGCACAACGAGATCGAACCGATCGGTGCGCAGGCGATCCAGCGCCGCGTGTCCATCCGCGACCTCGTCGGTCTCGAACCCCGCCAGCGACAGATGCAGCCGGACGATCTCCCGGATCGACGGTTCATCTTCGACGATCAGCGCTCGCCGGGAGGTGTTCGCTGGGGCAGCCATGCCGGTAATTATCGCCCAACAAAGTGTCATGGCGCTGCCAAGGATTCCCAACATATAGGTGTCAGTGTGCTCGCCACAAGGAGAGACCGCATGATCTCGCGTCGTGAATTTCTTGGCACGTCCCTCGCCGCCGGCGCTTCGCTGGCGCTCACACCGGAGCTGCTCCGGGCCGTTCAGCAGCAGGGCGGAACGCTCATTCAGCGGGCCATCCCGTCTTCCGGTGAGATGCTCCCGGTCATCAGCTTCGGGGCGCGGCCCGCGGATCCCGCCGCCGTCAAGGAGCTCCTCAAAACGCTGCTTGCCAACGGCGGCCGAATCGTCGACGTCCTGCACGGCGGGCCTGCAGGGGAGGAGGGCGCCCGCACGGCTGCCAATGAACTCGGGATTCAGGACAAGTTCTTCTGGACGACGCCCGTGACCGTCATGGGCCAGATGCAGCCCGGAGCCGGGGGCCCGCCGCCCAAGCTCGACGCCGCCGCGGTGAAAGCGCTGATCGACGAGAAGCTTGCGAGGTTCAAGGTGCCGAGGATCGACCTTGCCATGGTGCCGTCCAGCGCCGACGCGACGCACCTCGCCGTCCTGAGGGAGATGAAGAAAGAGGGGCGCTTCCGGTACATCGGCGTGCATCACCTCGCGTTCCCCCCGAACGCGCCCATGCCCGCGTTCGGCCAGCTCGAGTCGATCATGCGCAACGAGCCGATCGACTTCATCGGCACCGACTACTCCGTGGGCGACCGCCGCCTCGAGGAGAAGATCCTGCCGCTCGCCCAGGAGCGGAAGATCGGCGTGATGGCGTACTTCCCCTTCGACCGCGCCCGCATCTTCCAGCGCGCGGGCACCACGCCCCTTCCGGAGTGGGCCGCCGAGTTCGACGCCAAGACGTGGGCGCAGTTCTTCCTCAAGTACGTCGTCAGCCACCCGGCCGTCACCGTGGTCCGTACGGGCACAACCAAGCCGGCGCACATGCTCGAGAACATCGGCGGGGGCATCGGCCGCCTGCCGGACGAGGCGACGCGGAAGCGCATGGCGGCGTTGGTGGATACGTTCCCCCCGACACCAGCCCCAGGGCCGCCGAAG
>JALYRV010000049.1 GCA_030855205.1 Acidobacteriota bacterium | reverse complement strand
GACCGGCTATCCCGCCGCGCAGGGCGAGGGCGTCCCGTACTTCGTCGGACCCGTGGACGCGTCCACGCCCCAGCCACGCACGGTACTCGCGCCAGGCCGGCTGACGCGCGAGAAGGGCTTCGATCTGCTGATCGACGCGCTGGCCCGCCTGCCTCGCCCGTGGCGCGCGATCATCGCCGGCGACGGCATGGAACGTCAGGCGCTCGAGCGCCATGCCCGCGCGTCGGGCGTGGCTGATGCGATCGAGTTTGCCGGCTGGCAGGACGAAGCTGGCATGGCGGCCCTATACCGCCGCGCAGCGGTGGTGGCGGTGCCGTCGCGCTGGCCGGAGCCGTCGGGCATTGTCGGCCTCGAGGCCATGGCGCACGGGCGGCCCGTGGCGGCGTTCGCGGTGGGCGGCATTCCGGAGTGGCTCGCCGACGGCGTGACCGGACTGCTTGCGCCGCCCAACGATGCCGCCGCGCTGGGGAGCGCCATCGCCCGGCTGCTGGGCGACCCTGTCGCCGCCGCAGGTATGGGTGAAGCCGGGCGCGCGCGTGTGGCCGACCTCTTTTCGGCCGGCCGTCACGTGCAGCGCCTGCGGGATCTTTACGCCGCGCTGCCGGAGCCCGCGCGGTGACCAGCCTGCGCCCGCTGCTCGTCCGCAACCTCACGATCCAGACGATCAGCGAGGCCGTCGGCCTCGCGTGCGGCCTGGCCACGTCGATGCTGCTCGCGCGCTATCTCGATTTCGCAGGCTTCGGCGCGTTCAACTATGCGTTCGCGTTCATGTATTTCTTCCTCGCGCTCAACGACCTCGGGATCAACAGCATCGCGATCCGGGAGGTGGCGCAGCAGCCCTCGCGCGCCGGCGCGATCCTCGGCGCCGCGTTGTCGCTTCGACTCGCCATCGCTGCCGTCGTGCTCGTGGCTGCGTGGATCACCATCGCCTGGTGGCCGATGGAGCCGTCGCTCCGCACCCCGCTCATGCTCTTCGCGCTGATCCTTCCGCTCAACGCGCTCAACGTGCCGGGTGTCATCTTCCAGACGGCCATGCGTTTCGAGTTCGGCGCGGCCGTCAATATCACCGTGCGCCTGCTCGGCCTCGTGCTGCTGGTGCCGGTCATCCTCTCGGGCTACGGCGTCACGGCGGTGCTCGCGACGCTGCTGCTGGCCGACGCCGCCGGGGCGGCCGTGCTCTGGATTCTCTCGCGCCGGCTCGTGCGCATCGAGTGGAGCGCGGACCCTCTCCTGTGGCGGCCGCTGCTCTCGTCGGCGCTTCCGCTCGGCGCCTCGATGCTGCTCGTCGCCGTTGTCAATCGCGTGGACTTCATCATGCTCGAGCGTCTGGCGTCGCTGGAGGATGTCGGGCTGTACGGCGCCGCGTACCGCGTCACGAACATGCTCGAGAAGTTTCCGCTGTTCGTCATGGGCACGCTCTATCCAGTCATGGCGAGGCTTGCGATCGACGATGTGCCGCGTCTGCGGCATACGTATCTGCGGGCGCTCGGCTTCTTTGCCGTCATTGCGCTGCCGCTTGGATTTGCCGCCGGCGCCGCGGGCCCCTGGTTCATGGCGACGGTGTTCAGCGAGCCGTATCGCGCGGCCGGACCTGCGCTGCAGTATCTCGTCTGGGCGACGGCGTGTCTCTATCTCGCGCTCACGGGCGGCAACCTGCTCATGGCTGTGCGCCGCGAGCGGTGGAGCGTCGTCGCGCTCACGGTCGGCGCCGTCGTCAACATCGCGCTGAACTTCCTGTGGATTCCGACGCGCGGCATCGAAGGCGCGGCGATGGCCACCGCCGCAAGCTTTGCCGTCGTGCTCGTGCTGACGCTGCTCTTCGTCGAGCTCCATTTCGCGCGCTCTGCAGCGGGATCGGCGCAGCATGCCTGACGCGCATGGCCGCGGCCTGCGGCTCCTGCACCTGTCGCCGACCTGGTTCGATCGCGACTCGGTCGTCGGCGGTGCCGAGCGCTACGCCTGGGAGCTTGCGCGCGCGGCGGCGGCGGAGAGCCGGACGACGTTCCTGAGCTTCGGCCCGACGCCGCAGGCGCGCGAGGACAGCGGGGTGCGCGTGCGTATCCTGCGATCGCTGCCGGTGAGCAATCCTGTGCTCGCGCCCAACCCGTTGGGTCCGGCGCTGATGCGCGAGATCGCGAGCGCCGATGTCATCCACTGCCACCAGGCCGACACGTTGCTCACGAATGCGGCGATCGTACTGGGCCGCGCGCTCGGCAAGCGTGTCTTCGTCAGCGATCTCGGCGGCGGCCACATGCACGCCCCCTCGACACGCATCGGCGTGCTCAATCACGCGAGTGGCATGCTGCTGCTCTCGGCGTATTCGAAGCAGCTATGGGAGGAAGCACCGGCGTGGCGCAGGCCCGCCCGGCTCGAGGTCGTGTACGGCGGCGTCGACCTCACGCGCTTCACACCGTCAGCGGAGCGCGTCGCGAATCAGGTGGTGTTTGTCGGGCGCCTCATGCGCCACAAAGGGGTCGAGCACGTCATCTCGGCGATCGAGCCGCCGCTGCGCCTGATCGTGGCCGGCCGTCCGTACGACGCCGCGTACGTCGACATGCTGAAGGCCACCGCGGCAGGGCGCGATGTCGAGTTCCAGCACGACGTGAGCGACGATCAGCTGCCGGCGCTCTACGGGCGATCGCTCGCGACCGTCATGCCGTCGGTCTATGACACATGGGGCGGCGGCTCGACGCTGATTCCGGAGCTCCTCGGGCTCGTGGCGCTCGAGTCGATGGCGTGCGGCACGCCGGCGATCGTCAGCAGCGTCGCGTCGCTGCCCGAGCTCGTCGAGGACGGCGTGACCGGGTTCATCGTGCCGCCGAACGACCCGGCGGCCATCGGCCGCGCGCTGGGGCGCCTCGTGTCTGAGCCCGGCCTCAGAGACGAGATGGGGCGGCGCGCGCGCGCCGCGATCGAGGCGCGCTTCACATGGGACGCAGTGGCGGCGCGCTGCCTGCGCGCGTACACGGCATGAGCGGCGTGCTGTCGCTCAGCGTGGCAGGGGAAGGATGCTTCGACGGTGTCGGCGATTTCGCCGCGCGGCTCGCGTCGAGCCTCGAGGCCGGCGGCGTCATCGTCACGCGCGTCACGCGCGACGCGATCGGAAGCTGGCGCGCGCTTCCGCCCGCGGCCGGCCGGGGCGTCGTGCTCCACTATGTCGCGCAGCCGTTCTTCGCGGCGGACTTGCTGGCGTTGTCGGCATGGCTCCGCCGCGCGCGCGTCTCGGGATCCCCTGTCGTAATCGTCGTGCACGAGTACATGCCGCCGCGTGACACCGTGAAACGCCGCATCGCCTCGGCGGCGTTCGGCTGGGCGCTGCGGCGTCTGCTCCGGAGCGCGACGTCGCTTGTCGTCACGCACGACGTGGCCCGCCGCGAGCTCGAGGCCATGGGCTTCACGCCCGGGGCGACGGTCGTGCCCGTCGGCTCGACGATCGACGACGCAGGAACGGACGCGCCGGCCGGCACGCCGGACGCCCGGCCCTACGTCGTCATGTTCGGACAGCCCGCGTCGTTCGACGCCGCACTCGTCGCGGCCATCGCCAACCGCGCGCGCGCGGGGATCGATCTCGAGGTCGTGTGGTTCACGCGCTCCGAGCGCGAAGCGCGCGATTTCTGCGCCGGCATCGGCGTGGCGCCCGAGGCCATGACGATTCGCGGGGGCCGCGACGGCGCCGAGATCTCGCGCGCGATGGCGGGTGCGCTGGCGGCGATTGCGCCGATCGTCGACGGCGTCTCGACGCGCCGCACGTCCGTGGCGGCTCTGCTGGCGCATGGACTGCCGGTCATCGGCACCGACGGCGCCTGCACGGCCCCGGAACTTCGCGCGTCCGGCGCATTCCTGCTGTCCGCGCCTGACGATCACGCGGCGTTTCTCGACCATATGCGCGGTGTGGCGCCCGGTCGGACGCGTGACATCATGTCGCGCGCGGCGCGCGTGCTGCACGGCCGCGTTTTCGCGTGGCCCGCCATCGCCGCCAGCTACCAGGACCTGTTGCGTACCGCATGATTCTCGGCATCTACCATCCGGCCAACGGACATGGACACGACACGGGCGTGGCGCTCGTCCATCGCGACGGGCGCATCGTCGCCGCGATGTCGGAGGAGCGCCTCAGCCGCGTCAAGATGGATGGCGGCTTCCCCTTTCGCGCGCTCGAAACCGTGATGGCCATCGGGGGCGTGAGGGCCGCGGACCTCGACGCGGTAGCCGTGCCGTTCCTCTCTGGCGGAGCGCAGCTCGCGGAAGGCGCGCGCATGGCGACGCGCTCGCTCGCCGACCCCGCGATTCTCCGTGGCCAGCTCGCGCTGCGTCTCCATCGCGATCGCTTCCAGGCCGGCATGCGCGCGCTCGACGCGTACGGCTATGTCGACGCGTTCAACGCGAAGGTGCAGGCCGTGCGCGACGCCGACGGGCGGCCCCTCGTCACGGACTGGCGCGGCTTCCTCCGCGTCTCCGGTCTCGACGGCGTGAAGCTCGTGCAGGTCGATCACCATCTGGCGCACGCCGCGGGCGCCTGGTTCGCGAGTGGTTCGCCCGACCCGGTCGTCATCACCTGTGACGGCGTCGGCGCGCTCAAGAGCGGCATCGTCGCTGCGGCCGACGGGTCGCGTCTGCGCGTGCTCGCGCGCACGTTCTATCCGCATTCGCCCGGCGAGTTCTGGGAGCTGATCACCGTCATCTGCGGCTTCCATCACATGAAGCACGGCGGCAAGATCACGGGCCTGGCTGCGTACGGCAATCCGGCCGCGCCCTGCTACGAGGTCATGCGGCGCGCGCTCTCCATCGACGGGCTGACGCTGCGCACCGCACTCGACCCGCTGGCCATGGCGGCAAGCCTTCGCGGCGTGCCGCGCGAGGATATCGCCGCGACCGCGCAGCGGCGGCTGATCGAGGTCGTGACGGCGCTCGTCGAAAACGCCATGCGCGCCACCGGCCGCCGCTCGGTCGCGCTCTCGGGCGGCGTGTTCGGCAACGTCCGCCTCAACCAGGCGATCGCCGAGCTTCCCGGAGTCGACGACGTCTTCGTCTTTCCGGCCATGGGAGACGAGGGGCTCGGCATCGGCGCCGCGTGGCATACCGCGCTCACGCGGTATGGCGCCACGCCCGCGCGGCAGCCGCACATGTACTGGGGCCCCGAATACACCGAGCAGGAAATGTCGGCCGCGCTCGCCGCGCACGGCCTGAAGGCCGAGCGGCTCGATGACCGCGATCTGGCGGATCGCCTGGCCGTGCGTCTGGCCGGCGGGGAGGTCGCGGCTGTCTGCCGTGGCCGGCTCGAGCTGGGCCCGCGCGCGCTTGGCCATCGCACGATCCTGTATCAGACCGGCGACGCCTCGGTGAACGACTGGCTCAACAAGCGGCTCGATCGCACGGAGTTCATGCCGTTCGCCCCGGTCACGCTGGCCGAGCACGCCGACGCGTGTTACGAAGGGCTCGACAAGTACCGGCACGCAGCCGAGTTCATGACGGTCACCAGCACCTGCACGCCGTCGATGCGCGCGGCGTCCCCCGCCGTCGTGCATCTCGACGGCACCGCGCGGCCGCAGTTGATCCGGCGCGAGATCGATCCGTTCTACTACGACACGCTGGCCGCGTACCACGCGCGCACGGGCATTCCGTCGCTCGTCAACACCAGCTTCAACATGCACGAAGAGCCGATCGTCTGCACGCCGGACGATGCGGTGCGGGCGTTTCTGCGGGGACACATCGACTGCCTCGTGCTCGGCCCGTTCCTGGTCGAGCACCCGGACAGGCAGGCGCGCGCGTGAAGAGGCTCGCGCTCGTCTTCCTGGTCTCGCTCGTGTTCGTGAATCCGTACCTGCGCGGCGACGGCAATGGCTACTACGCGTGGCTCCGGTCGCCGCTCATCGACGGCGACGTCGACTTCGGCAACGAGTACCTCCACGCCGATCCGAGCTTCCGCGAGGGGTTCGTGGACGAGGCGGGCAGGCCGACCGAGGCGATGCGCACGGCGAGCGGCCGTGTCGAGAACCAGTGGAGCATCGGACCCGCGCTCTTGTGGCTGCCCTTCTTTGGCGTCGCGCACCTGCTGGCGCTGGCGGGCGCGGGCACGCCGGATGGCTATTCGCCGGTGTACCTCTGGGCGGTCGCGATAGGATCCGCGCTGTACGGATTCGCGGCGATCGCGCTTGGCGCCGACCTCGCGCGCCGCTTTGGCCTTGCGCGCACGGCGACGGGGGCGGCCATTGCCGTGCTCTGCGCTTCGTCGCTGCCCGTCTACATGTATCTGCTCCCGTTCCACGTGCACGCGTGCGCGGCGTTCGCGACGGGACTGTTCTTCTGGTTCGGGCTCGGGCGCGATCTTGCCTGGCGCCCGAGGGCGTGGGCCGCGTGGGGCGCGATGGGCGGCTTGATGGTCATCGTCTACTACGTGCACGCGGTGCTGCTCGTGGCCGTGGTCTGGCAGCTTGCCGCGCGCGGGCAGGTGCGGGAGCGGCTTGGCGCGGCCGGAGCGTTTGCCGCAGGCATGCTGCCCTTCGTCGCGCTCCACCTCGCGTCGCGCTATGCCCTCTATGGGTCGATGTTCACCACCGGGTACCGCGACGAGTTCTTCTGGACATCGCCTCGGCTGATCGCGACGGCCTTCTCGCCGGAGCACGGTCTGTTCCTTTGGACACCCGTCATCGCGCTGGCCGCTGCGGGGCTCGTGGCGCTCGCCCGGCGGCACGGCCCCGCGCGCGCCATGCTTCTGTCCTGGGGGGTGTTGTTCTTCGTCATCGCGTGCTACCAGAACTGGCACGGCCAGTCGTCATTCGGTAACCGCTTCTTCGTGTCGCTGACGAGTGTGTTCGTCCTGGGCGCAGCCGCCGCGCTCACGGCGATTGCCGCGCGCAGCCGCGCGGCGGCCGCGGCCGCCGTGGCGGTGCTGGCCCTCTGGAACGCCGGCTTCGTGTTCCAATGGGGCCTGAACATCGTCCCCAGCCGCGGTCCCGTCAGCTTCGCTCAGGTCGCCCGCAACCAGGTCACCCTCGTGCCGCGGCGCGTCGCCGGCACCGCACTGGGGTACTTCCGTGACCGGCGCGCCTTCACGAAGGACGTCGAAACCGGGGACATCAAAGAGAGGGAGCAGTATCGCCTTCGCCGGTGAGCCGCCAGCCGCATGACACCGCTCAATCGCAAACTCGTTTATTTCATCCTGCTGTATACCTGCGTCGAGGGACTCGTGATCAACGTCACGTTCCCATCCAAGCTCGGGTATGTCCTGAAGGACGCGCTGCTGATGGCCAGCTACGCGCTGATGTTCGCCGACAACGACGGCAAGAACTTCGGGTCGACCGGTCGCGTGATGCCGGCGCTGGTGCTGTTCGGCGTGGTCCAGACGTTCTATCTGCTCGTGCCGTCCGACCTGCCGATCATCGCGCAGCTGACCGGCCTGAAGATGCGTCTTCTGTACATCCCGGTCACGCTGATCGCGTATCGGATGATCCGGACCCAGCAGGACCTGTACCGGCTGGGTGCGGTGCTGGTGCTCGCGGCGATCCCCGTGTCGATTTTCGGCATCTATCTCTATTTCGCCGGTCCCGGCGCCCTGATCGCCATCGGCGGATCGTACTCGGCAGTCATCACGTCGACGACAGGCGTCTGGCGCGTGCCCGGCACCTTCAATTCGCCTGGCCAGTACGGCCTCTACCTCACGTTCAACTGCATCCTTGCGATGGCGTTGCTGCTCACACCCGGTTTCACCGCGCGCTGGCGTGGCATCTTCTGGGCCGGGCTCGCCGTGATGCTCGTCGCGACGCTCGCGTCGGGATCGCGCAGCCCGCTCGTGCTCACGCTGGCCTGCGGCGGTATCCTGCTCGTCACGCTGCGGCGCCTCGGGCGGATGTTCACGATGGCGGTTGCGATGTACGTCGTCTTCGCCGTCGGCTTCTCCACGCTCGGCGCGGGGGTCGAGGACCGTGTCGGGTCGCTCGCCTCGTATGAGCACATCGAGCGTTTCAACCGTACCTACTTCGGCCAGTTGTTCATTCCCAAGATGCTGGAGACGCCGATGGGGCTCGGCCTTGGCGTGGCGACGATCGGGGCGCGTCACTTCACCGAGTTCAACCAGATCATCCTCGTCGAAAGCTACTTCGGCATCATCGCGCTCGAGACGGGCATCATCGGGTTCGTGATCTTCTTCTGGGCGTCGGCGGGGATCCTCATGTTCCTCGTGAAGGCGCGGCCGATCATGCGCCTGGCGGAGAGCGCGCCAGCCTGGCATGCGCTCTCGATCTTCGTCCTCATGGTCGTGCTCCTCTCGCCGGTGAGCACCCCGCTCGACGCGGCCCCGGGCAACATCTATTTCTGGCTCTCGCTCGGCGTGGTCGCGAAGCTGTACGATCTGGAGCGCTGGCGCCTGGCGGCCGAGTTGCCGCACTCCGAAGACGCGGTCCAGGGCTGGCAGCCGCAGCTGGCAGCGCAACCGGTGGCGATGCACCGAGAGGCATGACACCCACACGCGTACTCCTCGTCACGGCGTCCCCCGACAGGGGAGGGGCTGAAACCGTCGTCCTGCAGATGATCGCGGGACTCGATCGCGCACGCGTGTCCCCCTCGGTCGTGGCGCTGGCCGGCGGCTCGTTCCTCGACGAGCTCCGGGCGGCGTCGGCGTCGATCGTCGATGCCGGCACGCTCGGGCGCATGCGGAACATCGGCCGGACGTTCGGCCTCGTCACTCGCCTTGCCGCGGCGATCCGGCGCGAGCGGTTCGATATTGTGCACAGTCACGGCACGATCGCCCACATCATCGGCGGTCTGGCGGCCTGGCGCGCGGGCGTGCCGGCGATTCATCACGTGCACGATCTGTACGCCGACACGCGCACGTTCGACGCGGTGCTGCAGCACTTCGCGCTCAAGGTGCCGGCCGCGGCGATCGTGGCCGTGTCGCATTCCGCGCGCGCGCGGCTCACGGCGTCCGGCGCGCCCTGGAACCGCGTGCGCGTGGTGCACAACGGCGTGTCGCTTGCGCCGACGCCGCCCGCGTTCACCACTGACGCCCCGGCGCTCGTCTGGTGCGGGCGGCTGCAGCGTTGGAAGGGCGCGCACGTCTTTCTCGACGCCGCGCGCGCGGTCCGGGACGGGCATCCGTCGGCGCGCTTCTGGATCGTCGGCGGCACGCTCTTCGACAAGGAGCCGGAGTACGCAGCGGAGCTCAAAGAGCAGGCCGCCCGACTCGGGATTGCCGACGCGGTGACGTTCACCGGACATATCGCGGACGCGCGTCCGTATATCGCCGGCGCGGACGTGCTCGTGCACTGCTCGATCAGTCCCGAGCCGTTCGGCCTCGTCATTGCCGAGGCCCTGGCCGAAGGCAAACCGGTCGTCGCATTCGATGAGGGCGGGCCGGCCGAGATGATCGAGAGCGGCCGTTCGGGACGCCTCGTCGCGCCGGGCGACACGGATGCGCTCGCGGGGGCGATCACCGATCTGCTCGCGCGGCCCGATTTGCGCGCCCGCCTCGCGGAAGGCGCGCGTCAGCGCGCGCGGCATTTCGGCGTCGAGGCCATGCTGCGGCGCATGCATTTCGTCTACGAGGAAGTCATCGCGGAACGTTCTTCATGAGCGTCAAGACCGGCCTGCTGTCGCGCCTGAGCGGCCGCGCGCACAGCAGCGGGCCGATCGACGCGCGCTGGACGGAGCTGGCGGCCTATGCCTGGCAGCGCGGCGGGATGGCGCGTGCGCGCGGCATCGTCATGGCGATGCGCGTCGGCGCCTGCAAGGGCGGGCTCTTCGTGGGGCGTCATGCGCGCGTGATGTTTCCGCGGCGGCTCCGCCTGGGCCGCAACGTGCTCATCGGCGATTACGCCTACGTCAACGCATTCTCGCGCGACGGCATTGAGATCGGCGATCGCGTAAGCCTCCGCGAGCACGCGTGGGTGCAGGCGACCAGCCGGCTCGATGATCCCGGCGTCGGCCTGCAGATCGGCGATGACACCTATATCGGGCCGCGCGCCGTGCTCGGCGCGGGGGGAGGGATCCGCATCGGCGCGCGCGTGCTGTTCGGGGCGGGCGTGCAACTGCTGGCCGAGAACCATCTGTTTGCCGATCCCGGCGTAGCCGTTCGCGATGCCGGCGTCGCGCGGCGGGGCATCATCATCGAAGACGAAGCATGGCTGGGCAACAGCGTGATCGTCCTCGACGGCGTCACGATCGGCCGCGGGGCCGTGATCGGCGCCGGATCGATCGTCACGCGCGACGTGCCCCCACACGCCATTGCCGCCGGCAACCCCGCGCGCGTGATGCGCATGCGCGACGGCGCGTAGCCGCCACCCCTGCCTGTGCTCGTCACTCTCTACAGACCCTTTTCCGATCCCTGGCGGCAGAGCATGCGCGTGTACGCCGAGCAGTTGCGCTCGGGACTCGCGCCGGCGACCGACCCCGGCGACCGCGTCGACGCGATGTCACTGGCGGACGCGCGGCTGCAGCCGCCGGGTCGCTACTGGGATCAGTACGTGCGGTATCAGCGCCTCGCGGGCCGCGTGCAGTCGGACGTCCATCACATCCTCGATCACGGCTTCGCGCATCTCGCGGGTGCGATGCCGAAAGGGCGCGTCGTTGTCACGTTCCATGACGCGACCCCCGTGCGGCTCGGGATTGCGTCCTTCGGCACACGGCGCATGCTCGAGATCGGCATGCGCAGCGCCGCCGCCAAAGGCGCGCACTTCATCACCGGGTCGGAGGCCTCGAGCCGCGACGCGCAGGAGTTCTTCGCCGTGGATCCGGCAGTCATCACGATCGTGCCGTACGGGGTCGACGAGCGCTTCCGACCGCCGGTCGATCGAGACGGGCTGCGCGCAAGCCTTGGCCTGTCCCGGCCCACGGTGCTGATCGTCGGGCACACGCAGCCGTACATGAATGTCGAGGGAGCGCTGGCCGCTGCCGCGCGGGCCGCAGCCCACGTCGACCTCGAGGTCGTCAAGATCGGCGCGCCTCTCACAGTCGAGCATGGACGGCTCGCGGTCTCGCTGGGACTGCGGATCCGCGAGACCGGCATCGTTGCCGACGCCGCGATGGCGGACTGGTACGGCGCGGCCGATGCGCTGCTCTATCTGCCGACACTCTCGGGATTCGGCCTTCCCGCGATCGAAGCAATGGCGTCGGGCATGCCCGTCGTGACGTCGTCGACCGGCGGCGTGCTCGAAGTGGCCCGCGGCGCCGCCGCGCTTGTCGATCCGAGGGACGTCGCGGCCGCCGGCGACGCACTCGCGTCAGTGCTGACGGACGGCCCGCGGCGTCACGCGCTGATCGACCAGGGGATCGCCCGCGCGGCGGAGTTCTCGTGGCGCCGTACGGCGCAGGAGACGTTGCGCGTCTATCGCGCGGTCGCCCATGGCGCTTGAGATTGCTGTGGTGCAGCGCTTCCTGCCGCCGGCGAGCCGCGGGGGCGCGGGTCACTTCACGGCAGGCCTGTGTGCCGCGCTCGCCGGGCGCGGACATCGCGTCACGATCTTCAGTCAGGATCCCGCGCCGTCAGGGGCGGCGTATCGCGTCACGCAGCTCGACGGACGCTCGGCCCGGACGGCGCCGCTCGCGTTTCCGTTTCAGATCAGATCCGTCGATTTCTCCGGCTTCGACGTGATTCACGCGCAGGGAGACGATCAGCTACTGCGGCATGCCGGGCGTCCGGTCGTCCGGACGCTGCATGGCAGCTCGCTCGACGAGGCGGCCGCCAACGGGATCCGCGCCGTCTCGCCGAAGCACCTGCTGCTTCACGGATGGTTCTATGCAGGCGAGGTCGCCGCCGCGATGCGCGCGGATGCGGTCACGGGCGTGTCGCACGCCGCAGGGCGGCATGTGCCTCGACGGGTCGAAGTGATTCCGAACGGGATCGACGCCGCGCGCTTCGCGCCAGACGGGACGCCGAAATCGGCATCGCCCTCGATTCTGTTCGTGGGGCAGCTCGACTCCCGTAAGCGGGGCCGATGGCTCACACGCGAGTTCGAGAAAGTTCGCGCGCGTGTGCCCGGCGCCGAGCTGTGGCTCGCATCGCCCGACCAGGCGAGCGGTCCAGGAATCGTGGCGCTCGGCGTCGTGGACGATGAAGAGTTGCGCAGGCGTTACCGGCGCGCATGGGCGCTCTGCCTGCCGAGCACGTATGAAGGCTTCGGGCGTCCGTATGTCGAGGCGATGGCAGCCGGCACCGCCGTCGTCGCCTCGCCGAACCCGGGCGCGCGCGACGTCCTCGATGGCGGGCGGTACGGTGTGATCGCCGAGGACGCGAACCTCGCCGGTGCCCTCATCGACGTGTTGACCGATCGAACGAAACGGGAAGCGCTCGAGCGCCTCGGCCTCGGGCGCGCCACGCGCTACGACTGGAGCGCCGTCGTGCCGGCGTACGAAGCCGTCTATGCGCGTGTGCTCGAAGGGCGGGCGCGTGCCGCCTCGTAAGGTACTCTTCGTCCACACCACCTCGGAGGTCGGCGGCTCCGACGTGTCGCTCGTGCACATCGTCGAGCGGCTCGATCGGGCGCGCTTCCAGCCGCTCGTCGCTCTGCCGTCACACGGACCGCTGGTCGCGCGCCTCGAGCGTTCCGGCGCGGAAGTGTTCGTGCTCCCGCGCATGAAGAAGCTCACCTCGCGAAAGGGCAGGGCCTGGCTCGCCGTGTTTGCCGCGAACTATCCTGTCGGCGCCTGGTCGCTTGCGTCGCTCATCCGCCGCCACCGGGTCGATCTCGTGCATACCAATACGATTCACAACCTGTACGGATGGGCGGCCGCGACGATCGCGCGCCGCCCGCACGTGTGGCACGTGCGCGAGATCGTGTGGCAGAGCGCCGCGCTGCGGACGATCGAGCGCGCGCTGGCGTCGGCGTTCTCGAGCCGCGTGATCGTCACGAGCGACGCCGTCGGGCAGATGTTCGAGCGTCACGGCGCGCTGCCTTCGCATGTGACGAAGATCGAGAACGGTGTCGATACGGTTCGCTTTTCGCCTGGAGGCGCCGGCAGGATCAGATCGGAACTGGGCATCGCGCCAGGCGCGATGGTCGTGGGGGCGGCCGCGCGCATGGACGTGTGGAAGGGGCTCGAGGACTTCATCGAGGCCGCCGCGCTCGTGCACGGGCGGAGGCCCGACATCCGGTTCGTGATTGCGGGCGGGCCTATCGAGGGGCTCGAGGACTACGCGGCCGGCCTGCGCGCACTCGCTGTCACACGCGGCCTTGGAGGAGCGCTGATCTTCACGGGCTGGACATACGGTCCCGACGCGATGCCAGACTTCTACCGGGCGCTCGATCTGTTCGTGCTGCCGTCGCGCGAGGCTGAGCCGTTCGGCCTCGTCGTGCTCGAAGCGATGGCCTCCGCCAAGCCCGTGATCGCCACGGCTCATGGCGGGCCGCTCGAGATTGTGGCCAGCGGGGAGACCGGCGTGCTCGTCGCGCCGCACGATCCGCAGGCGATGGCCGCCGCGATTCTCGCGCTTGCCGCAAACCCCGAGCGCGCGCGCGCGATGGGCGCCGCGGGCAGGGCGCGCGTCGCCGAGCGGTACGACATCTCCACCACCGTCACCCGGCTGCAGACGGTTTACGACGAGGTCCTCGCAGGCTGATGTGCGGCATCGCGGGACTCGTGGAGCTTGGCGCCGCCGACGCGCCCGCGCGCGCGCGCCAGGTCACGCGCATGCGCGAGGCGCTCGCGCACCGCGGCCCGGACGGATGGGGTCTCGCGGAGCTCCACGGCGAGACCATCGTCCGGTCCGCCGCGGGCAGCACGTCCGGGCCGGCGTCGCGCCGCGAGTCGGTCACACGCGCAGCAGCGGCCGGCGCTGACGCCTCCAGCGTGTGGCTCGGCCACCAGCGCCTGTCCGTCATCGACCTCAGCGATGCGGGCGCACAGCCGATGCGATCGTCGACCGGGACGGGGTGGCTCGTCTTCAACGGCGAGATCTACAACTTCCGCGAGGTGCAGCACCGCTTCGATGCCGCGCCAGCGTCGCAGTCCGACTCCGCGGTCCTCCTCGACGCGCTCGAGAGTCACGGGATGGCCGTGCTCCCGCACCTGCGCGGCATGTTCGCGCTCGCTTTCTGGAGCGAGACGGAGCAGACGCTCTACCTTGCGCGCGATCGCTTCGGCATCAAACCGCTCTACTGGTGCCGTCCCTCTGCCGGCGCCCTCGCGTTCGCGTCGGAGCCGGGCGCGTTGATCGCGGCCGGCTTCGGCGGCGGTCTGCGGCCAGACATGGACGCCGCATTCCTCCGCCGCGGCCACGTGCCGATCGACCACTCGTCGGTCGCCGGGCTCGAGGTGCTCGCGCCAGGCTCGTGGCTGCGCTTCGACGGCCGGCGTCTCGACACGGCCCGCTGGTTCGATCCATCGAGTCTGATCGGATCCGCCGGCACGCAACCCGTCGAGGAGGCCGCAGCCGTCTTCGAGTCTGCGCTCGACGACTCGGTGCGCGCCCATCTGGTCAGCGATGTGCCCGTCGGCGTGTTCCTCAGCGGCGGCCTCGATTCCGCCGCGCTCGTTGCCGCCGCGAGCCGCGCCAGCGGCCGCACGCTCCGCACGTTCACTGTCGTCGTGCCCGGCTCGCCGATAGACGAGTGCGCGCCGGCCGCGGCGATCGCGCGCGAGTTCGGCACCGACCACACCGAAGTGCCCGTGCCGCGCGAAACACTCGCGTCCTGGCTCGAGGAAGCGCTCGACGCGATGGCCGAGCCGACCATCGACGGGCTCAATACGTTCATGGTCTCGCGCGCCGTGGCGCGCGCCGGCCTCAAGGTCGCGCTCTCGGGTCTTGGCGGCGATGAAGTGCTCGGCGGCTATCCCAGCTTCACCGCCGTACCACTACTATGGCGCGCGACGATGCCGCTGAGAGCGGGGATGCCGGGCGGCCGCGTGGCTGCGCGCATCGCGCGCATGCTGCCCGTCGCTGCGCCGGGCAAGCTCGCGGAGATGGCGGCCTGTCCCGCGCACACGCGCGCGGGCCTCTGGCGGCAGTACCGGTCGCTCTTCGAACGGGCGGATGTGCGCGCGATCATCGGCATCGACGCGCCAGATGATGATCGGGGCGCGGATGACGCCGATCGCGCGATGCTCGACGTCGTCATGCTGTGCGAGATCGAGGAGTACATGGGCGCGCAACTGCTGCGCGATTCCGACGCCTTCTCGATGTGCGACAGCCTCGAGCTGCGCGTGCCGTTCGTCGATCAGGCGCTGATCGCGCGCGTGCACGAGCGCGGGTGGTGGCGGCGCGGCAGGCACGCGACGCACAAGACGGCGCTCTTTGCGGCCATGCCGCATCCGCTGCCGGCCTGGCACCTCGCGCGCCGCAAGACAGGCTTCACGATTCCAATGGCGGACTGGCTGCGCGCCGCCATCGCGGGCGATCCGGCGCTCGCTGTGCTGCGCGGTCCGCTGCAGAGCCCGGCGGTCCGCCCGTACGCCGACGCCTTCACTCGCGGGCATCTCCACGCGAGCCGGCTCTGGGCGCTCGTCGTCCGCGAACACTTCCGCCACAAGCATGCCCGCGCCTGATCTCTCCATCGTCATCGTCACGTTCAACTCGTCGCGGGAGATCGCGGCCTGTCTCGCGTCGCTGCCTCCAGCGCTGGACGGCATGGCGTCTGAAGTCATCGTCGTCGACAACGCCTCGTCGGACGGCACGGCGCGCCTCGTCGCGGACGGGTTTCCAGGCGTGCGCCTTATCGAGACGGGTGCGAACCTCGGGTTTTCCGGAGGCGTCAACGCGGGCCTGCGCGCGGCGACGGGACGCTATGCCGCGTGGCTCAATCCCGACTCGCGTGTGATCGACGGCAGGTTCAAGGATGTCGTGGACTGGCTCGACGCGCATCCGGCCGTCGGCATTGCCGGCCTGAAGCTCGTCGACGAACACGGCGGCGTCGAGCCCTCGAGCCGCGGGTTTCCCTCGTATCACTCGGCCCTCGGCCACCGCTACTCGCTGCTGACGCGCATCTGGCCCGCCAATCCGTTGTCTCGACGCTACCTGCGCACCGGTGCGGAGCGCACGGGTGTGGGTCAGGCGGACTGGGTCTCTGGCGCGGCGCTCGTGCACCGGCGCGAGCTGGGGGAGCAGCTCGGCGGCCTGGACGAGCGCTTTTTCATGTATTGCGAGGACGTGGATTTCTGCTACCGCGCGATGCAGCGGCAATGGGAGACGCGCTACCTCCCGCTCGTGACGGTGCTGCACGAGATTGGTGCGAGCTCGCGGCGCGTCAAGCCGGCGATGATTCGCGCCCGTCACGAGAGTCTGTGGAAGTACTACAAGAAGCATTTCACCCGCAATCCGATCAAGGACGCGGTGACGTATGCGGGCATTTTCACACGGTGCCGGTTCCTCTTGATCTACGACGCGCTCGGCGGACGGCGGGTGAAGTGAGCACGGCGATCCTGCAGCGCGCGGCCGCGATCGCCCGCAGCCCGGCCAAGCGTGCCTTCGACATCACGTTCGCGTCAGTGGGTCTGATCGTCACGTCGCCAGTCTGGCTGCTTGCGATGGCCGCGATCTCGCTCGACGACGGCGGGCCGATCTATTACCGGCAGGCACGGTCGGGCCTTGGCGGGCGGCGCTTTCTCGTCTGGAAGTTCCGATCGATGATTACGGGGGCCGAGCGCGAGGGGGCGCTGCAGGCCACCAGGCATGACGCGCGTGTGACGCGGGCGGGGCGTCTGCTGCGCGCCACGGCGATGGACGAGCTCCCGCAGTTGTGGAACATCCTGCGTGGAGACATGTCGGTGGTGGGCCCGCGCGCCCTACGGCCCGGCGAGGTCGAGACCGGACCGCAGGCGCCTGCGGGCGGGCGGCTCGAGGACGTGCCGGGCTTCGACATCCGGTCGGCCGTGCGCCCGGGACTGACCGGGATCGCGCAGATCTACGCGCCGCGCGACCTACCCCGGCGTCAGAAATTCCGCTACGATAGGCTCTATATCCACCGGCAGAGCCTGTGGCTCGACGTTCGACTGGTCCTGCAGTCGCTCACGATCACCTTCCTGGGATCGTGGGAGCGGCGCGGCCACACGCGGCGCCGGATCGGGCGAGGACAGAAATAAGAGTGCGGGATGTGCGGGATGTAGTGATCATCGGGGCGGGTCCGGCCGGTCTGGCCGCCGCCGCGCGACTCGCGGCCTGTGGCCGCGACGCGCTCGTGTTCGAGGAGCACGGCGAGATCGGCCGTCCCGTCCACTGCACCGGCGTGCTCGGCCACGACGCGTTCGAAGAGCTCGACCTGCCGCGCGACACTATTCTCAGCATCATGCAGTCGGCGTCGTTCCGATCGGGCCACGGCGCTCCGGTCCTGATCGAGAGCGACCGTGTCATCGCGACCGTTATCGACAGGCCGCTCTTCGATGCGCGGCTCGCGCAGCGGGCCAGCGAAGCTGGAGCGGAGATCCGTACCGGCGCGCGTGTCGAGCGCGTCGACGTCACGGCCGCGCATGTGAGCGTCACCCTGCGCGGCGGCGAGTCCGTGCGCGCCCGCGCGCTCGTGCTCGCCTGCGGCGCCAACTACCGCTTCAATCGCGCGCTCGGCCTCGGCATCCCGCGCGCGTACGTGCAGAGCGCGCAGATCGAGCTGCCGTTCCCGGCGCTGCCGCACATCGACGTGCGCCTCGGCCGCTCCGTCGCGCCCGCGGGCTTCGCGTGGGCCGTGCCCTTCACGCGCGGCGATGTGTCCTACGCGCGTCTGGGCCTGCTCTGCGACGCCGACGCGCGCGCGCACTTCGGCGCGTTCGCCGGCGCGGTGGCGTCCGAGTACGGCGTGCCCGTGTCCGATCTGCCCGAGCCGCGTCTCAAGATGCTTCCGCTCGGACCCGTGAGAAAGACCGTATCGGATCGTGTCATTGCGGCGGGCGACGCGGCGGGCCTCGTCAAGCCGACCACCGGCGGCGGCATCTACTACGGGCTGCTGAGCGGCGGGTTCGCGGCCGACACGCTCGACGCCTGCCTCACCGCGGATCGTCTGTCCGAGCGCGATCTGCGTCCCTACGAGTCGCTCTGGCGAGAGCGCATCGGGCCGGACATCCGCGCGGGACTCCTCTTCCGGAAAGTCGCGACGCGGCTCGGCGACCGCGGCGTCGATGCGCTCGTCGAGCTCGCGCGCGTCGACGGGATCGTTCCGCTGCTCAAGGAAACCGCCGATTTCAACTGGCACCGGCGCGCGGCGCTCGCGCTGCTGCGCCATCCCGCATTCCGGCGCGCCGTCATCAGCTCCATCTGGAGTTGAACATGCCTCGCCGCTCCGCGCGGATCGATCACCCGGTCCTGCTCGCATCCCTCCTCGCCGATGCCTCTCCCGCCAGTCTCGCGCGACTCGCCAACGTCGACGCCGCCGCTTTCGCGGCCATCGCGGAGGCGGAGCATGTCGCACCGCTCGCGTCCGAGGCGCTCAGGCGTCTCGACGCCGAAAACCCTCACGCCCGCGAGATGCGCGCCGTGACGGCGCGCTGGGTCCTGCGCGAGGGAGCCGAGCGCGCCGCCATGCAGGCCTTCCTCGACGCGGCCGCTGGCGTGCCGATGATCTTCTTCAAGGGCGCGTCGACGGCCCACACGGCGTATCCGGAGCCGTGGCTCCGGATGAAGGAAGACTGGGATCTGCTCGTGGAGCCCGCGGCGCGGCGCGAGGCGGAAGATGCGCTCTTTCGCGCCGGGTTCGCGCTCGACCGCAGCCTCAAGCCCGGGCGTGTGCGCATGCGTCAGCAGAGTTACCGCAAGGACGTCTCCGGCGGCCAGTGCATCGTCGACCTCCACACGCGCGTGGTGAATCCGCCGGCGCTCGCCGAGCGCATCGCCTTCGGGGATCTCCTTCCGCACGCGGTTCCGCTGCCCTCGCTGCATCCCGCGGCGCGCGGCCTCGACGATGGGGCGGCGCTCGTGCTCGCGTGCGTGCATCGCCTGGCGCATCATTCGACGGAGCCCCGGCTCTCCTGGGACTACGACGTGCTGCTGCTGACGCGGCGGATGACCACGGCGGCGATGGGGGATGCGGCATCGCTCGCGCGGCGGTGGGCGGCGGAAGGCTTCGTCGCGGCCGAAGTCGCGCGCGTGTGCGCACGTTTCGGCGCGGCCGTACCTGCGGTCATCGCGCCGGGTCTCGCCGCGCTTGCGGCGGCGGGC
>JALYRV010000214.1 GCA_030855205.1 Acidobacteriota bacterium | reverse complement strand
CAGGTACACGTGCCGGCCCACGACGACCGGTGACGACTGCCCGTAGGGCATCGCGACTTTCCAGACGACGTTGCTGGTTGGGGAGAACGCGACGGGGTAGCCGACCGCTGAATCCACGCCGGAACCGTTCGGGCCGCGGAATTGCGACCACTGGCCGGAGGCATCGCCCGCACCAGCAGCAAGCATTCCCAGCAGCAGCCAGCCCGTTGCAGTCGGTCGACAGGTCATCATCTGGGCACTCCTTCCCACCGGGATGTTCTATACAGGACGAGCGTGGTCGCGTGGCCGGATTATAGGCGCATCCGCGCTCTTCACGTGAAGGCCTGCCTCAGCCGCCGAACATCTCGCGATAGTGGCGATACCAGGTGCTCTGGAAGCGCTCCTCAGGGTCGTACTCGCGCTTCTTCGCCAGAAACGCCGGCATTTCGGGATAGCCGCGCTCGACCTGGTCCTTCCGCGCCCAGCGGTGGTAGGTGAGGTAGTAGCTGCCGCCGTGGGCCAGGCCGAGGTCGATCAGCTCGCGAAACGCACCGGCCGCCTCGTCGATCTTCTTCGGCGTGTGCTCGACGTGCAGATTGAAGATGACGCACGCATACCGCGCCTTCGCCCACGGCAGAAAGCTCTCATCGTCTCTCTCGATCATCCGCACCGTGCCGTAGACGACGTTGCTGTCACGGCGCCGGAGCGCCAGCGCGGCGGCGCGCATGAAGGCCGGGAGCTGCGGGCGCTGGACGTAGATTTCGGTGATCATCTCCGTCGCTCTGGTGCGAGACCCGAGCGCGCGGTCCACGTCGGCGTGATAGTTGTCGACGTAGGCCGCCGAGAGCTGCGAGTCGGCCCAGTAGATTTGTCCCGAGGTGGCCAGGTAGCGCGTCGAGTAGACCTCGAACGCCCGGCGCTTGTACTTGTGAGCGTAGAACGTCAGCCGCGCCCAGTCTTCGGGATTGAACCGCGTGGGATTCGGCGTGAGGGGGGTCTCGTCAGGCACGGGCTGATAGGTCGAGAAGATCCCGCGCTGGAGGAAGCTGTCACGCGTCGCGTCGGTCGCGAACTGAAAATCGCCGTACAAGTAGCCGTCGCGGATGCGTGATTCGAACTGCTCGATGATGCCGTCGGTCGCGGCGGTCTCGACCACGCGGCGCACCTTGACGCGCGGGCGCAACTGAAGCTCGAGTCGCGCGATGACGCCGAACAGCCCGTACCCGCCGATCGCGAGCCCGAACAACTCGGCGTTCTCCGTACGGGAGCAGCGGCGCAGATCACCGCGTGCATCGACGAGATCGAACCATCGCACCTGCTGGATGATCGGCTTCAGCGCGAGACCCCGGCCATGCGCATTGCAGGCCAGCGCGCCCCCGAGGCTGAGCCGATCCGCCCCCGTCTGCTTCTGCACGATGCCCCACTGAGGCGCCGCCCCGTCGAGCGAGGCCTGTGACTCGTGCAGGTGCGCGACCAGCTGCGGCCATTGCACGCCCGCCTCGAGGGTGACGGTGCCGGCCTCGCGATCGAAACGGCCGATGCGGTTGAGAGAGCGGGTATCGACCAGCACCGCATCCTCGGCAAACTGCTGCCCGCCCATGGCGTGACGGCCGCCGGCCATCGCCACCGCGCGTCCCTCCGCGCCGGCCTGCCGGATGGCCGCGGTCACCGCCTCGATCGACGGCGCTTTGGTGATCGCATGCACCCGCGTCGGATTGAGCTGCGAGTGAAGGTCATTCACGAGCGTCGACGTCTCGACGTCGGGAATGCCCGACGCATACGGCGACCGCACGTGGATCGTTGGAATCACGCATCCGCCGGTGGACATGCCGGCCACCCCCGCGGCGGCCGCCGAGACGAACGTCCGCCGGGTGACCTTCATGCGCGGGAATTCTAGCAGCTCGTCCCTGTGGATCCTCCACTCGTCCAGAATCGCACCTGGGTCTCTCCGCGATCGCGTACGGTAAGCGCATGAACAGATCGCTGGCCGCTCTCGCTCTGCTCACCGTTCTCTCGGCGTCACTTCCTGCGCAGTCGCCGGCGACGCCCGCCGCGCTCGCCGAGGAGCTCATGGCCGTCGATCGCGCGTTCTCGGCATCGGCTGCGAACGCCAACGTCATCGAGACCCTCCTCGGCATGTTTCGCGACGATGTCTCCATGAGCTGGCCGAAAGGCTTCGCGATGGGTCGCGACGAGGCGAAAGCGGCGCTGCTGTCGAATGCCGCCAACGCCGATACGCGGCTCTCGTGGACGCCCTTGCGCGCCGGCGTCTCGGCCGACGGCCTGCACGGCTTCACGCTCGGCGTCATGACGATGGCGATGCCCGACAAGACGGTGCGGCCCGCGAAATACATGGCCTACTGGATCAAGGATGCATCCGGCTGGAAGGTCGCGGCCTACAAGCGCGCGCCCGCAGGCGCTGGCCCTGCTCCGACCGAGACCTGGGCTCCGTCGCTGCCCGCGCGCCTCGTCGCGGCGGTCACCGACACGGCCGTCGTCGACGCGCATCGCGCCAGCCTGACGAGCGCCGAGAAAGGGTTCTCCGACGACGCGCAGGTGATGGGCGTCGGGCCGGCGTTCGTGAAGTGGGGGAGAGACGATGCGACGAACTTCGGCGATCCCAACAGCCCGGGCTACACCGTCGGCGCGGCGGCCATCGGCGGCAATCTCAACGGCCAGGCCCAGCCGGGACCGACGACGATCGAGTGGAGCGCCGACCGCGCCCTCGTCGCGTCGAGCGGCGACCTCGGGATCACGTTCGGCTATATCCGCGCCAAGGACGGCTCGCGTCCGCCGTTCCCCTTCTTCACCATCTGGCGGCGCGACAGCCCCACGTCGCCGTGGCGCTACATCGCGGAGTGAAGCGAAGATTCAGTGAAGACTGATCCAGCCCCCGCCCACCACGACATCTCCGTCGTAGAAGACGACAGCCTGACCGGGCGCGACGGCTGACTGCGGCGCGTCGAACGACATGTGCGCGCGGGCGCCGTCGAGCGGCGTGACCGTGCCGGCCGCATCCGTCGCGCGATGACGGATCTTCGCGGTGACGCGCATCGGGCCCGAAGGGATTGCGCCGCTCATCCAGTTGACGTCCGTGGCCATCAGCTCCGACTTGTCGAGCGCCTCGCGCGGGCCGACCGTGACCTTCTGCGACGTGGTGTCGATCTCGAGCACGTAGAGCGGCACGCCGGCCGAGAGGCGCAGGCCCTTGCGCTGGCCGACGGTGAAGCGATGCGCGCCGCCGTGCGTGCCGACGACCGTGCCGGCCGCGTCGGTGAAGACACCAGGGGCGGCCACCTCGGGCGCGTGCTTCTCGACGAACGATGCGTGATCGCCGTCCGGAATGAAGCAGATCTCGTGACTGTCAGGCTTGTCGGCCACGGCAAGCCCGAGTTCGTGCGCGATGCGCCGCACGTCCGTCTTGACGAGATCGCCGATAGGGAATTCCGCTCGCGAGAGTTGCGCCTGCGTGAGCGTGAAGAGGAAATACGACTGGTCCTTGTCGCGGTCGGCGCCGCGCAGCAGCTCGTGCACGCCAGTCACTTCATTGAAACGTACGCGTGCATAGTGTCCCGTTGCCACGCGCCCGGATCCAAGCGCCTCGGCCCGCTCGAGCAGTGTCGCGAACTTCAAGTCGCCGTTACAGTGCACACAGGGAATAGGCGTCCGCCCCGCGGCGTACTCGCCAACGAAGTTGTCGATCACCTTCTTCTGGAACTCGCGCTCGAAATTGACGATGTAGTGGGGGATGCCGATGCGGGCGGCTACGCGCCGCGCGTCGGAGAGATCGTCGAGCGAGCAGCAGCGCCCGAACGCACGCGCGCCGTCCTTCTGCGGAGATCCCGACGCGTCGAACAACTGCATCGACAACCCAACAGCCTCTCCACGCTGAGCCACGAGCGCGGCGGCCACCGAGGAATCCACGCCTCCCGACATCGCTACGACGGTGCGCATCAGACCCTCCGCACCCGGCGCGTGAGCGACCTGAGCTTCTCGACGAGAGACGGCAGCTTCTCGAGTAGGAAGCCGACTTCCTCGTCGGTATTTCCCTGGCCGAGACTGAAGCGAATCGAGCTGTGGCCGCGCTGCTGGGGCAGGCCCATCGCCTTGATGACGTGCGACGGCTCGAGCGATCCGGACGAGCACGCGGATCCTGTCGAGACCGCGATCCCTTCGAGATCGAGCGCAATCAACAACGACTCGGCCTCGATCCCCTCGAAGCTGATGTTGCTCGTGTTCGGCACGCGGCGATCCGGGGCGCCGTTGACCGCCGTGCCCGCAACCGCCGCCAGCACCCCCGCTTCGAGTCTGTCCCGCAGCGCGCCGATCGCATCTGGCGACGCGAGTCTCGTCTTCGCGATGGATGCCGCAAGCCCGAGACCCGCGAGCACCGGCACGTTCTCGGTGCCCGCGCGGCGGTTCCGCTCCTGCTTGCCTCCCGTCATCGTCGCCGACAGCCGCGTGCCGCGGCGCAGCCAGAGCGCGCCGGCCCCCTTGGGGCCGTTGAACTTGTGCGCCGACAGCGACAGCAGATCCACGCCGAGCGCGCGCGTCGAGACGGGAATCTTGCCGGCCGACTGCACGGCGTCGGTGTGGAACATCGCGCCGCGCTCGCGCGCGATGGCCGCGAGCTCTGCGATCGGCTGAATCGTGCCGATCTCGTTGTTGGCGTGCATCACCGACACGAGCGCCGTATCGTCGCGCAGCGCCGCGCGCAGCGCATCGGGCTCGACGATGCCGGAGGTGCCGACGGGAAGGAGCGTCGATGTCCATCCGCGCCGCTCGAGCGCCTTCAGCGTCGTCAGCACCGCCTCGTGCTCGATGGCGGTCGCGATCAGGTGCTTGCGTCCCGCGGGCTCGATGGCTTCCGCCGCGCCGCGAATGGCGAAGTTGTCGGACTCCGTGCCGCCGCTCGTGAACACCACATCCCCCGGTTCGGCGTCGATGAGCGCCGCGACGGCCGACCGCGCCTCGTCGAGTACCGCCTTCGCCCGCTGCCCGTACGTGTGCACGCTCGAGGGGTTGCCGAACTCCTCGGTCAGCAGCCGCGAGACGAGCGAGGCCACCTCCGGATGGAGCGGCGACGTGGCGTTGTGGTCGAAATAGATACGCAAGAGCCCCTAAGTGTAACAGCCTGAAGGACTAGACACCGGTAGAGCCCCCCCATATACTGGCCATTCGACTCCCCGAAATGAAGTATCCGATGCGTGGAGAATCCCATGTGGAAGCGTGATGAAGCGGTCGCCGGTCAGGGCGCTCAGCCCGGAGCGGGGGCGCGCCCCCAGGAACCTCAGGCCCCGCGGCCTGGCGAACGTCAGGAGACCTCGAAGGTGAACATCGGAAAATCGGTCGTCATCAAAGGCGAGTTGAGCGGCAGCGAAGACCTCACGATTGAAGGTCAGGTCGACGGCAAGATCGAGCTGCGGCAGAACATCCTCACGATTGGCCCCAATGGGCGCATCAAGGCCGAGGTCAGCGCCAAGGCCGTGATCGTCGAGGGAGAGGTCACCGGAAACATCACTGCGAGCGAGAAGATCGAGATCCGCGACAAGGGATCGGTCGACGGCGATCTCGCGGCTCCGCGCATCGCGATTGCCGACGGCGCGCACTTCCGCGGCAGCATCGACATGAAGCGCGACGGCAAGGCCGCGGCGCCGGCTGCGAGCGCGCAGCCCTCGGGCCAGGCGACGGCCGCTGCCAAGC
>JALYRV010000213.1 GCA_030855205.1 Acidobacteriota bacterium | reverse complement strand
TCCTTGCTGCGCACGAGCACGTAGTCGCTCGAGAGCTCGCCGTAGTAGATGCTCGGCTCGTCGACGCGCAGGTCGACGGTCGAGACCGGCGGGAGATCGCGGATGAAGAGCACCGGCGCCCCTTCCGCCGTGACTTCATTGACGGGGCCGAGCGTGACGCCGAAGCCGTGCGTGAACGTCAGGCGCTCGTTGACCCACGTCGGGTTGGGCAGCGACTCCGCGTTGAGCTCGCGCGCCGACAGCATGACCTGGCGGTAGCGGCCGTCGATCACGTAGCGGTCGTTGTCGACCGACACGAAGTCGTAGTAGGTGCGAATCTCCTGCAGCTGGCCGAACGTCTGCAGCAGCGGTGCGTGATCCCACAGCCGCACGTTGTCGATCGTTTCGCGGTTGGCCGCGATGCTGTCCCTGGTGAGCTCGGCTTCGCCTGACAGCTCGCGCTCGATGACCTGATCGACGCCGAACGCGCGCCGCGTCGCATCGATGTTGTGCACGATGAAAGGCTGTTCCTTCGTCTGCTCGTTGGGCGTGACGATGAAGCTCTGCACGCCGCCGGCGTAGAGGCCGCCCACGATCAGCGTGGCCGCGTACGCCGCGAGCCCGAGCGGCAGCAGCCAGCGGCGCGTGACGACGCCGTGGAGCGCGGCGAGCACCGCGGCGACGATCAGAATCACGAGCTTCACGCGCAGGAACGGCAGGCGGGCGTGGATGTCGGCATAGCCCGCGCCGAACAGGACGTCGCTGTCGGTCAGCAGCATGCGCGGCCCGTCGAGCCACGTGCCGAACGCGAGAATCAGCAGCAGCGACGACACCATCAGCGCGAGATGGAGACGCACGCGCGGCTTGAACTCGACGCGCGGCCAGAGCGCGAAGCCCCAGCGGCTCTCGAGCAGCACGTTGCCGGAGATCAGATACACCGCGAAGCTGCCCACGAGCGCGAGCAGCGTGAGCATGAAGAGGCGCGCCTGGAGCTCGTCCCACACGGGGAAGCGGAACACGTAGAAGCTGACGTCGCGCCCGAAGATCGGATCGACCTGGCCGAACGGCACGCCGTACGCGAACTGCAGGAAGTCGAGCCAGTCGCCCGCAACGGAGAACGCCGTCAGCAGCGCGATCGCAAACGAGCCGTACAACGCGAGCCGCTCGATGCGCCGGCTCTCGACGATGACGGGACGGCCGTCAATCGTGGCGCCGAGCACGAGCTGCGGCTGGCGGAACGAGGCGCGCGCGAGACGCAGGTTTCCGTAGAGAAATCCGAAGGCGATCAGGAACGTCGCGCCGAACGTCAGGGCCTGCGCGCGGAGTGACTTCTCGAACACCGGCAGGTAACCGGTTTCGATGAACCACAGCCAGTCTGTCCAGAACACCGCCACCGACGGCAGCAGCACGAACAGGACGACAAGGGCGAAAACGAACAGGCCCGGGAAACTGCGGATGCGCACGCCACCTCATCTTACCTGCGTGGCACGCCGTTTGGACGTGTAGTGCCCCGGAGGCAGCCATGACACTTCGAGCTCTTTTCGTGACCACCCTTTTCGCCTGCGTCCCGCTCGACGCAGCGGCTCAGGTGCTCATGCGGCCGGAAGCCCCACCCGCCCGCCTCGCGACGGCAACCGATTGGTATCGGACCGGGGAAGCCGTGCTCTACCGCGGCGACAACTTCTATCCCGCCGGACCTCAGGTGTTCTTCGACGGAGGCCGCATGGTGCTCATCGGGGAGTTCCGGGGCATCCCGATCTACGCCGATTCCACGCTCGAGCCAGGCAGCATCGTCTATGTGCCGATCGACGGCGGACTGGTGCAGCCCTACGAGAAGCCCCGCGCGGGAGATCTCGCGGGTACGACCGGCAGCCGCGCGCCCTCGTTCCCGTCAACGCCTGCGACATCGATAGAAGCGACGCCCGAGACCGCGGGCACGGCCGGCACGTTGCCGGCGCGGCCGGGTGCCGACGCCGCCGTGACCGGGGACACGGCGACGGCGAAGCGCTCCTCGCGCTCGAACGTCGAGACCATTGCGCCGGCGGGCGCGGCACGCGGGCGCGGCATCTGGATCTCGTGGAACGGCGCGTCGTGGCGATCGGACGGCGCGAGCGCGCGGATGGGCACGAAGTTCGTGCGCATCGGCACGTACGGCGGGCGCGCGGTGTACCGCGGCGCGGGAGAGGACGCGACGATCTGGATTGAGACCGCGAAGGGGATGGCCGCCCCCTGGCGGCGCTAGTTGTGAATGTCAAAGAGGTTGTTCATGATCAGGCAGCCTCTTGGAAACGCATCCACGGCGAGCGCCGGCCGAGGCTCGCATGCGGACGCTGGTGGTTGTAGAAGCGGAGATTGGCCTCTTCAAGACGGAGGTGATTCGCCGGCTGGGACCCTGGCGGAGTCTGGAGGCCGTAGAGTTCGCGACCTTGGCCTGGGTCGATTGGTTCAACACGCGGCGGCTCCTTGAGCCGATTGGCTACGTGCCGCCCGCGGAGTACGAAGCGCAGTACTATCAGCAGGTCGCAGTGGCCTGAGTCAACTAACTCGCCCTTGCAGATTCCCGGTACGATTCACTTCAAGATGATCGGCTTTTCTTGAGAACCCAGAAGTCGGGTGAATCTGTCTACGTGCCGCTGCCGAGCAAGGCGGTCGAAGCACTTAACGCCGTAGCTAATGGAAACGAGCGGTTCTTCTGGACTGGCCGCGGGATGCGGAAATCTGCGGTCGCCGATTGGCAACGTTCACTCCGACGAGTGTTTCAGGACGCCAAGGTCAAAGGCAATCCGCACATGTTCCGCCATACGTTCGCTACGGACCTCTTGGCGAAGGGTGTTCCTATCGAGGACGTGGCAATCTTGCTTGGGCACGCGACTCCTGCCATAACGGCGAAGTATTGTTCGCACTTCGGTAAAGCGCGGCGCGAACGGCTCGAAGAGCGCGTCAGGCTCTGGAGACGAGCGCACAGACGCCGTTCGTTTTCAAGCCCAAGGAGATCTTCAGAAGGAATCGCAAGGCCTGTCGCTCGCCTCAGGGTCGCGATGACAAGGCCATTGCGCGCAAATAAGTCATGAGCGCCGACAACAGACCTGGCGCGGCGGAGTTTTCATTGGAAGATGATCCGGACATTAACGACCTGTCGGGCTCGATCGTACCGCGACTCTATGCCGAAAGGTTTCGCGCCGAACTGGCTCTTGGCGATATTTTTCGCCACGAACTCTTTCGTATAGGTCGCGTCATACACGTCGCCGTTCGCAAGCTTCCAACGTTTGCGAAACTCTTTCGCGTCACGCTCGGGAAGATTGACCAACTCCAAGGTGCCCATTCGGAACTGAGGACCTTCCACGACGGTGATGTGCGGCACTGCGCGTTGGGTTTCATCGTTCAGCTGCTGAGCAGATGTGGCGGTTGCGGTCACATATCCCAGGCGGCCGTACGCCTTCCTGACCTCACGCAGGCCAGCCTCGAGCTCCAGGCTGCCGGCGACCGCGCCAGGCCTAAGGCGGAGAAGTTACCTGACCACTCGGGTTGATCCCACCGATATAAGGGCCCCTCCGTCACCTGCAGAGTAATACGTGCCCCAGCGCACCCTGCCGTATCCGACTCGGCGGCGCCTGCGACGATCGAAGCGCGCCAGTAGCCGCGTTGACGATAGATGTCTGTCAGCGCGCCTTTCGCCATGGCGCCGACATCCCGCCGCGAGTAACCCCTCCCTACCATGGGTTTTGCGGCGCCAAACAATTCCGACGAAATCCCCGCCGATGCGCCTTCTACCGCTACGTCACACACAACGGGCGATGGGCCCCTGACCGTGAGGAGATAGTGCGCCCTTTTCGTGGCGGGATCCTGCTGTAGTGAAAGGTCGACCCGTCCCTTAATGCCGCGAGCATTGATCATCGATTGCATCACGCGGCTGAAGAGGTCGCGGGCGTCCGGCGTTTCGGGCAGTGTGCCGTTGAAGAAGGGGAGTTCCTTTCGCACAGCCGCAACTATCTCATCGTCGGCGAACCAAATGACGTTGTCGAAAATTACCGGCGCCGCCTGCGGGGCCTCAACGACATCGAGGAGCAACGTAAGACGTTCACCGCGTGTGGTGTAACTGTAGCGAAGGTCGCTGAAGAGTCCCGAAGATCCAAGCCGATCGGTGGCAGCCTGCAAGTCGGCCAAAGTCACCCGATTGCCGACCTCGAGCCCGATCCAGTTCTTGAGGTCGTCCACCGTGTACCGGGGGGCTCCCGAGATCTCAATCGCGGCCAATCGATAGACAGAAGGCGCGGGTGCTGTCTGCGATGGACCGCTCAGCGAAAGCCCGAAAACGAGGGCGAGCGTGTACCCCACGCCTCTTATCTTAGCGAATGCGGCCGACGTTCCTCCAGGCCGTTGCAGAGCGGCTTCGAATCGGCCTTTGAGGGGTATAACTCGCAGGACTTCTGCGCGGCCGGCCTAGAGACAACAAATTGGCCACCGAGCCAAGTTTTTGGCCGCTGTGTCACGGGTAGAAGTTACCCGCTTTTCACACGCGCGAAGACGAGGTTTCCAATTGACAGTGGTATTGGAATACCCCAAAGTAACCCGCAGTTCGGACACGCTAATTGGCGATCACAGCTTCTGCGTTTCGCGTGTCAGTGACCGCCTAGTTCGCGAAAAGGAGGCCCCTTGAAACTGAGACAACGATTCCTTCTCTGCGCAGCGCTTACGGTTGCATTCGCGGCCGCTTCGTGGATTCCCGCTTCCGCATTTACGAACAGCTGTGGCATTGATCCGGTTGCGTGGACGGTTTAGTTACGCTGCATGAATCGTCGCGCGGCGTTCGAACGCGGCCGGACTGATCTGGCCGAGCGTCGAGTGCCGACGTCGCTGGTTATCGAACACTTCGATGTAGTCGAACAACTCCATCTTCGCTTCGCCGTGACTGTCGAATCGATCCCCGACCTCGCTCTTGACTGACGAGAAGAAGGCTTCCATGACGGCGTTGTCGTAGCAATTGCCTCGGCGGCTCATGCTGCAGACGATGCCGCGCGCATCGAGGATCGCTTGGTCGTCCTGGCTCGCATACGTCGAGCCCTGGTCCGAATGATGGAGCAACCCCGCGCGCGGGCCGCGCCGGCCCAGCGCCATCGCGAGGGCTTTGATTGTCAGATGGCGATCGTTGACCGCGCTCAGCGCCCAGCCGACGACGAACCGCGAGAACAGATCCAAGATCGCCGCGAGATACAGCTTCCCGCTCGCCCCGATCACGAACTCCGTCGTATCGCCGACCCAGCGTTGATTCGGCGCCTCGGCCGCGAACTGTCGGTCGAGCAGATTCGCGGCCACCGGCTGATCGTGATCGCTCATCGTCGTCGCCTTGTACCGCTTCCGGGCCCGCGCCCGCATCTGCCCCGCCTGCATCTCCCGGATGACACGCTTGCGGCTCACGCGCTCCCCCTGCTCGTGCAGGTCGGCGTGAATCCGCGGGCTCCCATAGCGCTGCCGGCTGCCGTCGAACGACGCGCGCACGAGCACGCCGAGTCGTCTGTTCTCGCGGGCTCGTGGCGACTCTGGCCGATCGCACCAGGCATAGAACCCGCTGCGCGTCACGCGCAGGCAGCGGCACAGCCGCGTGACGTCGTGGGTGGCCTTCTCCGCCGCAATGAACCGGAACCTTACCGGCTTTGCTTCGCGAAGAAGGCCGTGGTGAGTTCAAGGCGTCGACGCAACGCGATGATTGATCGGAGGG
>JALYRV010000212.1 GCA_030855205.1 Acidobacteriota bacterium | reverse complement strand
GCGCCGCCGCATCGATGCGGCGGCGCAGCGTTCCGGCCGCGCCTCCTCCCTCATCCGCCTCATCGCCGTCTCCAAGACCTTCAGCGCCGATCACGTGCGCGCGGCCATGGCCGCGGGCCAGATCGACTTCGGTGAAAACAAGGTCCAGGAAGGGACCGCGAAGGCGGAAGACATCGGCGGGCGTCCTGGCGGTGATGTCCGGTGGCACCTCATCGGGCACCTGCAGTCGAACAAGGCGAAGAAGGCCGCGTCTACCTTTGCGGCGGTGCATTCGATCGACAGCGTCGACCTGCTGCGAAAGATTGACGAGGGGGCGGCGGCGGCAGGCGCGTCCCCCGAAATCCTCATCCAGGCCGACCTCGCCGGCGAAGCCACGAAGTTCGGCGCTCCCCCCTCCAGCATCCCCGCCATCGTCGAGGCGGCCCTCTCCTGTTCGGCCGCCAGGCTGACGGGACTGATGATCGTGCCCCCTTGGTCCGACAATCCTGAAGAGGCGCGGCCCTGGTTCCGCCGGCTACGCGCCCTGCGCGACGAGCTGGTGGCCGCAGGCGCGCCGGGGGCCTCGCTGGCGGAGCTGTCGATGGGCATGAGCCACGACTTCGAGGCTGCCATCGAGGAAGGGTCGACGATCGTGAGGGTAGGGACGGCGATTTTCGGGCGGAGGACGCCGCCCGTCGGCGCCGCGCAGAGCGAGGGTTGATTTCGGGCGAGGAAGCGAACAGACTACCGCTTCCCCCGCAGCTGCCCTCCCCGCCCAAGGTGATTCCTATGGAAGATATCGCTCCCGATTCGCGGGGTCAGTTCGACCGCCGCATGCGCATCACGCCGCTCGACGTGCGGCAGCAGCGCTTCAAGGTTGGCATGCGCGGCTTCGACAAGACGGAAGTCGTCGCGTTTCTGACCGAGGCGGCAGACGACTATGAGCTGGCGGTGCGCGAGATGGACCGCCTGCGCCAGGAAGTCGCGCGGATGGAGGGCCTGCTCGCCGAGCACCGCGCGCGCGAGTCGAACCTGCGCGACACGCTCGTCACCGCGCAGCAGCTCTCGCAGCAGGTGCGCGATCAGGGCCAGAAGGAAGCGAAGCTGATCGTCGATGAGGCGCAGAAGCGCGCCGGCCTGATCATCGAGCGGGCGCAGGGACGCCTGCAGGGGATCGAGCGCGACATCGACGAGCTGCGCCTGCGCCGCCGCGACGCCGAGGGATCGCTGGAGTCCTCGATCCAGGCGCTCTATCGCGCGCTCGAATTCGTGCGCGAGCACGGAGAAGGGCGCGCGGCCGGCGATGACAAGATTCTGCTGCACCGCCCCAAGACAGAGCGGAGCGCGGACGAAGAGGCCGAGACGCCCGGCCGCGCGATAGAGGGCCGCAGCTGACGAACCCCGTGCCCGCGCGCCTGCTGTTCATACATATCCGCCAGCTCTACACCGTCGACGGTGAAGGGCCGCTCGCCGGTGCGGCGCAGGGCGCGCTCGAGCCGATTCTCGACGGCGTCGTGGCCATGGAAGACGGGCGGATCACGTTCGTGGGATCCGGTCACGAGATCGACACGGCGATCGTGCGCTCCCCTGACACACGCGTCATCGATCTCGGGCTGAAGTATTCGATGGTGCCCGGTTTCGTCGACCCTCACACGCACGTCGTTTATGCGGGCAACCGGCTGCCGGAGCTGCGCCAGCGGCTGGCGGGCGCAACCTATGCGGAGATTGCCGCGCAGGGTGGCGGGATCGTGTCGACGGTCGAGGCCACGCGCCGCGCGAGCGCCGCCGATCTGGCGAACCAGACGCGCGCGCGTCTCGACGAGATGCTCGCGTGCGGCACGACGACTGCCGAAGCGAAGAGCGGATACGGGCTCGACACCGCGACCGAGCGACGCATGCTCGAAGTGATTCGCGTGCTGAATGAGGATCACGCCATCGATCTGGTGCCGACGTTCATGGGCGCGCACGAGATTCCTCCCGAGTATCGCGGGCGCCAGCCGGAATACGTCGACCTCGTGATCAACCAGATGCTGCCCGCGTGTGCTCCGCTCGCCGAGTGGTGTGACGTCTTCTGCGAGAAGGGCGTGTTTACGCCGGACGAGAGCGTGCGCATCCTCAACGCCGGTGCGGCGCTGGGGCTCAAGCCGAGGATTCATGCCGACGAGCTGGCGGCGTCCGGCGGCTCGGAAGCCGCGGCGCTCGCGGGCGCGGCGTCGGCCGATCATCTCGTGCACGCGACCGCGTCGGGCATTGCCGCCCTTCGCGACGGCGGGGTCATTGCGACGCTGCTTCCCTGCGCGGCCTACTTCCTCAAGCTCGGCCGCTTTGCCCCCGCGCGTCAGATGATCGACGCCGGCCTCCCGGTCGCGCTTGCCACCGACGTCAATCCCGGCGGCGGCTTCTCGCCCTCGATGGCTTTTGCCATGTCGCTCGCGTGTTTCGGGATGAACCTCACGTTCGAGGAGGCCCTGGCCGGGGCCACGCTCAACGCCGCGGCGTCGCTCGAGCGCGACGCCGAGATTGGATCGCTCGAAGTTGGTAAGCTTGGAGACGCGGTCATCGTGCGGGGTGACGCGACAGAGCTGCTGCGCGTGGGCACGTCCCCCATCGCCGCGGTCATCAAGCGCGGCGTGCTTGCCGCCGGCCGTTATCCGGAGCCGTAGAACATGTCTTTGACAGCCAAGACCGTAAACGATCTGCTCGACGCGTTTGCCTCGAATGCGCCCACGCCTGGCGGCGGGTCTGCCGCGGCTCTCTCGGGCGCGATTGGCGCCTCGCTGCTCGCGATGGTCGCCTCGCTTCCGAAGACGAAGACGGGCGACGTCAAGGAGCGCGAGACGCTGGACGTGTCGGCGGCTTCCCTCAACCGCCTCCGCGCCACGCTGACGACGCTCGTAGACGAGGACACGCGGTCCTACGATCTCGTCACGGCGGCCTACAAGAACCCGAAGGGCACTGACGAGGAGAAGGCGGCGCGGACGCAGTCCATCCAGGCGGGCCTTCGCGCGGCGACGGCGACCCCGCTCGAGACCATGCGCGCGTGCGACGCGGTCATTCGCGAAGCGGCGTGTGTGGCGCAGAACGGCAATCCGTCGGCGCTGAGTGATGTGTGGGTGGGGGTCGAGCTTGCGATTGCCGGCCTCCGCGGGGCGGAGCGGAACGTCGCGATCAACCTGCCGGGTCTGTCGGATGAAGCCTTCAAGGAAGAAGTGGCGAGCGAAGCCGCGGCGCTGCTGACGTCAGCCGGCGAGCAGGCCGAGATCTGCCGCAAGCTGCTCAACTAGCGGATCTGATTCAGGAGCCGGTCCCAGCGCGTGCGCGAGAAGATGTTGCCGGTCGCGCCGGCTTCCTCGTCGAACGACCAGTAGATCACCAGCGCGCGTCCCTTCACGAAATCGCGCGGCAGAAATCCCCAGAAGCGTGAGTCTTGCGAGTTGTCGCGGTTGTCGCCCATCATGAAGAGCTGATCGGCCGGCACCGTGACGGGGCCGTAGGTCTCGCGCAAATCCCACGAGCGCGCCTGCCCTGCCGCGGCGGGCGGATAGATGAAGTGCGCGTACGGCTCCTCGAGCGGGGTGCCGTTGACGTGGACCTTCTTGTTGCGGACTTCGATCGTGTCGCCGGGCAGTCCGACCACGCGCTTGATGAAATCGCGCGCCGGATCTTCCGGATACTTGAACACCGCGATGTCGCCGCGGCGCAGATCGCGCATCGGAAGGATCGCGCGTTCCAGTGCGCTGGTCGAGGGACCGAAGACGAACTTGTTAACGAGCAGGTGATCGCCGACGAGCAGGTTCGGCTCCATCGATCCCGTCGGGATCTTGAACGCCTGCACCACGAACGTGCGCGCGAAGAGGGCGAGGAGTACGGCGATGAGGATCGACTCGAAGTACTCCCGGCCGGTCGACTTCCGATGAAACGTGAGCCGTGGGTCCTGAGCCGGCGTCACTGATCCTCCCCGATCCGCAGCACGGCGAGAAACGCTTCCTGCGGGATCTCGACCGCGCCGACGCGCTTCATGCGCTTCTTGCCTTCCTTCTGCTTCTCGAGCAGCTTGCGCTTTCTCGAGATGTCGCCCCCGTAGCACTTCGCGAGCACGTTCTTGCGCAGCGCCTTCACGCTTTCGCGCGCGACGATGCGCTGGCCGATGGCGGCCTGGATGGCGACTTCGAACATCTGGCGGGGGATCAGCTCGCGCATCTTCGCGGCCACGGCGCGTCCGCGGTCATAGGCCGCGTCGCGGTGCACGATGCTCGACAGCGCGTCGACCGGATCGCCGTTGACGAGGATGTCGAGCTTCACGAGCGGCGCTTCAACGAAGCCGGTGACGTGATAGTCGAGCGACGCGTAGCCGCGCGAGACCGTCTTCAGGCGATCGTAGAAGTCGAGCACCACTTCGTTGAACGGCAGATCGTACGTCACGAGCACGCGATCGGTCGCGAGGTACTCGAGGTTCTTCTGGATGCCGCGCTTCTCCTGACACAGCTTCAGGATTGGTCCCACGTGTTCGGACGGCGTCAGGATCACGGCCTTGATGATCGGCTCTTCGATCTTCTCGATCCGTCCCGTATCCGGCAGCTTGGCAGGGCTGTCGATCTCCTCCACCTTCCCATCCGTCGTCGTCACTCGATAGAGGACGCCGGGGGCGGTGGTCACGAGGTCCATGTCGTATTCGCGCTCGAGCCGTTCCTGCACTATCTCCATGTGGAGGAGGCCGAGGAAGCCGCAGCGGAAGCCGAAGCCGAGCGCGGCGGATGTTTCCGGCTCGAAGTGGAACGACGCGTCGTTGAGGCGCAGCTTCTCGAGGGCTTCGCGCAGCTCGGGGTATTTCGAGCCCTCGACCGGATAGAGCCCGGCGAACACCATCGGCTGCATCTCTTTGAAGCCGGGGAACGCCGTCTCGGTCGGGTTGTTCGTCTCCGTGATCGTGTCGCCGATCTTCGCGTCTGCGACGTTCTTGATGTTGCAGATCATGAAGCCGGCTTCGCCGACCGACAGCTCGTCGACGGGCAGCGGCTTGGGTGAGAACACGCCGATCTGATCGATCTGGAAGTCGATGCCCGCCTGCATGAACGTCACTTTCATGCCGGCTTTCATCACCCCGTCGATGATGCGTGTGAGGATGATCACCCCGCGGTATGGGTCGTACCACGAGTCGAAGATCAGCGCCTTCAGCGGCGCGTCGCGCGTGCCCTCCGGCGGCGGAAGGCGTTTGACGATCGCCTCGAGGCATTCCTTGACCCCGATGCCGGCCTTCGCGCTCACCAGAATGGAGCCGCTCGCGTCGAGCCCAATGATTTCCTGGATCTGACGACGAGCCTCGTCGGGTTGCGCGCTGGGGAGGTCGATCTTGTTGATGACCGGGATGATCTCGAGGCTGTTCTCGACCGCGAGGTAGGCGTTGGCGAGCGTCTGCGCCTGCACCCCCTGCGACGCGTCGACCAGCAGCAGCGCGCCTTCGCAGGCCGCCAGCGACCGCGTCACCTCGTAGGAGAAGTCCACGTGCCCTGGCGTGTCGATCAGGTTGAGGACGTAGGTCTGACCGTCATCGGCCTTGTAGTTCAGCCGGACCGCGTGGGCCTTGATGGTGATGCCGCGCTCGCGCTCCAGGTCCATCGAGTCCAGGACCTGCGCCTCCATCTCGCGCATGGCCAGGGCGCCCGTCATCTCGAGAAAGCGATCGGCCAGCGTCGACTTCCCATGGTCGATGTGGGCGATGAT
>JALYRV010000211.1 GCA_030855205.1 Acidobacteriota bacterium | reverse complement strand
CGCGCCGCGTCCGAGGGCACGGGGCCCGCGGTCGTGATTGCGCGCCTCGCCAATGTCTACGGGCCGCGGGTGTCTCCCCGCACCGTGCTCGGCACCGCGTGCGCGCAGGCGTCGGCCGGTGGCCCCATCCGGCTCCGCTCGTTCGCCCCGAGGCGCGACTTCATCTATGTCGGCGACGTCGCCGAGGCGCTGGCGCGCCTCGCGCTCGCCGAGCCGCGGCGCGGCGTGACCGTTTACAACGTCGGCAGCGGCGACTCGATCAGTATCGGTGAGGCCGCAGCCCTGGTACAGCGTGTCGCCGAGGAGTTCGGCCTGCGCCCGGCCCTCGAAGCGCCCGCGCTCGATGGGACCGACCAGGCCGAGGCCGCTCTCGACGCAGCCGCGCACGCCCTCGTTCCCGACATCACCGCGCTCGTCGCGCGGCTGGGATGGCGGCCGTCGACGCCATTGGCCGACGGCCTTCGCGCAACACTTCAACACCTGGTGAGCCACCGAGCATGAGCACACGACGACGCATCGCGATCTTCACGGGCAACCGCGCCGAGTACGGCCTGCAGTTCCCCATTCTGCGCGCGGTCTCGAGCGATCCCCGGTTCGAGTACTACCTGCTGGTCGGCGGGGCGCACCTGCAACAGGATTTCGGCAACACCCGAGCCGAGATCGAAGCCGACGGCCTGACGGTGCACCGCGAGGTCGAGATCGACATGCCGCATGACACGCTGTACGCAACCGCGCAGGCGATCGGAACCGGGGTACTCAGCATCGCGCGCATCCTCGACGAGCTGCGTCCCGACGTGATGGTGGTCTATGCCGATCGCTTCGAGAGCTTCGCCGCGATGATTGCCGGCACGCAGATGAACGTCCCCACGGCGCACGTCGAGGGGGGGGACTACACCGAGGGGGGCGCGCTCGACGACTCGGTCCGCCATGCGATGACGAAGCTGGCGCACCTGCACTTCGCGACCAACGAAGCGGCGGCCGAGCGCATCCGCCGCCTCGGCGAAGAGCCGTGGCGCGTGCACGTCGTGGGCCTGCCGGCGCTCGATCTCGTGGCCGGTGGCGAGTTCTCGAGTCCGGACGCGATTGCCGCCGATCTGGGGCTCGACACGGCGCGCCCCGTCGTGCTGTTCTGCCAGCACTCGGTGACCACGGAGTTCGAGGAAGCGGCCGCGCAGGTCCGCCCGTCGCTCGTGGCGCTCGAGGCGCTCGCGCGCGAAGGGGTGCAGATCGTCCTGACGTATCCCAACAACGACGCCGGTGGACGCCGCATCATCGACGAGCTCGTGGCGTTTGCCGGGAGGCGCGTGCCGAACACACAGCTGCACAAGAGCCTGGGACGCGCGCGCTTTCACGGCGTGCTGAACCTGATCGGGAGCGTCACGGGGGGCGCAATGGTGAGCAATTCGTCGGCGGGCATCAAGGAGACGCCGGCGTTCAAGTGCGCGTCGATTAACGTCGGATCGCGGCAGCAGGGGCGGCTGCGCGGCGCCAACATCATCGACACGGGCTACGACGCCGCGGAGATCGAGGCGGCGGTGCGCCGCGCGCTCGGCGACGCGGCCTACCGGCGCGCCTGCGTCGAAGGGGAGAACCCGTACGGCGCGGGCAACGCCGGCGCACGCATTGCCGATGTCCTGGCGACCGTGCCCCTCGACGCCCGGTTGCTGCAGAAGAAGATGACATACTAGCCCGCGGATGGATCTCGCGAACGTTCTCATCACGCCGTCCGCTCCCATTCACGACGCGGTGGCCCGCATCGATCGCGCCCGGAGCGGCGCGCTGGCCGTCGTCGACGGAGATGGCCGCCTGCTGGGCGTGATCACCGACGGCGACATCCGGCGCGCGCTGCTGGCCCGCGTCGACTTCGCACAACCCGTACAGACGCTGCTGGACCGGCGGCCGCGCGAGCTCTATCCGGAGCCGGTGACCGCGTCGATCGAGACGACCCGGCCCGAACGCCTGGCACTGATGCGCGCGCGCAAGGTGCGCCATCTGCCGATCCTGGATTCGGCGCGGCGTGTCGTCGAGTTCGATCAGGCCGAAGAGATCTGGGACGCCGCGCTCGATGTGCGGGCGGTCATCATGGCGGGTGGCTTCGGCCGGCGCATGCGCCCGCTGACCGACCTGATCCCGAAGCCGCTGCTGCCGGTGGGCACGAAGCCGGTGCTCGAGCATCTCATCGAGCACCTCGCGTCGGCCGGCGTCCGCGACATCACGATCGCCACCCACTATCGAGGAGACCAGATCAAGACGTACTGCGGCGACGGCGCGAGCTGGAACGTCGCCATTCGCTACGTCAGCGAGGACACGCCGCTCGGGACCGGCGGCGCGCTGAAGCTCGTCGGCGCCTCGGACACGCCGCTGTTCGTCGTCAATGGCGACATCCTGACCAAGCTCGATGTGCCGGCGATGGTGCGTTTCCATCGCGAGCACCGTGCTGACATGACGATCGGCATACGAACCCTCGAGACCCAGGTGCCCTACGGCGTCGTCGAAGTGGAGGGGGAGACCGTGGTCGGCGTTCTCGAGAAACCGATTGCGCACTATTTCGTGAACGCCGGCGCGTATCTGGTCGAGCCGTCGGTGATCGAGCTGGTGCCGGGCGGATCGGCGCCCCTCGACATGCCGGATCTGGTGTCGCTCCTGATTGCGCGGGGCCGGCGTGTGGTCGGATTTCCGGTCCGCGAGTACTGGCTCGACATCGGGCACCCGGAGCAGTACGCGCGGGCGCAGGCCGATCATGCGGACGGGCGGTTCTAGGTGACGCTCGAGACGCTTGCCGCGCTCATCCGCTGTCCGGAGTGTCTGGCGGATTTCACGCCGTCGCCCGGAGGCCTCAGCTGTGCGTCGTGCGGCTCACAGCCTGAAGTCGCGGGCCGGCAGATCCGCCTGGGGCCGTCGCCTCCGGGCGCGGTGCCGTCGGTTCGGAAGGAACGGGGCCTCGGCAAGGGATCGCCGTTCCGTCGTGCCAACTGGGCGTTCTACGGCGCGGCGGCCGAGGAGGTGGCCGAGGGCGCGACGGTGCTCGACATCGGCGCGGGCCACGGCGATCTCGCCCCCTTGTTCACCAGGACGACGTACGTCGCGTGCGACGTCATGCCGTACCAGGAAGTGCACCTGATCGGGGATATCGTCACCTGTCCCTTTCTGAGGCCGGCCTCGGCCGACGCGGTGCTGCTGTCGAACGTGCTCGAGCATCTCACGGCGCCGATCGAAACGCTGACCGCGATCGCCCGCGCGCTACGTCCGGGCCACGGCCGCGTGTACGTCGCGGTGCCGTTTCTGATCAAACTGCACCAGACGCCCATCGACTACCATCGCTACACCCACTACATGCTTGTCGAGATGTGCCGGCAGGCGGGCCTGCGCATCGTGCGTATCGAGGCCGTCTACGCGCCGTTCTTCATGCTGCGGGTGGCGATCGACAACGTGCTGGCGACGATCGCGGCCTCGGGCCGCGGACGCCTGCTCGAGGCCTCGGCGGGGCGGCTGCTCAAGCTCGCGCCGCGGGTGCTCCGGCGGGGAAGCGGCGTCGACGACACCGAAGTCGTGGCGGCCTCGGATGGTGGCGACCTGCCCGATCGCGGGCGTCACGCGTACCCGCTGGGATACCAGATCGTGCTGGCCCGGCGCGATTGAGACGGAACCGATCATGGCAGAGACCCTCCAGGGACGAACAGTGCTCGTAACCGGCGCGGCCGGCTTCATCGGCAGCCACGTGACCGAACGCCTGGTACGCGAGGGGGCGCGCGTGAAGGCGCTGGTCCGCTATCGCGGCGACGGCACGTGGGGATGGCTCGACCAGTCTCCCGTGCGCGGCGACATCGAGGTGCTCGCCGGTGATCTGCAGGATGCCGACGTCGTGCGCCGCGCCGCCGGCGGCTGCGAGACGATTTTCCATCTCGGCGCCCTCATCGCCATTCCGTATTCGTACGTCGCTCCGCGCTCTTACGTCACGACCAACGTCGAAGGCACGCTCAACGTCCTGGAAGCGGCGCGTGCGGCGGGCGGGGCGCGCGTCATTCACACGTCGACGAGCGAGGTCTACGGGACGCCCGACAGCGTCCCGATCACTGAATCGCACGCGCTCAAGGCACAGTCGCCGTACTCGGCGAGCAAAATCGGCGCCGACAAGATCGCCGAAAGCTACTTCGCGACGTGGGGACTGCCCGTCGTGATCCTGCGGCCCTTCAACACCTACGGCCCCAGGCAGTCGGCGCGCGCGGTACTGCCGACGATCCTCAGCCAGCTCCTGGCGGGAGCCGAGCGGCTGACGCTGGGCGCGCTGTCGCCACGGCGCGACCTGACCTACGTGCTCGACACGGTCGACGGATTCATCCGGGCCGCGGTCACGCCGGAGGCGGCCGGACAGACGATTCAGCTCGGCACCGGCACCGACGTCTCGATCGAGGAGCTCGCGAAACTCTGCATGAAGGTGACCGGTCGCGACGTCCCGATCGATTGCGACGAACAGCGGCTGCGGCCGGCGGGCAGCGAGGTCGAGCGGCTGTTGTCGCGTCCCGCGCGCGCCGCCGAAGTGCTCGGCTGGAGGCCGACCACGAGCCTCGAGGACGGCCTGTCGGCGACGGCGGCCTGGGTGGAGGCCAATCTGCGCAGTTTCAAGCCGGACAGTTACGCCGTCTGACCTCCGTGGAGCACCCGCAAACCTTGACCTGCCACGGAGCGGCTTGTACTATCCCCTTGATAGACTCCGTGCTCGCGCTTTCGTCAATCAGCCGACCCTCATCCCCGTCATCGGCGACAGGTTCCGCGTTTCGCGTCTGACAGGCGTTGGCGGCGGTGCGCGCGGCATGCCCACGAACGCCCGTACTGTGGGTGACGGGACGGTAGTCTGTCCAGAGGTATCTCCATGACCACCCACGACGACATCGATCGCGACGAAGCGTCGCTCGATTGGGCCCGCATTGCCAACGCCCTTCTGGCCTACTGGTGGGTGCTGCTCGCGGCCCCCTTGCTGGCCGGCCTGGTCGCGTTCGCGGCGGCCAAGACCCTGCCGCGCGAGTATGAAGCGTCGGCGTTGCTGATGGTGTCGGCGCGCATCAACCCGACGTCCGCCGAGTTGGTCGATGTCGGGCGATTCATGGCGCCGCTGGAAGTCATGATGCGCAACCGCGGCCTCGCGCGAAGCACCATCGCCTCCCTGGGCCTCGAGAAATCGGGCCTCGCGCCGGACGAACTCCTGAGCCGCATTACCGTGGAGCCTGACGAAGACGCCGGCGCGATCCGCGTGCTCGTCCGGTATCCCGATCCCGCCCGCGTTGCGGAGATTGCCAACACCTTCGCGAGGCACGCCGTGGCCTTCGCCCAGACCGCGACCCTGCGCGAGGCCGCCAGCGCGGCCGAGGCGCTACGGCTCGAGCTCGAACGTGCCGAAAGCCGATACCGACTCGCCGAGTCGCAGCTGCTCTCCTACCGCCGGCAGGCGCAGGTGACGCTCGGCGAGCGCGATCTCGAGGCCATGCTGGCCGAGCGCGGGCGGCTGATCGCGCTGCAGGCGCGCATTGCCGCCGAACGCAGCGCGGTGCAGCGCGCCGAGAGCGAACTGGCCGCCGCGTCGCCGGTCCGCGAGGTGCCGCGCGTGGCCGATGGGCCGGTTGGGGCCTCGGCCCCCGTCCGGATGCGCGGCGGCGAGTCGGGCGCGTACATGAACCCTGTCTACGAGTCGCTTCAGTGGCAGGTCGCGACCGGCCGCGCGACCCTTGCCGGTCTCGAGTCGGAGTACGCCACGCTCACC
>JALYRV010000210.1 GCA_030855205.1 Acidobacteriota bacterium | reverse complement strand
CTGCACGCCGGGCCGCGAGGCCGTGCTTCGCGAGACGGCGGTTCGCGACGCCGATGCCTGCCGCGCGGCGGCGGGCGCCTGGCGCGTGCTCGACGCGAGCGCGGTGGCCTGCGCGCGCGGAATGATTAGCGTCTGGCCGACGCGCACGCGCGCCTTGCTGCCGAGGCCGTTGGCGACGGCAAGCTGCGTGCGCGCGAGGTGGAACTTGCGCGCGATCGTCGTCAGCGTTTCGCCACGGCGCACGTGATGGCGCTTGAACGCCACGAGCTCGTCGGGGTCCGCCTTCGCGAGGCGCTGCGTCAGCGTCGTGCCGCGTCCGGTCGGAACCTTAAGCTCGTAGTTCGCGTAGTCGATCGGCGTCGTCCAGCGCCGGAGCTCAGGATTGAGCTGCTCGATGTCGTCGAGGCTGACGTCGGCCCATTCGGCCACCCTGCGCAGATCGACGGCGCCCGGCACGCGTACCGTGTCGTAGGCGAGCGGCGACAGCGGCCGCAGTTCGAAGCCGTACTTCAGCGGGTTCTTCGCGATGACCATCGCGGCCATGATCATCGGCACGTACTCGCGCGTCTCGCGCGGCAGATAGCTCGACGTGCTCGTCAGGCCCCAGAAGTCGTTGATGCCCGAGTTCTTGACCGCGCGCTGCACGCGTCCCTGTCCGCCGTTGTACGACGCGAGCGCCAGCGCCCAGTCGCCGTCAAAGATGCGGTGGAGCATCTTGAGGTATTTCGCCGCGGCAACGGTCGACTTCTCGGGATCGGACCGCTCGTCGATGAACCAGTCGTAGCGCAGGCCGAAGTCGCGCGCGGTCGGCACCATGAACTGCCACACGCCCTGCGCGGAGACGCGTGATTTCGCCGACGGCTTGAACGCGCTTTCGATCAGCGGCACATATGCGAGCTCGAGCGGCAGGCCCTCTTCACGGAAGACGCGCTCGATCATCGGCAGGTAGCGGCCGGCGCGCGTGAGACCGTCGGTGAGAAACGGCCGCAGCGACCCCTGGAACGCTTCGACATACGAGAGCACGCGCGAGTTGAGCGAGATAGGGAAGGCAGGCGAGAACTGCGAGAGGTCGGCGGCGACGGCGTCGCGCGTCGCGGACTTCGGCGCCGCGGGCGTTACCGTCGACGCCGCGAGGAGCAGATCGATCGCGGCCGGCTCGGCACGCTTCTCGGTGAACCCGTCCCCCTGACGCAGCGCGATGACTTCGAGCGCGTTGATGCGGTCGACGAGGCGGTCGAAGTGCAGGCGGAGGCGAGGCTCGGTGCGCGCGCCATACGGCGACTCGAGCAGCATCTCGATCGCGCGATCGAACGCCAGACGCGCCTGCTCGAGGTGGCCTGCCTGCAGGTGCTTCTGCCCCTCGGCAAACTGCTTGTCCGAGTCAGCTATCAGGATGTCGATGGGGTCGGACGGTTTCGCGGCCGGTGCGACGGGCGGAGGCGCCTGCACCGCGACGGGAACAGGCTGCGGCGCGGCGACGGTGCGAACCTTGGCGCCGCACGCTGAAAGAATCAGCGTGGACCCCATGATCACAAGTACAAGCGCCCGCTGACGGGAATACCGTTCCATTGATTGCTCCAGAGACGTCGCGTTTTCTATCCGAACGCTTTCTGCTGGGATAGAAAGCGGCTGACTGACGCCGCCCGGGGCGGCTCTGTGCTGCTGAGAAGCCTAACATCCAATGGCCAATAGGTCAACCGTAAGGCCAATGGACGCTTGAGGTTGCGGTCTATGCTCCTGTGGAGCTACCCCTTCCAGCTCGCCTGCACGAAGACCTTCGCGGCTTCGCCCAGATCGCGAGCCGACGGGGTCACGATGGTCTTTTCGCCGAGGACGATCTTGCGCTTCTGCGCGATCGCCTCTTTGACGTCAGCCTCGGAGACGAACTCCGCAGGGGCAGGTTGAGAGGGTTGAGTTGCCCGGCTGGGTTGAGTAGCTGGCGTTGATGGCGTTGGTGGCTCGATGCCTTTCGAGGCCAGGAACGCGTCGATGCGCGACGAGAGGGCGGCCGAGGTGATGCCGGCCGGCTCGTCCCTGGCCGGGGTCTTCGGGAGCACGGGTGCAGGGCCCACGCCGAGTGCTGACTTCGCTGCCGCCATGCTGACCTCCGGAGGCGAGCCCGCCCGCGGCGCCGCTCCCTTGCTTGCCGGCGCGATCTCCCACGCCAGGCGCTTGATGTTGAGCAGGTGCCGCGGCGTGATGTTGTCGGATGTGATGTTGCCGCCCCAGCCGCCGCAGCCCAGCGTCATCGCCGGATCGAGGCCCGTGGTCAGACCGATCGATCCGAAGGTGCTCGGCGTGTTGACCGAAATCCGGAACGCCGGCTTCCTCAAGCCGAACTCAAGGATGACCTTCTCGTTCTCGGAGTGGATCGACATCGTGTGCCCCATGCCGCCGTAGCGGAGGATCTGCATGGAGCGCTCACAGCCCTCCTGCCAGTCGCGCACGACGTACGACGACAGCACCGGACACAGTTTCTCGATCGACAGGGGATAGTCGCGCCCGACCCCTGCGAGCTCCGCAATCAGCACGCGCGTGCCCTCCGGCGCCGTGATGCCACACGCGGCGGCGACCTGCATCGCCGTCTTTCCGACCAGTTTCGGATTGGGCAGGCGCTGCGCCGTGATCAGCCCGCGTGACAGCAAGTCCGTTTCGGCGGCCGACAGGAAGTAGCCGCCGCGCGCGCGGAATTCGCGCTTCGCCTCTTCGGCAATCGCTTCTTCCATCACGACGGAGTTCGGCGACGAGCAGAGCACGCCATGGTCGAACGTCTTGCCCGTGATGATGTCGTCGACGGCCTTGGCGACGTTCGCGCTGCGCTCGATGAAGCACGGCGCGTTGCCAGGGCCCACGCCGTACGCCGGTTTGCCGGCGCTGTAGGCGGCGCGCACGAGGCCCATGCCGCCGGTCGCCAGGATGAGCGCGACCTCGCGCGCTTTCATCAGCTCCCCGGTTCCCTCCAGCGTCACCGACGTCATCCAGTTGATCGATCCTTCGGGAGCGCCGGCACGGCAGGCCGCCTCGCAGAGGACCTCGGCGACGCGCGTGATGGAGCGTGACGCCGACGGATGGGGGCTGATGACGACCGGGCACCTCGCCTTGAGCGCGATGAGGATCTTGTAGATGGCGGTGGACGTCGGGTTGGTCGACGGCACGATGGCCGCCACCACACCGAACGGCTCGGCGATCTCGATCACCCTGCGATCGTCATGGCGCGCGACGATGCCGACGGTCTTCATCGGACGGATGAAGCGGTAAATCTTGTCGGAGGCGAAGAGGTTCTTCTGGATCTTGTCGGCGACGTTGCCGTAGCCCGTTTCGTCGACGGCCATCCGGGCGAACGGCTCGGCCTGTGCGGTCGCGGCAGCGGCCACGGCGTCGACGATGGCGTCGATCTGCGCCTGGGAGAGCTCGGCGAGGCGGGAAGCGCTGTCTTTGGCGCGACGCGCGAGAGTACGGGCGTCCTGGACGGACCGGAGATCGCGGTCGCGGTCGTTCGGCGCTGCCGTGGCCACGGCTATGTCTTACCCTTTGCTGGGCTTGCCCGCCGACGAGCCGGCGGCAGCCGGGGTGTACGAGGGAAGGATACGCTCGAGCTCACTGTGCGGGCGGGCGATGACGTGGACGGAGACGAGCTCTCCCACGCGCCGTGCCGCGGCGGCGCCCGCGTCGGTGGCCGCCTTGACGGAGCCCACATCGCCGCGCACCATCACGGTGACGTAGCCGGCGCCGATATATTCCTTGGCGGTCAGGTTGACGTTGGCGGCCTTGACCATGGCGTCGGCCGCCTCGATGGCGCCGATCAGGCCGCGTGTTTCGATGAGTCCGAGGGCATCCGATGTCATGGTTGAAAGCGCGGCAAGCCTAACATATTGCAGGAGATAGCGGAAAGGGGCTACCATGGCTTTTTTCCAAGACTCATGTCGGAGCGGCCGGCCCTCTGGGCTGGACGGCCCGCGCAAGGACCCCTGCCCATGCGACGCCTGCTTGCCTGCGCCCTTCTTGTCCTGACCGCCGCGTGTGGCGGCGGTGAAGAGGCGACGCCCGTAGCCACTGCCACATTCAGCGCGTCGAAGGCGCGTCTTCCGCTCGGCAGTCCTGTCGATCTGACCTATACATTCGATGTCGCGCCAGGCGCGCAGATCACGGGCGACTATCACGTGTTCGTGCACTTCATCGACAGCGAAGGCCAGCAGATGTGGACCGACGATCACGACCCGGGCGTGCCGACGTCGCAGTGGAAGCCGGGGCAGAAAGTTCAATACACCCGCACCGTTTTCATTCCCATTTTTCCGTACCACGGCCCCGCGACCGTGACCATCGGTCTCTACAACGGACCGGGCTTCGAGGATCGTCTGCCGCTCACAGGCGACGGTAAAGGGCGCGAGTACACCGTGGGCTCGCTCGAATTGCTGCCGCAGTCCGAGAACGTGTACCTGACGTTCCGCGATGGCTTTCACTCGCTGGAGATGGCGCCCGACGCCCCGGCACGTGAATGGCAGTGGATGAAGAAAACCGGCACGCTCGCGTTTCGCAATCCGAAGCAGGACGTCACGTTGTATGTCGAGACCGACGGCCGTCCGGATCTGTTTCCGGCGCCGCAGGTCGTGACCGTCATGATCAACGGCGTCGAAGCGCATCGCTTCACGGTCGACAAGAATCCGATCCTGCGGCGCCTGCCGATCTCGGCCGCGCAGCTTGGCGGGACCGACACCGTGGAAGTGCGGCTCGACGCGGATCAGTCGTTCACGCCCGCGCAGCGTCCTGGTCTCGGCGGCGATCCGCGCGAGTTGAGCATTCGCGTGTATCACGCGTTCGTGGAGCGGAAATGAGAGTGCACGTGCTGGCTCTGTGCTTCCTGCTGGGTGCGGCGGTCGCGCCGGCGTCGGCGGAGATCGTGTTCCTGACGTCGGGGCGCACGATCAATGTCGCGTCGCACCGCGTCGAGGGGGCAGCGATCGTGCTCACGCTGCGCAGCGGCGGCGAAATGACCATGCCGCGCGTGATGGTGGATCGCGTCGGGCCTGACGAAGTGCGGTGGGTCGATCCGCGGCCCGTGCCGGCCGTGGCCGCGCCCATCGTCGCGGCCGCCTCGGCGCTCGCAGCGCAGATCGCACTGCCCGCGCGATTCGAAGCGCTCGTCCTGAAGGCGGCCGAGACGCACGCGGTCGACGCCAATCTCGTGCGCGCGGTCATTCGGGTGGAGTCGGCGTCGAAGCCGCGCGCCCGGTCCAGGAAGGGCGCGATGGGGCTCATGCAGCTGATGCCGGCGACCGCGCGCGAGTACGGGGTGCGCAACGCGTACGATCCGGCCGAAAACATCAACGCGGGCGTCAAACACCTCCGGAGCCTGCTCGATCGCTTCGACGTGCGCCTGGCCGTCGCCGCCTACAATGCGGGCGCCGGTGCCGTGCAGCGGTACGGCGGCATTCCGCCATACCGGGAAACCCGCGAGTACGTCAAAAAGATCATGTCGCTGGCGGGTTTGCAGTAGTTCAGAGTCGGCAAGTAGTTTCTTCTATGCAGTATCGCTGTCGAGTCGGCACCGCGAACGGGGACGTGATGGAAGCGACCTACGTCGCCGACAGCGAGGCACGTCTGCGCGCCGATCTCGAAGAGAAGGGCCTGCACCTGCTCAAAGCCGACCGCATGGACTCGATCGGCGGGCTGAGCCTGCCCTCGATCACCGGCCGCTCGCGCGGCCGCGTGAAGACGGGGGAGTTCCTCATCTTCAACCAGGAGCTCGCCACGCTGCTCAAGGCCGGCATGCCCCTGGTGC
>JALYRV010000209.1 GCA_030855205.1 Acidobacteriota bacterium | reverse complement strand
GCCAGAGCGGCAGGCGCCGCAGCGGCCGGGGCCACGTGCGTGACGATGACGTCATTGGCCTTCTTGACGCGCAGCTTCAGACCTTCGCGCTCGAGTTCGAATTCGGCGAGGTCGTGCTCGCGCACGAGGTCGAGTATCTGTTTCAGATCGTCGAGATTCATTCTCTAGTCAGTGGCAATCAACTCGCGCGGCGCCGAAGTGAGCCATTCAGGCCTCTCTTCGCCGACGAGCAGATCGTCCTCGATTCGTACGCCTGTAGCCATGCCCGGGCCGTCATCCAGATACGCCCCCGGCTCGATCGTCACCACCATGCCCGCCGCCATCGGCGGCGTGCCCGCCGGCGCGTCACGAGAAAGCCGCGGCTCCTCGTGGACGTCCAGCCCGAGCCCGTGTCCTACGGCGTGCCGCGCGGCGCCGCCGTAACCATGCCTGTCGAGCGCCGCCCGCGCGGCGCTGTCGATATCCTGCACGCGCGCACCCGGCCGCAGCACGCTGACCGCCGCCGCCTGCGCCTCAAGCACCGCCGCGTGCAGGTGCGCCTCGCGCTCCCCCGCCGGCCCGACACTGAGCGTACGCGTGATGTCGACCGCGTAGCCGTCGAGCATCCCGCCAAAATCCACCACGACCAGATCGCCGCGCGCTACCTGCCGGTCGCCCGGCCGCGCGTGCGGCAGCGCCGCATGCGGCCCTGACGCGACGATCGTGTCAAACGCCGGCCGGCTGAACCCCGCATGCGCCATCGCATGATTCACATCGGCCGCAATGTCGCGCTCGCGCCGTCCGCTTCGTACCCAGTCGGCCAGGCGTGCCGCAATCGCACTCACTCGCCGGCCAGCGTCCCGCATCGTTGCCAGCTCGCCCGCATCCTTGATGACGCGCGCACGCTCCACGATCCGGTCGGTCGCGACGAACTCGACCCCGCTCAACCGCGCTGCCCAGGCGCGGTGCTGCGTCACGGTCGCATGCCCGGCCTCGAACCCCAGACGGACCGGCCGGAGGCGCCCGATCAGCCCCTCAAGTCCGTCGTCGTAACTCCCTGTAATTTCAATAACTTGGGAGTCACCAGGCCAAGCGCTCGCCAGGTCCGCAATCGACCGACTGTAACGAAAGTCGGTCATGAAGTAAAGCCGACCTCGGGTGAGCAACAGCCGCGCGGAAGATCCCCCGAACCCGCTCAGATACAGGATGTTGGCGGGATTTGTAATCAGCAGCGCGTCCGCGCCGGCCCGCTCGGCTTCGGACGCCGCCGCCGCAAGGCGCGCGGCAAACGGACGCATCATCACGCCTGATTGTGAGCGCGCGGACGCGCGTCTTCAAGGCGCGCCTGCTCGTCGCGCGCCTCTTCCATCCGTGCGAGCCAGATCTCGAGGCGCTCGATCTGCGCGATCACCGCCGAGTTGGTCGCGATGGGCAGATCGAAGGCGTCGAAGACATCGGGCAGATTCGCCACATCGGCGATCTCCTCGATAGCGGGCAGGTCCGGCAGGTCCGGTGCGCCGCTCGCGAACAGCGGCGGCGGTTCGAGTGCCGTGAGCACCGGCGCCGGTTCCGTGTCGTCGGGGCCGTCGTGCATCTCGGCGAGGCCGCGGATGGCGGCCAGGTTGTCGGGGGCCAGCGAGAGCACGTATTCGTACTCGCTGCGAGCGCCGGCGGGATCGCCGGCTTCCTGAAGCGCGCGGCCGAGCGTCACGCGTGCGGAAAGATAGGAAGGATGCCGCTCGAGACCCGCGCGGCACGAGGCGATGGCCTCGTCAAGGCGTCCGGCGCGCCTGTATTCCTCGGCCAGCGCACCGAATGCGATGGATGCCGGATCCTGACGAACCCGGCGCTCCAGTTCTTCGATACGCGAGAGCACGCAGCCTCGGGAGGTGCTACGTGCCCGCCACCGTAATCGCCTTCGAGAGCGACGCGGTTTTTCCCTGGTTATCGGTCACGGTCAGCGTCACCAGATACGTGCCCGCGGCGGTGTAGTCCTTGGTGTTGACCGGCCCCTCCTCGATCTCGCCGTCGCCGTAGTCCCACCGGTATCGCACGATGGTGCCGTCGGTATCGCGCGACGAGGACGCGTCGAACGTCACACGGTCGCCGACGCGCGGACTCTGCGGCGTGAAGAAGAAGTTCGGCGTGGGCGATCCGGGAATCGACGCTGTACTCTCGGGCACGAGACGGATCCGCACGGCTGCCGGCTGGCTGCTCCCGGCATCGGTGCCGACCTGGGTCACGGCGATGGTTACCGTCGAGTTGGTGTCGACCCCGAACTGGGGCGCGCGCGGAGCGGTGAAGATGACCGACGCTTCTCCGTTCGCATTCGTGGTGACATTGCGGGCCGACAGCACGCCGAAGTCGACGATGGTGGAACCCACGACGGTGTCGACGCGCAGCGCGACGTTGCGCAAGGGCTGGCCGTTGCTGTCACGCACGACGATGCGAATCACCGACTGTGACAGCCCGTCCTCGGGCAGCACGTCGGGGGACGCCGTGACGTTGACCGCGACCGCGAACGTCGACGGACCCGTGATCGACGGGCTGTCGGGCGATTCGAGCGCGCAGCCCGCGGAGGCGCCGAGCGCGATGACCGAGGCGGCTAGGGCGGCGGCGATGGGACGAGTAAGCATCTTCATGGCGTGTCCTGCTATTGGGGATCCGCCTATTGGGGATCCGCGAAGTCCGCGAAGTCCACGGAGATGCGGCCGACCACGGTGACCGCGCGCCCCGTCTGGTCCTTCCCGTAGAACGTGACCTCCGCAATCGTGGAAAGGATGCTGGAGCCGAAGCCCCCGCGCAGCGCTCGCAGCGGCGCCTCCGCCTTGGCCTGGGCGCGCACCAGCGAGAAATTCGCTTCGGTCGTGCCCTCTCCGCGCACCGTCACCGTGAATGCCCCTTCGAAGGCGAACGGCACGTCGACTCCCTGCACGTTGCGCCCATCGGTGCGCGTGTAGGCGACGCGGAAGCGGCTGATGGTGATGGCATTGTTGGCCGACGGCGTCGTCGGGCTGGTGCCGCTGCCAGGATCCTTCATGCCGAGACGGAAGGTGACGATGCCCTCGTCTTCGATGACGGACCCTTCCGTGAGCACGTCGGATTGCAGGTTGGTGCCGGTCTCCTCGTCGTTGGCGAACCCGACCAGCGAATCGACGATGAGGAACGACGACCCCGTCCCCTGCAGCACGGCGCTGGTGCAGGAGCTCGAGCCCGTCACGGCGAGTGCCAGAATGAGGAACGACGCGGCGCGCGTGAAGTGTGATCGCATGGCTGCCCCTATTTCAGAATGCGCGGCGTGATGAAGATCAACAGCTCGCGACTCTCGTCCTGATTCTCATCACGCTTGAAGAGCCACCCGAGCAGCGGCAGCCGGTGCAGCACCGGCGTGCGGGCCTGTGTCGCCTGCTCGCGGCTCACGAAGATGCCCCCGATGACGGTCGTCGCGCCGTCGTTGATCTGCACGCGCGTGGTCGCGCGCTGCGTGTCGATCGGCGGGATGCCGTTGACCTGACGGCTGAAGTCGGCGGTCGCGTTCTCGAGCACGATCTGCATGACCACGGTGCCCGCCGCGGTTACCTGCGGGGTGACCTGGAGCGAGAGCGCCGCGTCCTTGAACGTCACGGTGACGGTGTTGTTGGCAACGGTCTGAATCGGGATCTGGATGCCCTGATACATCTGCGCGACGCTGTTGTTCTGCGTCGTCACGCGCGGCGTCGAGAGGATGCGCCCGTTGCCCGACCGCTCGAGCGCCGAGAGCGCGACGTCGAGGTTGAACGCGCCGTTGATGGCGCCGAGCGAGAGGCCGATCGCGGTGCTGGCGGCATCGACGCCGAGATCGACCACCGAGCCGGTCGTGTCGAGCGGGTTGGCGCGCACGTCGGTGCCGGTCGGGCCCTGCACGTTGGCGCGGCCGCCGAGGGTGCCGCTGTTGGGGAACGCGAGGCCGGTGGTGTTGCCGATCTCCGGCGTCACGCGGCCGTTGAGGCCCCACTGGATGCCGATCGACCGCGCGAAGTCGCGCGTGGTCTGCACGATGCGCGCTTCGATCTCGACCTGCGGCTCGGGACGGTCGAGCGAGCGGATGAGATTCTCCGCGGTCGTCAACCGCGCTGCGAGGTCCGTGATGATGATCGTGTTGGTGCGGGTGTCGACGACGGTCTGTCCGCGCTCGGAGATGATCCGGCCGCGCGTGAGCATGTCGGCGATTGCCTGCGCCTGGGCGTAGCTGAGCGCGTAGGTGCGCACGAGCAGCTCACCCGCGTCTGCCCGCGCTTTCTCGAGCTGCGCCCGCTGATCTTCCTCGGCGCGCAGTGTGTCGCGCTTCGCGATGCGCACGACCGTGCCGTCGACCGTGTAATCGAGGTTGTGCGCGCGGAGCACGATCTCGAGCGCCTGATCCCAGGGCACCTCGGTGAGGATGATGTCGACGGTGCCTTCGATGGCCGAGTCGATGACCATGTTGAGGCCGCTGATGTTGGCGAAGAGCCGCAACACGTCGCGCAGGGGCGACCCGACGAGGTCGAGCGTGATGTTGTGACCGAGGTACTGCTTGGGCGCCGTCTCCTGCGACTGCGTCTGCACCGCCGGCGGCACCGGCGGATTGGGGCGAGCCCCCTGCGATGGCGTCTGCGCCTGCGGGCTCGAGACCCGCAGCGCCGACATCGGATCGATCGACCGCGTGCCGGCAGCTTCCGCGAAGCCGCCTTTCTTCCCGCCCGCGGGCGCCCCGGCCGGCGCAGCCGGCGCGTTCGGATCCTTGATTTCATCCGGACCGAACGGATGCTCGTCGATTGCCGCGGTCTCATCGAACACGATCACGTAATCGGCGCCGGCGTCGCCGGCGCGCTCGGGCCTGAACGACGCGCGCTTCTTCAAATCGACGACCACACGCGTCACGAGCGGCTCACGCGAATGCAGGGACGTGCGCACGCGCTCGACGACCGCGCCCTGCACGGCGGTCGATGCGTCGGCCTGTGAGACAACGCCCGGCAGATCGATGACGACGCGCGGCACGGCGCCCGGCTCGAGGATCTCGTCGAGCCCCGACGGCGCGATCCAGCCGTTGCCACGCAACGTCACGCGCGTCAGCGGACCCGACACCGATGCCGCAACCGACACCAGCGACGTCGCGTGCGCCACGGTGGCGCCGGCGGATACAGGAGCGCCGAACGCGATCCGGATCTTCCCCTTCACCGCGGTGGCCGTGTGCTCGAGCGGCTGCCGCAGCTGCATCATCACGCGCGTGAGCGGCGTGCCGTCAGGCGCCGTCATCTCGTCGATGACGACTGCCGACACCGGGGTGGCCGGCGCCGGGCGGAACTGGTTCTTGGCGTTGGCGGCGCGCACGTCGCGCAGATCGACCAGCACGGTGAACGGGTCGGGGCGCGTGACGTTGTACGTCACGGGCTCCGACGCTTCGATCACCACGGCGTGCCGGCCGCCGTCGGTCTCGGACCCGATCGACAGCAGCCGCCCGGCTGCGGTGCTGGCCGCGACATGCGCCGCGCCCGCGGCGGCTACGGCCGCCAGCATGACGCCGAGCGCGGCGATTCGAAGGCGTTTCACAGCTCTTCCCCCCCGTCACCGGTCTTCATGGTCTTCCGAATCTCCCGCCGCTTGACGAGCGACAGCGGATCATTGACTTCCTGCGTGAACACGACGGCGTCGACCGTGATCTGCTTCACGACGCCATCGAAGAGCCGATCGTTACGGCGCATCTGGAACGTGCGCCCGTCGGGCGCCTGCGCGAGTGCGATGAAATCGTTGCCGCTCTTGATGATCCCGCGAATCATCACTTCGTTGACCAGCACCCCCGGCAGCCCCGCGGGGCGGCTTTGCGC
>JALYRV010000208.1 GCA_030855205.1 Acidobacteriota bacterium | reverse complement strand
GGCCGCGAGACGGGCGAACGATTCCTTCGTCACGTCTGCGACAGCCGCGTCTACGGCGACCACTAGCGCATCCCGTTCAGCGGAGCCTGCTTCGGGTATTCTTAGCCGCCGCAACGCCTTCGCGTGCTCGCGAAGCCATTCCTGCCACTGCTCCTTCTTGACGAGTTCTTCGGCATTCTGCGCGTGAATGTGCTCGAGCGACCAGCTGTTCTTCTTGTCAGCGTGGAAAGGATACCGATCGAACGAATCCTTGAGCCGGCGAGTGCTCTCGACGTTAAAGAGTAGAAGCACCCGGGAACACTTCGCACGGTCGCCGTCGTATTCGAGCTCGTCGATCTGGTCGCGGGTGAGATTGAGGCGATCGACGATCTTCGCCTTTAGTCCCTCACGAACCTCGGTCTTCGTCATCGTCGATGACTCTCCTATCAGGGTACGGAGATCGTCTTCGCCGGTGCTAGTCGCAACGAGGTAACCGATCGAATGATACAGGTCGCGATCTTCGTACCACTCCTTTACCAGGTCATGGCGCGCCAGGACGTCGTTCCAGACGTCCTCGACTCTCCGCCCCTGCTCGAGCAGCTTCTTAAAGTGATGGAACGTGTGGAAGCGATCGGAGGTCTTCTTCTCCGACATCAAATCGAAGAGGAGTTCGATGCGCGTCGGGTAATCGGTGGGCAGTCGATTAGTCAGAAACGCCCACAGCCCCTCGTCATTGAGGTCGCGTTCGATTACGTCCCACTGCATCCCGATCTCGACCTGTCGATGCGCACTCGCGCTCCCCTCGCGCGACCGGACCAGCAGCAACGCCTTTACGAGCTCGGCGTTGGTTAGCGGTATCCGACCGATGTTGAGGCGAGTGAACAGGGCCGTCGAGTCGACCTCGGGCTCCGCCTCGTACCAGATCACCTTCACCCGCCTGAAGAGATGCACGTACATCTCGTTGGCGACGACCTCCGCGTGGTTCCCACGCCTCTTGAACCAATCCTGGATGCACTTGAAGGCGCCGGACAGGTGGAAGAAGTCGATGTTCTCGTCGGCGCGCGCTGGATCAACATCCTGCAAAAAAGCGGCGCTCAGAGGGCGCGTCGCATACGCGAGCGAGAACGGAGGCCCCGATTTCTTGAAACCCTCCTTTTGCATGAAGAGGAGGAGCAGGTAGAGAGTGGTCAGGCGCTGCTGGCCATCGACCAGCTCGTATTGATCATCCTCGCGCTTCTTCACGACGACTGGTTGAAGGCAATAATCCTTGTCGCCAGAGATCGACTCGATGTCGTCCAAAAGGGCACTCACCTCGTCTGCGCCCCATCGGTACCCTCGCTGATAGGAGGGAACCAAGAAGTTCTTCGTTATGTCGCCGACGGCGACCAGACGCAAATCGGTCAGCATTGCGAAGTCCTCAAGCTCAGACCGCAGGCGGAGCTGATGGATTGCGACCGTTCCAAATCCTCAACTGGGCTCGCAAGCGCGACGCGAATCCGGCTTCGTCGGCTAAGAGTCGCACGCCGATATTGCCGTTGATAGTCGCCGTCATCCATGACTCACGCTGCTCCTCCTGCTGTCCACCAGCGGTCTAGTCTATTCCCCGATTCCGTCGGAGACCTCCATCGGTAACGACTGAGACCGCCAAATCTGGCGCCGTCGCCGTTGCCAAAATGTCTCCAAAACTCCGGTGGAATCGTGCGAATTGCAGTGGACGCCAGAGAACCCGCAGAACACCGTAAGCGGTTGGGATTCAAACTCTTAGAGCCAAAAGTCGCGCGCCATCACCAACTTAGAAATGGACGCTCGTAGAGTTCGAATCCCTGCCTCACCGCCAGTTCCCGCCTACGGCCTTTTGTAGCTGACCCTGAAAATCCGGCCCGCATGATCGTCCGAGATCAACAGCGATCCGTCCGGCATCACATGCACATCCGCGGGACGCGCTGACGTGACGCCGACGACGTTGTCGGGCCTCCGCACGTTCGCGCCCTGCAGCCAGCCTTCGGCAAACGGCTCGTAGCTCACGACATCGTTGCCTTTCAGCTTCGCCACCATGACGCGGTAGCCCTGCGGTGTCGTTCGATTCCACGAGCCGTGCTCGGCTACGAAGATGGCGTTCTTGTACTCGGCCGGAAACATCGAGCCGGAATAGAAGCGCATGCCAATTGCCGCGACGTGCGCGCCCAGCGTGCGCGCCGGCGCGATGAAGTCCGCGCACGGCCGCTTCGCGCCATGCTCCGGATCGGCAACCGTGCCGCCGTGGCAGTACGGAAATCCGAAATGCTGCCCGGCGCGCTCCACCCGATTGAGCTCGTCCGGCGGCACATCGTCGCCGAGCCCGTCTCGCCCGTTGTCGGAGAACCAGAGCTCGCGCGTCTGCGGGTGGAAATCGAAACCCACCGTGTTGCGCACGCCGCGCGCATAGACCTCGAGACCGGTGCCATCGGGCCGCATCCGCAGAATCGTGGCGAAGCGCTCATCGTCCGTGCGCTCACAGACGTTGCAGGGCGCGCCCACCGGCACATAGAGGTAGCCGTCCGGTCCGAACGCCAGAAACTTCCACCCGTGATGCGCCTCGGTTGGCAGCGTGTCACTGACAACGACGGGGGCGGGAGGCGCGTCGAGCCGCTTCTCGATGTCGTCGAATCGAATGATGCGATTGATCTCGGCAACATAGAGCGAGCCGTTGCGAAACGCGAGGCCGCTCGGCTGCCGCAATCCCGTGGCGATCGTGACGACGCGGTCGGCCTTGTGATCCTTGTCGGCGTCGACGACGGCGTAGACGGTGCCGGGGGTGCGCGAGCCGACGAACACCGTGCCGGCCGAACCGACGGCCATCTGACGCGCGTTGGGCAGTCCTTCGGCGTAAACGGCGATGCTGAATCCGGCCGGAAGCTTGATGCTCGCCAGGTCGAGCGCGGGCCGCGCGGGCTGCGGCGGACGCGGCGGCGTCTGGGCCTGGGCCGGCGGCGTCTGCTGACCGGCGTGTATCGGCGCGAGGAAACAGACGAGAGCAGCAGGCAGCAGGAGTCGGCTCATGGAAGAAGTATAGCCACCGCGCAGGAACGCAGTCCTTTCCTGAAGCCCGGCGTCAAACGAACTGGCCGCCGTGCGGAAACGCCTGCTGGGCCATCGACTCGCTGATGATGATGACGCGCCGCAACTCACGCTGCTCGTCGGTATTGAACAGTCTGCCGGCCTTGAGCGGCGTGCCCATGGCCGCGAAATAGTCGCCGCTGATGAATGCGATGCTGTTCGACACGCCCTGGTCCCGCTGCACAGGGCCCTGCGCGTCGAGCCGGCCGCCGCCCTGCGCAGCGAATGAAAACGCTCTAGAATCGGCGGGTGGGCCTGGGTGTCGTCGGCGTCATCAGCTTCCTGATTCTCGCGACCGCCCTGTACGTCGCCGCCGAGTTTGCCGTCGTCAGCGTGCGCCGCAGCCGGGTGCGCCGCCTGGCGGAGGACGGCAACACGCTGGCGGCGCGGCTCCTCCCCTACGTCGACGACTCACACAAGCTCGACGAGTACGTTGCGGTTTCCCAGATCGGCATTACGCTGTCGAGCCTGGTGCTGGGCGCCTATGCCCAGGCCAGGCTGGCGGGACCGATCGCGCCATTCTTCGAACAGCAGTTCACGCTCACACCCGAATCGGCGCAGAATGCCGCCGCGACGGCGATCCTCATCGTGCTCACCGCGCTCGCGATGATCGTGGGCGAGCTGGTGCCGAAGTCGCTCGCGCTCCAGTTCTCAACCGAGACGGCGCTCTGGACCGTGCTCCCCATGCGCGCGTCGCTCTGGGTGTTCCGGCCGCTGATCTTCCTGCTCAATGGCTCGGGATCACTCGTGCTGCGGCTGTTCGGCGCGCGGAGCAGCGGTCATCGACACGTCCATTCGCCAGAAGAGATCGAGATGCTGATCGCGGAGAGCCGCGACGGCGGACTGCTCGAGCCGGATGAGCAGCAGCGGCTGCACCGCGCGCTGCGGCTGAGTCAGAAGACGGCGCGCGATCTGATGGTGCCAGGCGAGCAGCTCGCGATGATCGCCGCGGACATGCCGCTCGACCAGGTCATGCAGATCGCCGCTGCGAGTCCGTATTCACGCCTCCCGGTGTACCGCGGCACCAGGGATCACGTCATCGGCACGCTGCGCACCAAGGATCTCGCACTGCGGTTCATCGAAGGCGGAACGGCGCCGCTCGATCGCATCCTGCGGCCGGTCGCGACCGTCGAGCCCGATCTGCCCGCCGACCGGCTGCTCGCCTTCCTCCGCGAGAAACGCGTGCATCAGGCGGTCGTCGTCGACGGCGGCCTGCTCGGGCTCGTGACGATTCAGGACGTGCTCGGCGCGTTTCTCTCGGACACGGGCACCGGCACGAACCCCTCCTGATGGACGCCATCGTCATCATCGCCGTGCTCATCGTGCTCAACGGCATGTTCGTCGCCGCGGAGTTCGCGATCATCGGCGCCCCGAAGTCGGCGCTCGACGCGGCGGCGGCGAAAGGCGATCGCGTCGCGGCACGTCTGGTGAAGCTGATTCGATCGCCGCGGGAACAGGACCGCTTCATCGCCACCGCGCAGCTCGGCATCACGCTCGCCAGCCTGGGTCTCGGCATGTACGGCGAGCACGTGCTCGCTGAATGGATCGAGGTGCGTCTGGTCGTGGTCGCCGAGAGCTGGCGATGGTTGCCCGCGCACGCGCTCGCGAGTGTCCTCGCGATCACGGCGCTCACCTATCTTCACATCGTGTTTGGCGAAATGGTGCCCAAGTCGCTGGCGCTCCAGCATGCCGAGCGCTCCGCGCGCTTCGTCATGAGGCCGATGTGGATCCTGCAGCTCGCGCTCTATCCATTCATCGTCGGCCTCAACGCGATGGGCAACTTCGCACTGCGGATGATGGGGATCCGGCGGCAGGAGACCAACGACTCTCACCTGTCGCCCGAGGAGCTACAACTCATCGTCCAGGAAAGCGAACAGGTCGGGGCGATCCGGGCCGACTCCGGAGGCCTCATTCGCGAGCTCTTCGAGTTCGGCGATCTGACAGCGGGTGAAGCGATGGTGCCGCGCGTGCGCGTCGCCGGCATCCCCATCGGCGCGACGACAGACGATGTGCGCCGGATTGTGCGCGAGACGCGCCACACGCGCTATCCCGTGTACGAGGGGGACCTCGATCACATCGTGGGCATGCTGCACGTCAAGGACCTGCTGCGGCGTCTCATTGCCGGCGAGGCCATCATGGCGCGCGAAGTCCGGCCCCTTCCGTCGGTGCCGGAAACGATGCGGCTCGATGATGTCCTGGCGGTGATGCAGCGGCAGCGCACGCACATGGCGGTGGTGCTCGACGAGCACGGCGGCACGGCCGGGGTCATCAGTCTCGAGGATCTGTTCGAGGAGGTCGTCGGTGACATCGACGAGGGCCAGCCGGCGCGGCCTCCCCTGGTGGTCGAGAGCCCCACGCAGATCCGCGTCGGAGGCACGGTACGGCTCGATGAGGTCGGCCAGGTCTGGGATGAGGACTTCGAGCACGAAGACGTCGACAGCGTCAGCGGCCTGGTGCTCGCGAGGCTCGGGCGCACCCCGCTCGTCGGGGACGTGATCGAATGGGACCGGCTCCGCGTCGAGGTTCTGGAGGTGAGGAGCCGGGGCGTGGGCCAGGCGCGGGTGACCCTGTTGAAGCCTCAGGGCGGGGATGAGGCCTGATAGAATCAGCCTATGAAGATCAAGATTTTCGCTCTCGGTTTGGTTCTGGTTTCGTCTGTCGCGCTGGCGGCTGCCGCGCTCCAGGAAAAGTTTGGCGCGGGCGTCACTCTGACGCAAGCGACGCCGATCGCGGACATCGTGAAGAACCCCGATG
>JALYRV010000207.1 GCA_030855205.1 Acidobacteriota bacterium | reverse complement strand
GCCTACCCCAACCTGGGACGCGTCGGTACGTCGAGCGACCTACGCGGGCGGGGCCGAGGGGCTGTGGACGGGCCGCCGGTGCCCACCAGGAATCGCCATGAATGCCGGGACCAATTCTGGTCCACGCGAGGCAATATATACGCGTTGGCAAATGTAATACGTGGCTATATAGTGCTTATATATTTGCATTAGCGTATATATAAATGCGAGAGAGAGAAGCCAGGCGGGCGGCTCGCCGTCTCTGACGTGGTGGTCCGCGGCGAGGTGCCGCCCGCCGTTCGCCGGAACATGGAGCTCCGGGTCGGATGCATCGCAGGCGCGCTCCAGGAGGCGGAGTATGCGTCGAAGCTCGAGGCCGCCGGATTCACGGACGTCGAGATCGAGCCCTGGCGCGTGTACAAGCTGGAAGATGCCCGATCGTTTCTGACGGAGAGCGGCCTGGATGTCGACAAGATCGCAGGGCAGGTGGAAGATCGCTTCGCCAGTGCGTTCATCCGCGCGCGACGCCCTGAAGCGGCCGCGTGCTGCGGTCCCGGCTGCTGTGCGTAACACACCGTGACGGCGGCGGTGATCTGTCCGAGGCGCGAGCCCGAAGAGAGCTGCTGCCCTTCCGGCTTGCGCCGGCCTTGCGGAGTGCGGGCGGATGGTTTATGGTCGGGCTGAACCTCGCCTGAACTCCGATGCCCCCCAATCCCGACGCGCGGCTGTCCAATTACCGCCTGGACCGGCTTTTGGGCACCGGCGGCATGGGCGCCGTGTACCTGGCGCGCGATCTGGCGCTCGATCGCCCTGTCGCGATCAAGTTCATCACCGCCGACCGGGCGGCCGACGGGTCCTCACGGAAACGGCTGCTCCGCGAGGCGAAGGCCGCAGCCGCGCTCGATCATCCCAACATCTGCGCGGTATACGAGGTCATCGACGACCCGGACGGTCGCGCCTGCATCGTCATGCAGTACCTGGAGGGAGAAACGCTGGCGGACGTGCTGGACCGGGGGCCGCTCGACGTGCGCTTTGCGCTCGGCATCGCGGCTGATGTCGCGTCGGCCCTCGCCGAGGCGCACGCGCACGGCATCGTGCATCGTGACTTGAAGCCGCAAAACATCATGATCACGGTCCAGAAGCAGGCCAAGTTGGTCGACTTCGGATTGGCGCGTCACAATGATCCGGCGCCGGCGACGGCCGGGAACGCCGCGACGACTACGGCATTGACGACTCCCGGCATCATTGTCGGGACACCCGCCTACATGTCTCCCGAGCAGGCCCGCCAGCTGCCGCTCGACGGGCGCAGCGATCTGTTCTCGCTGGGGGCCATCCTTTACGAGTGCCTGACCGGCCAGCGGGCGTTCAAGGGGCGAACGCCGATCGAACTCGCCGGACAGGTTCTTCACCAGCAACCGGCCGACGTGTCCGGATTGAGGCGGGGACTGACCGAGCAACACGATGAACTGTGCCGCCGGCTGCTGGCCAAGCATCCAGACGACCGCTTCCGATCCGCGGAGGAACTGCTCGGCGCCTTGCGGGTGTTCAGCTCCGACACTGCGCGGGGCCTCGCGACGCCGGCGCGTGAGACGGTGGTGCGCCGCCTGTGGGGGTCCGGGGGCACGCGAGCGGCCGTATTGGTTGGTGCCGCGCTCATCCTGGCGATCCTGACCGTCTTCATCCTGCCCGTAAACATCCCGACGGAGCCGGCGAATCCGCAGGCAGCAGTCTGGTACCGCCGGGGCACGGCTGCTGTCCGAGACGGCGCGTACCACAGCGCGAGGCTTGCGCTCAGCGAAGCTGTCAAAGCTGCCCCGGGATTCGCGCCTGCTTACATCCGCATGGCAGAAGCCGAAACCGAACTGGGAGAAGTCGAACGGGCACAGCAGGCGCTGTTGAAGGTCAGCGACCTCGTGAGCCGCGAGACCCGTCTCGCGTTTGTGGAGCGGAAACGGACGCAGGGCGTGCGTGCGCTGATGCTGCGGGACGTGGACGGTGCCGTGCGGGCCTATACAGAACTTGCGGCCAGCCAGCCGGACGATCCGGGTGCGTGGCTCGATCTCGGCCGGGCGCAGGACGCCGCGGCACTCAGCGCCGATGCGCGCGCGAGCTATGAACGAGCGATCCAGCTAGATGGCCAGTACGCAGCGGCCCACCTTCGTCGCGCCTCAATCCTGGGTCTCGAGGGGCGAGATGCTGAGGCGCTTGCCGCTTTCTCGGAAGCTGAACGGTTGTATCGCGCGGGAGCCAATGTCGAAGGGGAAGTGGAGACGCTGATCCGGCTGGGCACGATGCTGAACAGTGCCGGTGAGCTCCGCCGCGCCGGCGTGGCGCTCGAGCGTGCCAACGATCTCGCGCGAAGAGTACAGAGCCATGCGCAGCACATCCGCGCGCAGCTGACACTCAGCAGCGTGACGGCGTCCGAGGGCAAGTGGGACCAGGCAGAACACATGGCCGCGGCCGCCGTCGACTCCGCGCTTCGTGAACATCTCGAGGCCGTCGCGGCCGACGGACTCGTCGACCTTGCCAACGTCCTGATTCTCCTTCGAAAGACCGCCGAAGCCGACGGCCATCTCGTGCGCGCGATCCAGCTGGCGGAGAGGCGCGGCGCCCCGCGGATTGTCGCGCGGGCGACGCTCCAGCGCGCCGCGATCCTGGTCGACAGCGGCCGTGCGATGGAAGGGATTGCCGCGGCGCGCGGCCCTCTCAATTACTTCCGGGACAATCGTTACCGCCGCTACGAACTGATGGCACTATCGGTGATTTCCCGTGCGCATGAGAGCCTCGGCGAGTACTCTGAGGCGCAGGCGCTGGCCGAGAGGGCGTTGCGCGCCGCGCTCGAGATCAAGGACGAATCGCAGGCCGGCCAGGCGCTGGAGAACCTCGCCGGGCAGGCCAACGCGGTGGGCGCGCTCCCCGCCGCCCTGGATTACCGCACCCGTGGCCTCGAGATTCATCGGCGGCAGAACGATATCGCGACACTCTCCTTCGATCTCGTCAATCGCGCGGACCTCCTGATTCGGCTGGGACGCCATTCCGATGCGGCAGTGCTGCTCGATGAAATCGATGCTGGCATAGCTGCTAAACTCGACGCCTTCGCGCCGCGCGCACGCCGCGTGAAGGTGCTTCGGGCGCTGAGTGCGGCGATCCAGCGCCAGCGGGGGGCGTCGACCCGCCACGCCCGGCAGGTTGCACCCGCCTCGGGGGCGGAACCGGATCTGCCCGCCCGGCTCGCGGCGCTGCTGCTGCAATATCTCGACGCACCTGGGCGCGCCGGGATCGACCCGAAGGTGCCCCTCGCCGGATCGCTTTCCGCTCCGGGCAGCCGCGAATTGCGCTACTGGGATCTACTGGGGCGGCTGGGGCGACATGACATCCGCAACGTGCTGGTGGGCGTCGACGAGACCCTCTCGACTCCTCTCGCAACCGTATCCTACGAGTTTGAGTGGCGCATTGCCGCGATCGGGGCGGCCGCGGCTCGCCAGCTGAGAGATACGGCGCGAGAGCACGCGTTCAATGAACGCGCACGGCGCGGACTGGCACGACTGCGGAAAGAGTGGAAAGCGGATGTGGGGTCGTACGAAGCGCGCGCCGATCTCGCCGACTTGCGACGAAAAGCTGGGCTGAATTAGCGGCCCGCGCACAGGAGGTGTCACCGTGACCGACAGTCAGAAAACGATTCTTGTGGGAGTCCTGATAGCAGCGGCGGCGATCGCGGGAGCTATTGCCGCCACGTTTCTCGCATCCTCCAGTGACGAAGATCGCCCGCCGATCATCGTCAAAGGGGGCGGATCGCTGATCATCCAGAACGGCGTGGACGATCGTCCTGGAAAGAAGTGGGCGAAGAGAAACGGTGTCGACGAATTTTACCAGGAGCACACCAACGGCAAGCCCGTCAAATGGTTCCAGGTCTACTTCGTCGGAGGGGCCGTTTCCGGTGATCCCAACAATGGACCCTGCAAGCCGATCACGGTGGGCAATTTCACCGTCAGATTCGACGACGACGAAAGGCCAGATACGGCGCTGAAGAACTACGTCGTCGACATTGGGCCAGGGGCAGGTGGCGGGGGGACACCGGGGCCGACAGTGTCCGGCGAGGGACTTCGCGTGGAGAATCCCAACATCCCGAGTGTATTGACGGCAGGCCAGGCAAACACAGGCAAGATCGCGAGCGTAAAAGTCGCCACATTCGAATGCACATCGCCCCTGGAGATCTGGGCCGAACCCATCAAGCAATGACCCGAAACACCGCGGCGTCTCGGAGCACTGGCGGCTTGCGCTGGTCTCCGGGACGTGGCGCAGGAGCCGGCCGTAACCGCTAGCGTTTGATTCTCGTGTACTTGAACTCGGTCGTCACTGGCTTGCCCTCGCGCTGCCTGGCAACGCTGATGCTGAGCGTGTCCGGATCCGGGTTGGTGAACGTGATGCGCGTCGGGCTGGGCCCCGCCCCACCTTCGAAGACGGCCGTGCGGCCCTCGAGCCGGACCAGGGTGTGATCCATCGACTGATCCTTGGCTTCCTGGCTGACCAGCCCCGCGCCGGGCGCGAAGTGCTTGATGCGCAGCACGACCCCCTCGCCCTCCTGTTCCATGGCCAGCAGCTCGTAGAGCGTCGCCCGGTTTCCCTGGATGCTGCGGTACATGGCGACGATCGACCCGGCGAGCGGCGCGCTCCAGTGCTGCTCGATCGTCCGCTCCCCCAGCCTTCCAGTCCACGCGCCGGTGACCCACGCCAGTTGATCCACCGTCGCCTTCGCGGGCGCAGCCGCGGCCGCCGGCGTCCCCTGCGCGTGCATGGCGGCTGACGCACCACCCAGAACGACCCCCACCACCACCGCCTGCCACATGCTCTTGATGCTCACGTCAGGTGCTCCCTTTCGCGTCACGTCCGACCACGGCCACTCCGCACGGCCCCAACCACTATACTGATGAATGTGACCGTCGCCGGGCACCGTCGATTACGAACGCGCTTTCGCCCCGCGACTCCGCATTGGTGGCTCGTGGCTGATGCCACCCTGATTCTTGCCGACATTTCGCATCGTCAGGGAGTCCTTTCTCACCTCAGCTTCCTCGTCACCGAGGAATCGGGATTCGGCGAAATATTTCAATACGGGAAGACCGCCGTCGGAGTCCTGCTGCTCACGATTCTCTCCGCCCGACGGGCGTCGCTATCGGCGCTGATATGGGCGCTTGTGCTGCTCCTCGTGCTGCTGGACGATTCTCTCGAGCTCCACGAGCGCGGGGGCGTGTACCTGGCGGGCGCACTCGGCCTGGAATCCATCGGGGCTCTCAGGGGCAATCACCTCGGCGAGCTCATCGCCTTCGCCGGTCTTGCAGTCTGCTGCATGATTGCGGTCGGAGTCGGCTGGCGCTACGGAGACCGCGAGGATCGTCGTCTCACGCGCACGCTCCTCATGTGGTTCGGCGCGTTGGCGTTCTGTGCCGTCGTGCTCGACGCGGTGTCGAGCTTTACCCGCAGATCGCGCTTCGGCGGCGGCGTTGCCGCGCTGGAGAATGGTGGGGAGATGATCGTGATGAGCTTGCTTGTGATCAGCGTCTGGGCACGCTTGCGGCGTGACGCCGTCGGCGCCACTATCGGCCCGGCAGGCCCGCAAATGCGTGACGTGCCGTGACCTGGCCTGCGCGACGCGACCGTCAGGCGTCACGGTCACATCCCCCGGGGGGCGGGTTCGCGGGTGACCCGGCGGCCGGGCTGGTTCTGGTACGCTCCTGCCGCAGGCGCGATCGGTCACGTTGAATACCCGCACATGGAGCTCCGATGAAAAGGATTGGCGTCGCACTTCTCGCTGTGGCCCTTTCGGCGTCGGCGGGATGCGCGCGGCGCGTCGCCACGACATTCAAGGATCTGGAGTCGAGGGTGCGA
>JALYRV010000206.1 GCA_030855205.1 Acidobacteriota bacterium | reverse complement strand
CCCCCCCCGCCAGCCGTCAGGATGCGCGCGCGCCCGATGGGCGGCGCAGCCTCAGGTAGCCGCCCACACCCAACAGCGTCATCAGCACCAGCATCGCCCACTGCGGCAGTGTCGGCACCGGTGCAAGCACCGTGAAGCTATAGGCCAGGGTCGTGAAGCAGCCGTTCGCATCAGTGGCGCGGATTGAAAAACTCGCGCTGCCGGCCACGGTCGGCGTGCCGGCGAGAACGCCGGCCGACGTCAGCGTGAGGCCTGCGGGGAGGATCCCGCTCGACACCGTGAAGGCATACGGGGCCGTGCCGCCGCTCGCCGAGAGCGTCTGGCTGAACGCGACGCCCTGCGTGGCGTTCGGGAGCGTGGCGGGCGTGAGCGCAATCGCGGGGCAGACCGCAGCCGAGACCACGATGCTGTAGGCCACCGTCCCGAAACATCCGAGCGAGTCGGTGACTCTGACTGTGAATGCCGATGTGCCTGCCGATGTCGGGGTCCCGGTCAGCACGCCGGTCGCGCTGAGAGTGAGACCCACGGGCAACGCGCCAACCGTCACGCCGAAGGAGTACGGCGCGGTGCCGCCGCTGGCGGTGATCGTCTGCGAATACGCAACGCCCTGCGTGCCGCCCGGCAGGACCGCCGGCGCGAGGGTGATTGCGGGGCAGACCGCGGGAGGCACGGGGGCGGCCGCAATCACCAGCGTGTAGGTGATGGACTGGAAGCAGCCGTTCGCGTCGGTCGCGCGTACCGTGAAAGTCGAAGAGCCGGCCGTCGTCGGCGTGCCCGCGACGAGCCCCGAGGGGGTCAGGACGAGGCCCGCGGGGAGCGTGCCGCTCGTGACCGCAAACGCGTACGGCCCCGTGCCGCCGCTCGCGGTGATCTGCTGGCTGTAGGCGATGGCCACGGTGCCGTTCGGCAGCGTCGCCGGCGCGACCGTGATTGCGGGGCACACGGGCACTGCCGTGGAGCAGGACGAGCGATCGACCGAGTTGGTGTCGAGCGTGACCGCGCCGTTACGGGCGAGCGTGCGTCCAAAGACGCGCGCCTGCGTCGTCGCCGTGATGCTCGTCAGCGCGATGATGTTGCCGGCAATCGTCGAGTTCGTCCCCAGCGTCGCGGAACTGCCGATCTGCCAGAAGACGTTGCAGTTCTGCCCTCCGTTGTTGACGACCACCAGCGAACTGCTGGCGGTGGTCAGCGTCGAGCCGATCTTGAAGACGAAGACCGCGGCGGGATTGCCGAGCGCGTTCAGCGTGAGCGTGCCCGTGAGCTGTGCCGAGGCGTCGAAGCAGTAGACACCAGGCGTCAACACTCTGTTGCCGAGATCCTGGCCGGAGAGATTCTGCGTGCAGGGCTGGGCCGCCAGCGCGTTGTACGCGGTGGTGACATCGTTCTGCGCTTGCAGAGCGACCGCGTCGGCCATGTGGATCGTGCCGCCGACGACGAGACCGGGCGGAAAGCCTGTAACAGCCGTGCCCGGGCTCACGCCCAGGTCGCCGGTAATGACGCTCGTGCCTGTATTCGTGACGGTACTTCCGCCGAGAACCGCGAAGCTCGCAGCCGTTCCCAGCGACGGAGCTGTCTGGGCGGATGCCGGCGCGATAGTGAAAAGGAGCGCGGCGAGTCCGGCGATAGGGGCAAGGTAGCGAGGGCTTCGGTTCATGCGCGTGACAATAACTCATTCCCGCGCACGGTGCTGTGCTGTATTGCACAGTCGGCCGCCCACACCGCCGTTATAGTGGATAGTGGTGATTCAGGAACAACCGACTCTGTACTCGGTCGATTTGAGCGGCTGCGTGTCGCTCGCCGCGTTCGATACGGCGGCGCTGGCTGACGTGTTTGCTGCCGAGCTAAGAGGCGCGGGCGCCACAATCGTGCAGCAGGCGACTCATGCGTTCCCTGGTGCCGGGGTCACGTGCGTGCTCATCCTCGCGGAATCGCACGCCGTACTGCATAGCTGGCCTGAAACAGGCACCGTCAACATCGATATCTTCTCGTGCTCAACGCGGCTCCGCAGTCTCGCGGCCATCGACGAGCTCAGCCGGCGCTTCGGAGCCCGGGAGGTCTCGGTAAAGGAGATCCTCCGTGCCGACGGCCACAGCCGCGAACCCGCTCTCGCCGGCGCGTAGCTTCGCGCTCGCGGCGATCGCGTGGAGCCTTGGCCTGTTCGGGCTTCTGCGGCTGACCTGGATTGAAGCGGTCGCCGTCCTTCCGCTGACGCGTCTCCAGGGCCGCATTGCCGCGCTCTTCACGGCGTCGCCCGTGCTTCCGGTCGATGTCACGCTCGCGTGCAGCGCGACCGACGTCATCGCGCTCTGCGCGGGCGCCATCCTCGCGTACCCGGCCCGCTGGCGTGTCCGCGTAGCCGGCGCGGCGGCCGGCATCTGCCTGATCCTCGGCGTCAACATCATCCGCATTGCCTCGCTCGCGCACGCCGCGGACGCGCCGCGGCTCTTCGAAATCCTGCACGTCTACGTCTGGCCCGCCGCGCTCGTCCTGGTCGTGGCCGCCTACGTGTTCGGGTGGATGCGCTGGGTCTCGGGCGGTCCGGCGGCCGTTGCGCCGGCCGCTTTGCGTCAGCCTGCGGAGATGCCGGCATTCACGCGGCGATTCGCATTGCTGACGGTGGCCTTCGTCGTCGTGTTCGCGGCCGCGTCGCCGCTGTACCTGCAGAGCGCGTGGGTGCTCTCGGTGGCCGCCGTCATCGCGCGCGGCGCGGCGTTCGCGCTGCGCTCACTCGGGATCGATGCCACCGCGACGGCCAATGTCCTCATGACATCGCGCGGCGGGTTCATCGTGACGCAGGAATGTGTCTCGACGCCGCTGATTCCGGTCTATCTCGCGGCGGCCGCGGGCTTCACGCGGAGCTGGCGCACGCGCGTACCAGCGATGGCGGCGGTCGTACTGCTCGTCGTGGCGCTCGGCATCGCGCGCCTGCTTGTCATCGCGCTTCCGGCGTCGCTCGTCGGATCGCCGTCGTTCCTGATTCACGCGTTTTACCAGCTCTTGCTCGGCGTCGTGTTGATCGCGCTCGCGGCGCTGTGGCGCCACGGGAGGGGAGTCGCGGGCTGGCGCCGCGCGGTACTCGCGGCGATTCTCGGCGGCGTGTTCGTCTATCTCTTCTCTCAGGTATTCGTGCGGCTGCTGTCGCCTGTCTCCGACGCGCAGGGCGCTGTGGCGTTCCTGCCAGGATTCCAGATTGGCCTGCTCATCGCCCTCTGGATCGCGGCGTGGGCCTCGCCGCGGCCGAAGCCGTTGCTCATCGGCCTCGCCCTGCTGGCGGCGACGCAACTGGCCGCGTACGCGGCGCTGCGATTCGCCATGCCTCCCGGTGTCATCGAGCTGCACGTGCCGGCGGTGCGCGGCTGGGCCGTCGCGGCGCCCGTGCTGATCGCCGCCGCCATGAGGTTGCGTGACCGCCCGCGTCCGTGAGGTGCTGGCGGTCGCGGCCTTCGCGTGCGCGATCACCGCGGTGCTGGCGTGTTCCGTGCTGCGCGCGCCGTCGGAACGCGTCTTCGGCATGGCAACGGCGGGCTTTCACCACGATCCGTTCACGGCGATGCGCCAGTTCGAGCGCCCGATCGCGGCCGGCATTCAACTCCAGCCGGTCACCGATGTGCCGGGCGCACTGCTCGCGCGAGTCGCCGGGCCGGTCGCGGCGTACAACTGGATCGTGTTGCTGACGTTTCCCTTGTCGGCCGCCGCCGCCTATGCGCTCGCACGCCATCTCGCGCTCTCACGGGCCGGAGCGCTCGTCGCCGCGCTCGCGTTCGCCTTCTCTCCCTTTCACCTCGCGCACGCCGCATATCACCCGCACATCGCGCAGACGCAGTGGCTGCCGCTCTATCTGCTCGCCTTGTGGCGAAGTCTGGATCGGCCCTCGCCAGGCGCGCTGCTGCTGCTGATGCTGGCGATCGCCGCGGTCACGCTGTCCAATTTCTACGGCGGACTCATCGCCGCGGTGCTGACGGTCCCCGCGGCCGGGGCGTACTGGTTCTTTCACAGCGATCGCGGTCCGCGCGCGCGGCGCGCGCTCGCCCTCACGTCCGCCATGCTGCTCGTCTCGGCAGGCGGGGGAGCCGCCTACGTGTGGCAGACGGCTCCGGATGTTGTCTTCAGGACCGAGGCCTTTGCGACGTTGCGCGCGGATCTGCTTCGCTACGGCGCGCACTGGTGGAGCTATCTCGTTCCGCCGGTGGCCCATCCGCTCACCGGCGACGCGATGCGCAGTTTCTGGACCGCGGCCGGCGTCGATGCGGGTCTCATCGAGCAGCAGGTTGCGCTTGGGTGGGGCGTGATGGCGCTCGGTGCCGTGGCGCTGTCGGCGTGGGTGATTCAGGGTCGCGGCACGCCGTCGCTGCCGGCGGTACCTATCCTTGCGATCGTCGCCGTCGCCGCGTTCGTCTGTTCACTCGCGCCCGCGCAACTGGAGGGTCCGTTCACGTTCATGCGTCCGTCCGCCCTCATCTTTCTCGTTGCGCCGATGTTTCGCGCCTATGCCCGGTTCGGCTTCGTCGTGCAACTGATGGCGGCGGTGCTGGCCGGCATCGGCGCCGAACGCCTGTGGCGCTCCGGACGGCGCGCGCCGCGAGCAATCTGCATCGCACTGCTGGCAGGCGCCGTCGCGGAGTACGCGGTCTGGCCGCCCTGGCTGTCGCGACCCGTGCTGCCGACTGCGTCGCACCGCTGGGCCGCCGCGCACTCCGGCAACGTGCGGGTGCTCGACTGCGTGGCGCCGACCGCAGCCGCGGCATCGGTGGCCTGGCTGACGCGCGATCGGATCTCCGCGCGCGCCGAGACCGTTGACGATTGCGGTGAGCCGAACCTCGCCGACAGACTCCAGGCGGGCGGCTACACCCACCTGCTGGTTCGCAACGAGACTGCCGAGGGGCGCTGGATGATCGCGCGGCGTCCCCCGGAGGGACTGGTGCCGGCGGCGTCGTTCAGCGACAGCCGGATCTTCGCGCTGGCGGGTCTCGGTCCGCCTGTCTACACTGCCGGCATGACGGCGTTCTATCCTCGCGAGCATGACGCCGAGTGGACGTGGCGCTGGATGGGACCCGGCGCCGCGTGGAAGATCGTCAACCGCAGCGCCGAGCGCCAGATCGCGCATGTGGATGTCGAGATGATGGCCTTCGAGCGCGCGCGCGACCTGACGATCGTGCTCGACGGCCGGGCGGTGCAGTCCCTGCGCGTCAGCCGGGAGCGCGCGACGATTCGCATCGGGCCGCTGCCGCTGTCGCCAGGGCCGCACGCGCTCGCGTTCGAGACACCGCACGACGGAGCGGCCGCGGCAGGTCGCACCGACGGTCGGCCGCTGTCATTCCGCGTCGGCACCTGGCGCTGGACGGTGAAAGGGGAGGCCCCGTGACGTCAGACGCGGACTACCAGCGCTTCTGGGAAGAAGTCGGCGGCACCTTTCCCGACCTCGGCGGGGCGGCGTCTACCCGCTACTACGCTGCGAATGAACAGCGCCTCTTCGCCGAACACCTCGCGCCGCTCGCGGGCAAGCGCATCCTCAAGACCGATCTGTGGGACGAGGCGCGCAACACGCGCATCCTGGCATGGGCCGCCGCGCGAGGGGCGCACGCGTACGGCGTCGACATCTCTCCGCCGACCGTCCGGCTCGCGCGGCAGGCGTTCGCCGACAATTCGCTTCGTTCTGCCGTGTCGGATGTCCGTGCCCTGCCGTTTGCCGACGCGAGCTTCGACGCAATCTACTCGATGGGCACGATCGAGCACTTCGACGAGACGTAGCAGGCCGTCGCCGAAATGGCGCGCGTGCTGAAACCGGGAGGCCGCGCGATCATCGGCGTGCCCAATCGCCACGATCCGTTCCTGCGTCCGCTTCTTGCCACGATCATGCAGGCCACAGGTCTGT
>JALYRV010000205.1 GCA_030855205.1 Acidobacteriota bacterium | reverse complement strand
GCCCCGCACGGCCCCCGCGCGCGGCGCGCTCGCCGTACCCGACACGATTCGCGTGCGCCACAACGGGCGGGTCGCGCACGTGCCGCTGGACACCTACGCCGCGATCGTCGCGCTCTCGGAGCTCGCGCCCGGCGCGGAACCCGCCGCCGTGGCCGGCGCGCTCTACGAGGCGCAGATCATCGTTGCGCGCACCTATGCGGTCAGCCGGCGGGGCCGGCACGGCGCCGAAGGGTTCGATCTCTGCGACGCCACGCACTGCCAGCGCTACGAGTCTGCGAGGCTCGACAAAGCACGATGGGCGCAGGCCGCGCAGGCCATAGCGGCTCGCACGCGCCGCCAGGTCCTCGCCTACAGCGGCGCGCCCGCCGAGGCCGTCTTCCATGCCGACTGCGGCGGCCACTCGGCCGACTCGCGCGACGTCTGGGGCACGGCGCGGCCGTACCTCATCGCGAAACCCGACACGGACGGCAATCCCCACCGCCAATGGGAATCCACGCTCGCGCGCGAGGCCGTGCTCGAGGCGCTCCGGGCGGATCGGCGCACGCGCGTCGACGGACCGCTTCGCGATCTCGTCATCACGCAGAAAGACCGCAGCGGGCGCGCCGCCCGCATTCGCATCGAGGGGCGTACGACGCTCGACGTCGGCGGCGATGTCTTCCGCGCCGTGATCAGCGCAGGGCTCGGAATCAGGGCGCTGCCGAGCACGCGGTTCAGCTGGACGCGCGGCCGGGATGGCTGGCAGGTTACGGGAACCGGGTTCGGGCACGGTGTCGGACTGTGTCAGGCCGGGGCGCTCGCCAGGGCGCGCAAGGGGCGCACCGCTGCCGAAATCCTGCGGTTCTACTACCCCGGCGCTATAATCACGACGGGCGCTCAGAGGTAAACACGTCCCTGCCGCGCGCGTAATCCATGAGAGAGATCATCCCCGAACCGGAGAATGCCGCAGCCGCCGTCAAGGCGCTGGTGGCGGACAACCGGCTCGAGGAGGCGCGCACCCGGTACGCCGACGTCGTCGCGCGGCACCAGCGGCGCGCGTCACGCATCGCGCTCCACTATCTGCGCGACCCGGCCGATGCCGACGAAGCGGTGCAGGACGCCTTCATCAAGGCGTTCACGCACATCGGGTCCTACAAGGACGACTGGCCGTTCGAGGTCTGGTTCACGCGCATTCTGATCAACGGATGCCTCGATCGGCTCAAGGCCCGCCGGCGCCGCGAGCGCTGGGTGGTGCCGATGATCGATGCCTCCGGCGAGCGCGACGTCAGCGAACTGATGCCTTCGCGGGGACCGAGCCCGGAAGACACGATGCTGCTCAACGAGCGCCGGCGAAGGCTGGCGGGGGCGCTGGAGCGTCTGCCTGAACGGCAGCGCACGATTTTCATGCTGAGCCACTACGAGGGACGCACCTCGAAGGAAGTCAGCGAGATGACCGGACTGAACGAATCGACCGTGCGCGTGCATCTGTTCCGCGCGATCCGGAAGCTCCGGGGGATTCTGGCTCCGCAGCCGCCGGCCGATGCCGTCCCGGGCGACCGTATGAGTAGTGAAGACAAGAGGAATACACGTGCGATTCGCTGAACGACTGACGGCAGGCCACGCGTCGGAGAACGAACTCCTCGCGGTCATCGCGGGTGAGCCCCGGACGCCGCATGTCGAGTCGTGCGCGGCCTGCCAGGCCAGGCTCACGCAGCTCAACGGCTGGCTCGATGACACCGCGGCCGAGGCCGCTGCCGCCGCCGACGAGGTGTTCACGCCTGACGTGCTCGCCGCGCAGCAGGCACAGATTCTCCGCCGTCTCGAGGCGGCCGGCCGATCGGCGCGCGTGATCGCCTTCCCGCTCGGCTCGCCCGCCGCCGCGCCGCGCCGCACGAGCGACGTGCTGCGCTGGGCCGCGGCCGCCGCGATCGGCGGCATCATGGTCGGCATCGCATCAGGCCGCCTCCTCGATTCGGGTCCGCCCGCCGCCTTCGTCTCAGGCGTCTCGAACGGCGCGTTTGCGACCGTTCCGCTGTCGGAAGTCGTGTCGCCCGAGACGGCGCGCCTCACCGGAAATCTCGACGAAGCGGCGCTGCTCGTAGCCGCCTACGAGCGTGTCTCGGTCGACGCCCTCGAAGCGATGGACGAGATGACGCCGCGGGCCCGCGACCTCGCGCGCGTTTCCCTGCCGCGCTCGCGGAGGTAGGGCGCCGTTTGGCACAGCTCATTTTCCGCAAGGGCCTCGACATGAAGGCCGCCGTCGCCGGCGAGCTGGCCGCGGCGTATCACAGCGGGATCGTCGACGAGATCCGCACCTCGGATTACGCGCGCACCGCCGGCCGGCTCACCGTCCATCTGGCGCGCGAGTTCGGCTTCTGCTACGGTGTCGATCGCGCCGTCGACTACGCCTATCAGGCGCGCCGGCGTTTTCCCGACAAGCAGGTCTTCCTCACCGGCGAGATCATCCACAACCCGCACGTCAACGATCGCCTGCGCGCGGCCGGTATCCGCTTCCTGACCGATGCGGATGAGCGCGCCACGCGGCTTGGACCCGACGATGTGCTGATCATCCCCGCCTTCGGCGCCTCGATCGGCGACATGGCGGAGTTCGAACAACTCGGCTGCACGCTCGTCGACACGACGTGTGGATCGGTGCTCAACGTGTGGAAGAACGTCCGCCGGTACGCCCAGGACGGCTTCACGTCGGTCATTCACGGCAAGGTCAAGCACGAAGAGACACGCGCCACGGCATCGCAGGCGCTCAAGTATCCGGGCGGCCACTATCTCGTGGTACTCGACGGATCCGAAGCGCAGATCGTGTGCGATTACATCCGCGCCGGCGCGGTGCAGCGCGCCGACGAGACGGCCGCGCTCCTCGACCGCTTCCGAGACGCCGTCTCTCCCGGCTTCGACCCGGAGCGCGACCTCGCCCGCGTCGGCTGCGCCAATCAGACGACGATGCTGATGACCGAGTCGCTGGAGATAGGCGAGATGTTCCGTGCAGCGATGCGCGATCGATACGGCGACGCGGAGATGCCCGCCCGCTTCCGCGCCTTCGACACGATCTGCAGCGCGACGCAGGAGCGCCAGGACGCGGTGATGGCGCTGCTCGACAGCGAGCCGCTCGACCTGATGATCGTCGTCGGCGGCTACAACAGCAGCAACACGGTGAATCTGGCGCGCATCTGCGCCGAGCGCGTGCGGACCTTCCACGTCGCCGAGCCGGCCTGTCTCGAGGCCGGCCGCATCCGGTACCGTCCCATCGGGCTGCCGTCGACGGCCGAGGCGCATGAAGAAGAGGCGACCGGCTGGTTCCCGCCCTCGGGGCCACTCGTGGTCGGGCTGACGGCCGGGGCCTCCACGCCCAACAACATCGTCGGCCAGGTCATCGAGCGGCTCGAGTCGTTCGCGCTGAAGGCCGGCGAGGTTTGACAGATCCTTAACATCCCTCCCCTCAGAAACCGTAAACAGGCCCTTCCGGGAGGCCGTATACCCTTCAGAACACGCAACATAGCGGGAGACGTCATGAAGATCGCAACACGGGTGCTGGCCGGGTTGGCCCTGGCCGCGGCCGTCATGCAGGGCACGGCAAGCGCCTACAGCCAGGCCGAGCCGCAGACCCAGTCCCCGAAGCCCAGGTCCGACGGTGATCAGGGGCGTGGATTCAAGTGGTGGAAAGACGCGGCGATCCAGAAGGAACTGGCGCTGACGGGCCATCAGGTCGGCAAGATCGACCGTATTTTCGAGAGCGCGATGCCGTCGATCCAGGCCGCGCACCAGGAGATGGACGGGCTCCGCACGGAGTTGTCGAGGCTGATCGACGAGCACACGGCGGAAGAGCGCGTCGTCGCCCTGCAGATCGATCGGGTCGAGGCGCTGCGCAGCCAGATCAACAAGGCCAGAACCCTCATGCTCTACCGCATGCAGCGCGTCCTGACGCAGCCGCAGGGGCTGACGTTCAAGGCGGTGATGGAGCGGCAGCGCAAGGGGCGGAGCGGCGGCAGGCGCTAGGGGCGCGCGCCGCGATATCAGGTTCGCCAGGCCCACCAGCCCAGGCATAATCCCGGGTTTCGATTCGGAAGGTACGGAGGCATTTCAGTGAGCAAGCACGTTTCGCTGGCGCTCGTGGCACTCGGACTGGCAATCGCGCCGGCGGGTCTCGTCGCCGAGTCCATCCAGGCCCCGCAGACGCAGGGTCAGACGCAAAGGCCTCCGGCGCGCCCGCCGGTGCAGACGCAGACGCCGCCGGTGACGCAGACGCCGCCGGTGCAGGCGGGCACGCCCACGATGGCGGACCTCGTCAAGCAGACGACGCCGCAGGGTGTGCCGCCGGGCACGGGCCCGCTCGCGCCGCTCACGCTCGAAGACGCCGTCGCCCGTGCGCTCGAGCGCAACATCGACATCGCGGTGGTGCGGCTCAACCCGCGCATCCGCGACTGGGATCTCGCCGCGCAGCGCGCGAGCTTCCTGCCCACGGTGACCGGCACCATCGGCCCGTCGGGGAGCACGCAGCAGGCGACGCGATCGATTGACGGCGGCGACCTGATCTCGCGGGACACGCTGACCTACAACGCCGGCTTCGTGCAGGCGATGCCCAAGTACGGCGGCGACCTCACCGTCAACTTCACCAACAGCCGCGTCGCGACGAGCGACCTGCTGACGGTGCGCAACCCCAGCTACAGCTCGAACCTGCAGTTCCGCTTCATTCAGCCGCTGTTGCGCGACTTCAAGATCGACTCGGTGCGGTCGCAGATTCAGATTCTGCAGATCAACCGCGACGTGACCGACCTGCAGGTCAAGGGCACGATCGAGAACACGCTCGCCAACGTGCGCAACGCTTACTGGGAGCTCGTCTACTCCATCCGCGCGATCGACGTCGCGCAGCGCTCGCTCGCGCTCTCGCAGAAGCTGGTCGAAGACAACAAGATTCGCGTCGAGATTGGCACGCTCGCGCCGATCGACGTGATCCAGGCCGAAGTGCAGTCGGCGACGGCGTCGCAGTCGGTGACGGTCGCCGAGGCGACGTGGCGCACGGCGGAGCTCAATCTCAAGCGCCTGATCGTCGGCGGCACGGAAGACGAGCTCTGGCGCGCGCGCCTGCAGCCGGTCGACCAGCCCACGGTCACGCCGCAGCCGATCAACACCGAGGCCGCGGTCACGCGCGCGCTCGCCGAGCGCATCGATCTGCAGCAGGATCGCAAGACGCTGCAGACCAACGACATCTCGATGCGGCTGCTCGAGAACCAGAAGAAGCCGCAGCTCGACCTCAACGCCTCGTACGGCCTGACGGCCGTCGGCGGCCCGCAGTCGGTCACGAGCCAGGGGGTCACGACGGTCGTGCCCGGCGGCTACAACCAGGCGCTCGGCGACCTGTTCGGCCTCAACTTCCCCACGTGGTCGTTGCAGGCGGTGGGCAGCTATCCGATCGGCACGACGGCCGCGAAGGCGCGGTTCGCCAGCGCGAAGATTCAGTTCGAGCAGACGCAGGCGCAGATTCGCTCGCGCGAGCTGCTCGTTGCGACCGAAGTCACCAACGCGGGGCTGGGCGTGGAGAGCGCGCTGAAGCGCCTCGATGCGGCGCGTCTCACGCGCGACCTCGCCGAGCGGCAGCTCGAGGCCGAAGCGAGCAAGTTCGAAGTGGGCATGTCGACGAACTATCAGATCGTGCAGTTCCAGCGCGACCTGGCCAACGCGCGCAACAGCGAACTGCGCGCGGTCCTCGACTATCAGCGCGCGCTGATCGAGTTCGAGCGTGTGCAGAGCGTCGGCGGCACCACGACCGGCATTTCGGCGATTCGATAAGGGACCGGTCAGATACGCATGCGTAAAGTCGTCATCGTCCTCGTGGTGGTCGTGATTGCGACCGCCGGGATCTACTACTACAAGCGCGGCGACGCGGCCGCGGCCGCCGGCAC
>JALYRV010000204.1 GCA_030855205.1 Acidobacteriota bacterium | reverse complement strand
AAGACGAACGGCATCACGAACGTGGCGATCGGATCCGTTTTGCGCGCTTCGGCGACGGTGCCGTCGGCGGCGCGCTCGACGAGATCGTAACTGGAGAGCTCCACCTCGCCACTGAGTTTCGACACCAGCGCGGGATCGATGCCTGACTTGGTGAAGCGCTGCCGCGCGAGCTCACGGTTGATCAGCGGATGCATCCAGTCGCGCAGCACGTCATACGAGGGGGTCGCGGTGTAGTAGCCGACGGCGGCCGTGTCGACGGGCGCGTCGGCAATACCCGCGGGGATCTCGACGAACGCGAAGAGATCCTCCGCGCGCACGCGATCGGAGAGCTCGAGCTTGACCGCGTCGGCGCCGCGTCCGGCGGGGTCGGCGCGCTCGAGCAGGAAATGTGGGCCCTTCCGGGCTTCGCCGGAGCCGGCCGCGGCGTTGTGCTCGGAGGCAGCCGACGCGAGCGTGTCGTACAGCGCACCGCTCTGATCGATCACCGCCACTCGGCGATCGGTGGTGTCGACATGACGCGCCGCGTACACCTGAAACAGGATCGAGACGCCGATCAGCACCGGCATCATCAGGATGCCGATCAGAAATGCTTTCGTCCTGACGAGTGTCAGGAACTCCATCTGCGCAACCGTGAAGACGCGATTCATTCCGTTGCTCCTACCTGCTGATCGATTTCCTCGGCCGCGGGATTCGCGATCCGCACGAAGATGTCGTGCAGCGACGGCTTCGTGACCTCGAAGTGCTGCACGTTCCCCGCGCGCACGAGCTCGTGCAGGAACGCCTGCGGGTCGCCCGTGATCCGCAGATCCTGATAGTTGCCATGATCGTTCATCGAGTCGATCCCCGGCAGCCGCGCAAGCGTTGCGGCGCCTCCGGCCACGCGCACGCGCACCGTGTCGTGCCCGTAGCGCGACTGCACCTCTTCGAGCGTGCCGTCGAGCACCTTGTTGCCCTTGTAGATCATGAAGATGCGATCGCAGAGCCGTTCGGCAGTCGCCATGTCGTGCGTGCTGAACACGACGGTGATCCCCTGGCGCCGCAGTTCGAGCACGGCGTCCTTGAGCGACTGCGCGTTGACCGGATCGAGACCGGAGAACGGCTCGTCGAGAATCACGAGCTTCGGCTTCGCGACGATCGACGAAATGAACTGGACCTTCTGCGCCATGCCCTTCGAGAGCGTGTCGATCTTCTTGTCGGCCCACGCGGAGAGGCCGAGGCGCGTCAGCCACTCGTCGATGACCGGATCGAGTGACTTACGGTCGCGCCCTTTGAGTCCTCCGTAGTAGCGGAGGAGCTGGCGCACCTGCATCTTCTTGTAGAGGCCGCGTTCTTCCGGCAGAAAGCCGATGTCGTCGCGCGCGGCGCGCGTGTCATCGCGGCCGAGCACGGTGATCTTGCCGGAATCAGGCAGCAGGATGTGCATGATCATCCTGATCGTCGTCGTCTTGCCCGAGCCGTTGGGGCCGATGAAGCCGTAGATGCACCCGTCGGGCACTTCGAGCGAGAGATCGTTGACGGCGACATGCGTGCCGAAGCGCTTCGAGACGCGGTCGAGAAGGATGGCAGACATTAGGCGTGCCTCAGGTCCGTGAGCAGGGGATGAATCGACTGGGAGTGTATGCCATTGACAGTATTGTGAAAGATTTCACACAATGTAGGGCCGGGCGTTTCGACAACGAAGCCGCACTTTGACGTGCCCGGGACAATTTTTTCGCCCTCATTTGGATTAGGCTAAGACCGCCTTCGGGCCCGATATGAGTCAGATATTCAAGCGCAGCTCGAATGCCCTGGCCAAAGCTAGCCTCATTGGCGTCGTAGCCACTCTCGCCTTTCTGGGCTGGGTGGTCATGCTCCTGATGCGGTCGTCTTTCGTCACCGGCCAGAACGCCTACGTCGACCAGCCCGTGCAGTTCAGTCATGCCCACCACGTCGGCGGCATGGGCATCGACTGCCGGTACTGCCATACGTCAGTCGAGACGTCGGCGTTCGCCAACATCCCGCCCACCAAGACCTGCATGAACTGCCACTCGCAGGTCTGGAACCAGGCGCCGATCCTCGAGCCCGTACGCGCGAGCTTCCGCGACAACACGCCCCTGGAGTGGACGCGGGTGCACGATCTGCCCGACTTCGTCTATTTCAACCACCAGATTCACGTCGCCAAGGGGGTGGGTTGCGCCACCTGCCACGGCCGCGTCGACCAGATGCCGCTGATGCTGCAACACGCGTCGCTGCAGATGGAATGGTGTCTCGAGTGCCATCGCGCCCCGGAAAAGTTCCTGCGGCCCAAAGAAGAAGTGTTCAACATGGCGTACGAAGCTCCCGCAAATCAGCTGGAGTTGGGCAATCGCCTGAAACAACAGTACGGCATCGCCAGTGTCGAGCACATGACGAGCTGCTCGACCTGTCACCGCTAGGGGCGGGCGGAACGCCCCGTTATCTCTATGGACTTCTCCGAAATTCGTACGCGTTTGGACGCCCTGGACAGCCAAGCCGGGCGCGCCTACTGGCGCAGCCTCGACGAGCTGGCGGATACGCCTGAATTCCAGACCTTCCTGCACCGTGAGTTTCCGGCGCAGGCGTCCGAGTTCACCGACCCCAGAGGCCGGCGCGACTTTCTGCGCCTGATGGGCGCCTCGATCGCGCTGGCCGGGGCCACGGCCTGCACGCGCCAGCCGGCCGAGTCGATCATTCCGTACGTCAGGCAGCCGGAAGAGCTGGTGCCCGGCCGTCCGCTGTTCTACGCCACCGCCATGCCGATGGGCGGTTACGGCATGCCCCTGCTCGCCGAGAGCCACGAAGGGCGCCCGACCAAGACCGAAGGGAACCCTGAACACCCCGCAAGCCTAGGCGCAACAGACGTTTACGGGCAGGCAGCGATCCTCGACCTCTACGATCCTGACCGCTCCAGGACAGTGCTCAACCGCGGCGACGTCTCCACCTGGAGCGCGTTCATCACGGCGTTCCGGAACCAGCTCAACGCCCAGGCCGCGACCCAGGGCGGCGGCTTCCGCCTTCTGACCGAGCCGATCTCGTCTCCGTCGCTCCTCGCGCAAATTCAGAAACTGCTCGCCACCTTCCCGAGCGCCCGCTGGCACCAGTGGGATCCGGTCTACGGAGTCGTGCAGACCTCCGGCGGCACGATCGACAGCACCGTGCCGACCTACCGCCTCGAACAGGCCGACGTCATCGTCTCGCTCGACGCCGACTTCCTGGGCTTCGGTCCGGCAGCCGTACGCGCGCAGAAAGACTTCGCCAGGCGGCGCAAGGTCGATCACCCCGGCCAGGACATGAACCGGCTCTACGTGGTCGAGCCCACGCTGACCGTGACCGGCAGCCGGGCGGATCACCGCATGCCGATCAGGGCGCGCGACGTGCACGCCTTCGCGGCGGCACTGGCAGGCGCGATGGGCGCGGGCGGCGGCGCGGTGCCCGGCGAAGTGAACGACGAGCTCCGCACGAAGTGGATTCCGGCCATTGCGAAGGATCTGCAGGCCCATCGCGGCCGTTGCGCGGTGATCGCCGGCGACAAGCAGCCGCCGGCCGTGCATGCGCTCGCACGCGCGATGAATCAGGCGCTCGGCAACACGGGCGCGACGGTCACGTACGCCGCGCCGGCCGTCGGCACCAACCTCGATGGCGCCGCGTCGCTGCGCGAGCTCACCGCCGACATGGCCGCGGGCCGCGTCGAGGTACTGCTGATGCTCGGCGGCAACCCCGTGTTCACGGCGCCGGCCGATCTGGACTTCACCGCGAACCTGCGGAAGGTCGGGCTGCGCGCGCATCTGTGCGACGCGGCCAACGAGACGTCCGCCGAGTGCCACTGGCACGTCAACGAAGCGCACTTCCTCGAATCTTGGGGGGACATTCGCAGCTTCGATGGATCCGTCACGGTCATCCAGCCGCTGATTGCTCCGCTCTACGGTGGCAAGACGGCGCTCGAGCTCATCGCGTCGCTCAACGGCGAAGGAGACAAGCAGGGCCTCGATCTGGTGCGCGAACAGTGGACGAGCGCCGGCCTCCTCACGGGCGAGACGCCCGACAAGGCGTGGCGTCGTGTGCTGCACGATGGATTTGCCGCCGGCTCATCGTCGATGCCCGCACTGCCTCCGGCCGGCGCGCTGACCCGGGAGATGGGCGGCCTCGCCGGTGTGGCCGCAGGCATCGCGACCGGTAACGCCACAGCGCTTCCGTCCGCGCCCGTCGCGACGCCGCCGGCCGCCGGCAGCACCGCGCCGGCAGCCACGCCTCCACCTGCGACAGAAACTCAACCCGCTCAGCCTGCCCAGCCTGCCCAGCCCCCCATGTCCGGGCTGGAGATCGTCTTCCGTCCCGATCCCACCGTCCTCGACGGCCGCTTCGCGAACAACGGCTGGCTGCAGGAGCTGCCGAAGCCGATCACGAAGATTACGTGGGACGCGGCGGCGTACATCAGCGCCCGCACGGCGGAGCGCCTCGGCCTGCAGAGCCGCGACCTCGTCGACCTGCGCTACAAGGGCCGCTCGCAGCAGATGCCGATCTGGGTGCAGCCGGGCCACGCCGACGAATCGGTCACGGTCCACTTCGGTTACGGCCGTCCGATGGCGGGCCGCGTGGGTTCGAACGTCGGCTTCAACGCCTTCACGCTCCGCACCGCCGACGCGCCATGGTTCGACGGCGGTCTCGAGATCGCCAAGACCGGCGAGACGTACGCGATATCGACGACGCAGACCCATCACTCGATGGAAGGGCGTCATCCGGTTCGCGTCGTGACGAAGGAAGGCTACGCGGCGCATCCGGAGTCGGTGCACGCGATGGGGCACTCCCCCGCCGACGACATGACCCTCTACCCGAAGTTCGAATACAACGGGCACAAGTGGGGCATGACGATCGACACGAACACCTGCAGCGGCTGCCAGGTCTGCATCATCGCCTGCCAGTCGGAAAACAACATCGCGATCGTCGGCAAGGAGATGGTCGGCCGCGGGCGCGAGATGCAGTGGCTGCGCGTCGACACGTATCACGCCGGCAGCATCGACAATCCCGAGACGTATCACCAGCCGGTCCCCTGCATGCAGTGCGAAAACGCGCCCTGCGAGCAGGTCTGCCCGGTCGCGGCGACGACGCACAGCGCGGAGGGTCTGAACGACATGACCTACAACCGCTGCGTCGGCACGCGCTACTGCTCGAACAACTGCCCGTACAAGGTGCGGCGGTTCAACTTCCTCCTCTACACCGACTACACGACGGCGAGCTTCGACCTGGCGCGCAATCCGGACGTCACCGTGCGCAGCCGCGGCATCATGGAGAAGTGCACGTACTGCGTGCAGCGCATCAATCACGCGCGCGTCGACGCGAAGACGGAAGGGCGCGGCATCATGGACGGCGAGGTCAAGACGGCCTGTGAGCAGGCTTGTCCGTCGGACGCCATCGTCTTCGGCGACCTCAACGATCCGAACAGCCGTGTCTCGAAGCTCAAGGCGCAGGAGCGCAATTACGGCATTCTCGAGGATCTGAACACGCGTCCCCGCACGACCTATCTGGCCGCGGTGCGCAACCCGAACCCCGAGATCGAACCGGCGGCGGCCGAGACGTCGCAGCCCGCGGGTGGCCACGCCCCCGCGCCCGTGAGGCATTGATGGCTGACTCCCGCTACGACTTCAGAAAGACGACGCCGGTCATCGCCCCGGGGCACACGTTCCGGTCGATCGGCGACAAGATTGCCTCGATCGTCCTGACGCCGCACACGCCGATGGCGTGGTTCGTCGTGACGTTCCTGGGGTTCTGCGGGTTGATGTCGCTGACCGTGTCGATCGCCTACCTGCTGCTCAAGGGCGTCGGCATCTGGGGCAACAACGTGCCGGTCGGCTGGGCGTTCGACATCATCAACTTCGTCTGGTGGATCGGCATCGGCCACGCCGG
>JALYRV010000048.1 GCA_030855205.1 Acidobacteriota bacterium | reverse complement strand
TGCTCACGCCGTGGACCGAGATTGCGCGCGCGGTCGGGGGCCGGCTGCACGCCCGGCGGGTGCCGATCGTGACCGAAGCCATCGAGCGCGCGACGCGGCGCAGCGGGTATCACGACTGGGTGACGGGCGCCTGCCTGCTCGTGCGCCGCGCGGCCGCGGAGGGCGCGGGGCTGCTCGACGAGCGGTTCTTCATGTACGAAGAGGATGTCGATTTCTGCGCGGCGCTGCGCGCGCGGGGCGGACGGATTCTCTTTGCGCCCGAGGCGGAGGTCGTGCATCTGCGCGGACGTTCAGCGAGATCCGCGCCGGCGGCGACTCGCCTCGCGTACCATCGCAGCCACGCGGCGTTCTACGCCAAGCACGACCCGCGATGGGTGCGCCCCCTGCGCGCCTGGATGCGGCTCAAGGGCATCAAGCTGGAGGAACGGTCCTGATGCGGATCGCGATCGACGCACGCAAGCTGCACGATTACGGCATCGGCACGTACGTGCGCAACGTGCTGCGTTATCTCGGCCGCATCGATCGCGAGAACGAGTACGTGCTGCTCTGCCGGCCTGCCGATGTTGCCGTGGCCCGCACGTTCGGCGAGAATTTTCGCGCCGTACCGGAGTCGGCGGCGAACTACTCCGTGCGCGAGCAGTTCAGCATCCCCCTTACGCTCAAGCGCGCCGGCGCCGATGTCTTTCACGCGCCGCACTACGTGCTGCCGCCGCTGCTGCCGTGCCCGTCGATCGTCACGATCCACGACTGCATTCACCTGCGCTTTCCCGAGTACCTGCCGAACCGCATCGCGCATGCCTACGCGCGCACGTTCATGTCCATCGCCGCAACACGGTCGGCGCGGATCCTCACGGTGTCCGAGGCGTCCAAACGCGACATCCTGCACTTCCTGCACCCGCCGGCCTCGAAAGTCGAAGTCATCTACAACGCGATCGACGATCGCTTCGATCGCGAGCCGGAAGTGGCCGATGTGGTCCGCGTACGGCAGCGCTACCAGCTCGAGAACCCGTTCCTCCTCTATGCCGGCAACATCAAGCCACACAAGAACGTCGACCGCGTCATCGACGCGTTCGCGCGGCTGAAAAAGCGCGGGTTCGAGCGGCTGAAGCTACTGATCATCGGCGACGAGCTGTCGAAGTACCCGCAACTCCGCCGCGCGGTGCACCGCCACCAGTTGCATCAGCATGTGCGCTTTCTCGGCTTCGTGCCCGACGCGACCCTCGCGGTGCTCTATCGGCTCGCGGACGTCTTCGTGTTTCCGTCGCTCTATGAAGGCTTCGGGCTGCCGCCGCTGGAAGCGATGGCGAGCGGCACGCCGGTCGTCACGTCGAACGTGTCGTCGCTGCCCGAGGTCGTCGGCGACGCGGCGCTGCTGGTCGACCCGCGCGACGCGGAAGCGATCGCCGACGCGGTGCAGCGCATCCTGACCGACGATGGCCTGCGGCGATCGCTCGTTCAGAAAGGGCTTGGCCGCGCGCACGAGTTCTCGTGGGAGCGATCCGTCAGGCGCATCCGGGAGGTGTATCTGGAAGTGGGTGGCGCCTGACCGCTGTGCCTTCGCCTTTCAACGGCCGGGTGGCCATCGTGCACGACTGGCTCACCGGCATGCGCGGGGGCGAGAAAGTGCTCGAGTCGCTCTGCCGCCTGTTCCCGCAGGCCGAGCTCTTCACGCTCGTCCACCGCCGCGGCTCGGTGTCGAAACTGATTGAAACGATGCCCCTCCATCGCTCCATCGTCGACCGCCTTCCCGCGGCCGGCACGCGGTACCGCTCGTATCTGCCGGCGTTTCCTTTTGCGATCGAGCAGTTCGACTTCGATCGCTTCGAGCTGGTGGTCAGCAGCAGCCACTGTGCGGCCAAGTCGGTGGTCGTGCCAGGGCGCACGGCGCACGTCTGCTACTGCCATTCACCCATGCGGTACGCCTGGGATCAGTTCGACGCGTATTTCGGGCCGGCGCGCGTCGGCGCGGTCACCTCATCCGTGCTTCGACGCGTGATGGCAGGCATGGCCCGCTGGGATCGGCGCACGGCGGACCGCGTCGACCGCTATGTCGCTAACTCTCAGTATGTTGCTGGCAGGATCGGCCGATACTATAATCGCGTGGCCAGCGTCGTGTATCCGCCCGTCGATACGGATTTTTTCACACCGGATCCGGCCCGGCCCCGCTCTCACTATCTGATCGTGTCGGCGCTCGTGCCGTACAAGCGCGTCGAGGTGGCTATCGAGGCCTGCCGGATGCTGGGACGCCCGCTCATCGTGGCCGGTGACGGCCCCGACCGGGCCCGGCTCGAACAGATGAGCGGGGGCGCGACGAGATTCACGGGCGCGATCAGCGACGGCGAGATTCGCGACCTGTATCGCGGTGCCACGGCGGTGCTGCTGCCAGGGGAAGAAGACTTCGGGATCGTGCCGGTCGAAGCGCAGGCCTGCGGAGCGCCGGTGATCGCGCTTGGCCGTGGCGGCGCGCTCGAAACGGTCGTTGACGGTGTCACCGGCGTGCACGCCGGCGCGCCGTCGCCGCTCGCGTTCGCGCAGGCCATCGAACGCGCGGAGCAGATGCCGTGGGACGCGCGCGTGCTGCGCGCCAACGCAGAGCGGTTCAGCGAGGCCGCGTTCGCGTCGGGAATGTCGGCCGTCGTGGCCGAGACGCTTCAACGGCGCGCCGTCAAGCCGGGGGCCGGCAGTCGAGAATCGGAACGCGATGCTTAAACGTCACAACCAGCTGCTGATCGGGCTGCACGTCGCCGGCGATGCCGTCCTGGCGCTGTGCGCTTTCCTGCTGGCCTACGGCGTCCGCTTCCATTCCCCGCTCGAAGCCCTCGTGCCTGTCACCAAGGGCTATCCCCCGCTCAGCCAGTACCTCATGCTCGCGCCGTTCATCGCGGTGCTCGTGCCGGCCGCCTTTCAGCTCCAGGGTGTGTATCGCCTGCGGCGGGGCCGGTCGCGCGTCGATGAGTTCTTTTCGGTGTTCGTCGGATCGATCGTCGCCGTCGTGCTCGGCGTCGGCGGCACGCTCTACGTGCAGACCTACTACCTCTCGGAGGTCGCGAAGGATCGCGGCCTGCTCGAGATCTCGCAGCCCGTCTGGGCGCTGTTCCTCGTCCTGAACGTCGCGCTCACGTATCTGTCGCGCGAGATCGTGCGCGAGCTGCTCGAGCGCCGCTTCAGGAGCGGCGTGGGGCTCAAGCGTGTGCTGATTGCCGGCGCCGGCGATCTGGCGCGCCTCGTCGCCGACAAGATTCTCGAACACACGGAGCTGGGCTTCCGCGTCGTCGGCTTCGTTGACGATCGATCGACGGGCGATCGCATCGGGTATCGCGGCCTTCCGATCCTGGGCTCGCTCGCCGAGACGCCGGATGTCTGCAAGCAGGAGAGCATCGACCAGATCTACGTCGCGCTGCCGCTCGACGAGCACGTCAAGATGCTGGGCATCATCGAGTACGCGAGCCGCGAGTTCATTGACGTGCACGTCGTGCCCGATCTGCTCGAGTTCCTGACGCTGCGGGCGCGCCTCGAGGATCTCGACGGCGTGCCGATCATCAGCATTCACGAGGTGCCGTTGCGCGGCATCAACGCGATTACCAAGCGCGTGATCGACATCGCGCTCAGCTCCGCCGTGCTGATGGTGCTGGCCGTGCCGTTCGGCCTGATCGCCTGGGCCATTCGCCGCAGCTCACCGGGCCCCGTCTTCTACCGCCAGGAGCGAATGGGACTCGACGGCAAGGCGTTCCACGTCTACAAGTTCCGGTCGATGCCGCTCGACGCCGAAGACCACAGCGGCCCCATCTGGGCTCGCGACGACGACCCGCGCGCGACGGCCGTTGGCCGCTGGCTGCGCCGCTTCGACCTCGACGAGCTGCCCCAGTTCTGGAACGTGCTGCGCGGCGACATGTCGATCGTTGGGCCGCGCCCCGAGCGCCCCTTCTTCGTCGAACAGTTCAAGCACCGCATCCCGCAGTACATGCTGCGCCACAAGGTGAAGGCCGGCATCACCGGCTGGGCGCAGGTCAACGGCTGGCGCGGCAACACGTCGCTCGAGAAGCGCATCGAGTACGACCTCTATTACATCGAGAACTGGTCGGTCGGGCTCGATATCAAAATCATGTGGCTGACGCTGTTCCGCGGCCTTCAGCGCACCGTCTAGTCCGATCCCTGCCTCCATGCGCACTGTCATCACCGGCGTGGCCGGCTTCATCGGCTCGCACCTCGCCGAGACGCTGCTCGACCGCGGCCACGAGATCGTCGGCTTCGACAACCTCCTCACCGGCGACACCGCGAACATCGCGCACCTGACCGGCCGCGCGTTCACGTTCGTCAAGCACGACGTCACCAACTACATCAACGTCGAGGGGCCGGTCGACTACGTGCTGCACTGGGCCAGCCCGGCGAGTCCGATCGACTATCTCGAACTGCCGATCCAGACGATGAAGGTGGGGGCGCTGGGCACGCACAAGGCACTGGGCCTGGCGAAGGCGAAAGGGGCGACGTTCGTGATCGCCTCGACGTCGGAGGTGTACGGCGACCCGCTCGAGCACCCGCAGAAAGAGACGTACTGGGGCAACGTCAACCCCGTCGGGCCGCGCGGCGTCTACGACGAAGCGAAGCGGTTTGCCGAGGCGATGACGATGGCGTATCACCGTCATCATGGCGTCAATACCAAGATCGTCCGCATCTTCAACACGTACGGCCCGCGCATGCGCGTCAGGGACGGGCGCGCGGTCCCCAACTTCATCTCGCAGGCGCTGGCCGGCGACGATGTCACGATCTATGGCCCTGGCACACAGACGCGCAGCTTCTGTTACGTCACCGATCTCGTCGACGGCATCATCCGGCTCATGGACGCGCCGACGAACGATCCCGTGAACATCGGCAATCCGACCGAACTCACGATCGAAGGGATGGCGCAGACGATCATCCGCATGACCGGCAGCGCGAGCCGCATCGTCTACAAGCCGCTTCCCGAAGACGATCCGAAGGTGCGCAAGCCGGACATCACGCGCGCGCGCGAGATTCTCGGCTGGGAACCGACGGTCAGTCTTGACGAAGGCCTGACGAAGACGATCGACTACTTCAGGAAGAAACTCGAAGCCTGACGGCTACCGGGCGGACAGCGTCGCCCTTCAGGGCACGTCACCGCTTTCGCACTGCGATCCAGATATCGGACTCCAACCGCGCTCCGCCGTAGTACACGGTGCGCCCGTCACGCGCGATTGCGAACACGCCCTCCTCTGCAGGAACGGCGAGCTTCTCGATGGCCACCGTGCGCTGCATCGACTGCACGTCCACGAACACCAGCTGCTCGAGACTAGACATGCACCCGACCTTCTGCGTGCCGGGGAGCCACGCGACCCAGTTGCAGGCGTCATTGCTGATTTTCTTCAGCGATCCGCTGGTGATGTCATAAATACCGATACCCGCAGGGCGTCCGCTCGATGGAATGAGCGGACCGGCCAGCAGCCGCCCGTCCGGCGACCACGCGGTCGCCATCAGCCTGGCGTCGGCCAGGCTCGTGCCCGTCAAGGCTGTCGCCTTGGTCACGACCTCCGCGGTGACCGGAATAAGGTTCACGTCGGTCGTGTTGGCGGACGTCATGGCGATCCGGTCGGCGGCGGGTGACATCAGCGGGTAGATTGTGGAGTCGGAGAGCGACGCGACTTTTCTCAGTCCTCCTCCATCGGCATTGATCGACCAAATCTCCCATTTGCCGCCGCGGGTCGAATAGAAAAGGATGGATTTTCCGTCCGATGTCCACGAACCGCCGCGATCGCGCGCCGCGTCATCGGTGACCCGCCGCGGCACGAAACGGTCGGTACCGGTGATGAACAGATCCTCCTGGTGCGTGCCCTCGTTGGACAGCAACAGGTATTTGCCGTCTGGTGACACGCTCGATGGGACCAGAATGCTGTTCGCACTATCGAGCTGGACGGGCGTGCCTGCTCGAAGCGAGAGCGGATCGAACGCGATGGCGTAAGGATTGATCGACTTGACACGAGACTTGAACGCGTATTTCGAGCCATCGCGCGACACGCTCGCGAACTCCGCCGCCGCCTGCACGCCGGCCGTTACGGGTACAGGGCCACCGGTTGCCCGGCCAGTCGCGGGATCGACCGGGACCTCCCACAGATTTATCGAGCCGCCGCGATCGCTGGAGAACACAATGCGACCGCCTTCCCGCAGCCACGTCGGCGCGAAATCCACATGCGCGTCCTCGAAGATGGGAGTGGCCTCTCCGCCCGCCGCAGACACGGTGAACAGATCGCGCTGCCCCGCCATGTTGCTCCAGAACACCAGGCGCTCGCCGGAGGGCGACCACGAGGGCTGCGCGGCATCGATCTCCGTGACTTTACGCGAACCACCACCGGACACGCTCACTGTCCACAGCTGGCTCAATCCCTGCCGCGAATACGGGTCCTTGATTTCTTCCGTCGTGTAGGCGATCTGCTTGCCGTCGGGAGACCACGAGGGATGGAAGCCCACATCGGCAACGCGTCTCGTGGATTCACCAGTCGCGCCCGCGATGAAGATGCCGCCGTCGCCGTCCGATTCATGGAATGCGATCTGGCTGCCGTCGGGGGAAAAGGCTGGCGCCATCTCATCGCGCTGCGGATCGCCGACGATGAGTGTGCGATTGCGGCCGCCCACGCGCTGCGAATAGATGTCCCACGAACCGGATGCCCGGCTCGCGAACGCGACGACCGTGCCGTCCGGAGAAAGCGACGGGTCGGTTTCTTCGCCCGCCGTGTCCGTAATCTGCGTGAACCGAATGACGTCGTCCCTGGCACTTCCCTGCCGTGTCAGCGACCAGCCCGCGAGAGCGATCGCGGCGGCAACGGCCGCGGCAGCCACGAGCCACGGCAGTTTGCCGGATGGCTTGTCGCCGACGATGTGTGCGGACGGCTGGACGGTGCTCGCATCCTTCCCCGCTAGCGCGTCTTCGATCTCGAGCTTTGCGTCGCCGATGTCGCGCAGTCGGCGTTTCGGATCCTTCTGCAACGCGCGCTCGAGCACGCGCCGCAGGCCGGGCGGCGTCGCGGCGGGCAGCGACGACCACGGCACCTCCTCGCGCAGGACGGCGGCAAGCGTGTCGGACACGGTCTCGCCGGCGAACATCTGCCTGCCGGTCAGCATCTCGAACACGATCACGCCGAAGGCCCAGATGTCGGCGCGCTTGTCGACCGGCTTGCCGCGCGCCTGTTCCGGAGACATGTACGCGGCGGTGCCGAGAATGATCCCGCGCTCGGTCATCGCGGGACTCGTGAACGTCGGCGAGTCCTGCAGATTGGGCATCGCGCCGGAATCGCCGCCTTTCGCCAGGCCGAAATCCAGCACCTTTACCGTGCCGTCGTCACGCACCTTGATGTTGGCGGGTTTGAGGTCGCGATGGACGATGCCTTCGGCATGCGCGCACTCGAGGGCATCGGCAATTTGTCGGGCGATCTCGAGCGTTTCGCCAATCGGAACGGGCCCGTCCGCGATTCGTTCGGCGAGGGTCTGGCCCGGCACGAGCTCCATGACAAGCGCCTTGCCGCGCGCGCTCGCGTCCTCCAGGCCGTAGATCTGCGCGATGTGCGCATGATTGACCGCGGCCAGCGTTCGCGCTTCACGTTCGAAGCGCGCGAGCCTGACCGGATCGACCGCGACGCTCTCGGGCAGCATCTTGATCGCGACGTCGCGACTGAGGGTCGTATCGCGGGCGCGGAATACTTCGCCCATGCCGCCGGCGCCGAGCGGACCGATGATTTCGTAATGGCCGATGCGCGTGCCGGGAGCAAGTGACATGGGGGAGGTGAGCGCGATTATATGCGGGCCAGCGATTCCGCCGTCGTCGCGGCCGGGCGAGGCATCATTGCGAGCGCCAGGAAATAAATTACGAGTGCCACGAAAGTCAGGTAGCCGGTCGCCGGCGCCCACACCACGTGGTCGAATGAACCCAGCGTGATGCCTTCGATCAGCCCCGTCAGCAGCCGCCCTCCGAGGCTGCGGTCCGGCGCATAGAGCGCGTCGAGCACGATGAACTTCACGGTGAAGGCGGCGAAGAACGCGACGAAGAGCGCCCGCAACGCCGGCTGACGCGCCGGCCTGGCCGCCAGCGTATTGCCGAAGAGCGCGAACAGGAAGACGACGCCGAGCACGAGCGGAAGCCCGGCTTCCGGCGTGACAGCCGAGACGATCTGCGCAGAGGCGGCGGCCAGCGACGCGAGCAGTACGACGCCGCTCAGATTCTCGAGCGGCGTGCGGCGCTCGTTCATCAGCAGCCACGGCAGCACGACACCGCTCCGTACCAGCACCATCATCAACAACAGCATCGCCACGAGTGACGCGAGCGGCGGCATGAGGAAGCGCAGCTCCCCCGCATCCGTCATGCGCATGCCCGCGATCAGGGCAACCGTGAGCAGGAGCCACGGCAGTACGACGCTCTCGAGCAGGGAGCCGCGCGTCACTTGCGTTTCCTCATCAGGCGCGAGGGATTGTAGTCGGACGCGTCCCGCCTGGTGCCCTCGGCGAGTTCCGCGCGCAACTCGTCGGAGGTCGTCATACCGAGCGTGGTATCCGCGACAGTGACGCGTCCGGACGGATCGGCTTTCACCGCGCGGTCGAGCGTTTCCACCCCCTTCGCGAACAGCTCATCGTCATTCCAGAGCCGCCCCCAGCCCTGGCGGTAATAGCTGTACGCGACGTAATACTGCACGCGCGAATCGCGCTTCGCGGGATCGGCGCGGTCGAAAGCGGTGCGCGCGGCCTCGAAGCGGTCCTGACGAAAGAGCGCGAGCCCTTCCTGGAATGCCTGCTCGTCGGCACGATAGGCGTTGAAGCCCGCCGCAACGCCGCCGGTGACCTCCGCGATCGTCGCGGGGCCGGTCGCGTAGAGCCAGACGATGAAGGCGGCGTAGATCAGCGAGCCGGTGAGGCCGAGCGCGCGAATCAGAGAGGCGGACACCCGCCCATCATAGTGGACGGCCCGCCACATCCTTCTCCCAGGCGTCGAGCGCGCTCTGGAGCCTCCGCACGATATCCGGGTGCTTCGCGGACAGGTCCTGCCGCTCTCCCGGGTCGGCCCCGAGGTCGAACAGCATCGCGCGCGACGGCTCACGGATCAGCTTCCAGCGACCACTCCTCACGGCTTTCTTGGGCTCGCCCCCCCCGGGCACGCGCCAGAACAGCTCCCGCGGCACGTCCGGCGCCGCGCCAGACAACACCCGCGTCAGATCCATTCCATCCGGATGGTGCGCCGGAGGCACGGGGCTGCCTGTCGCCGCAAGGATCGTGGCAGTCAGATCCATCGTGATCGCGACCTGGTTCGACGTCGCCGCGGCGGGGATTCTGCCCGGCCACCGGAGGATCATCGGCACGCGGATTCCGCCTTCCCACACCGAGCTCTTGCGATTGCTGAACGGGTCGTTGCGCGACAGCCACTCGCCGCCGTTGTCGTTGGTGAAGATCACGAGTGTGTTCTCCGCCAGACCGAGACGATCGAGTGCGTCCAGAATCTTGCCGACACCTTCATCCGCGCGCTCGACCATGCGCACGTAGTCTGCGCGCGTGGCCGGCACGGCGTCGCCTGGCAGCTGCTGCAACCGCAGGTCGCTCTCCTGGGCGGGATTCGGCACCGCCAACGGGTCGGCGGGCCGCCGATCGGGCGGCTGGAACGGCCAATGCGGCGCGGTGTAGGCCACCTCGAGAAAGAACGGGCGCCGGGCGTTGCGCTCGATGAACCGCACCGATCGGTCGGAGAACTCGTCGGTGAGATACGCCGTCGACTGCACGGGGGTGGCGTTCTCGTAGAGATCGTGCGTGCCGTCGCCGCGCCGATGCGAATAGAAATCGACGGCGCCGGCGAGCGGGCCGAAGAACTCGTCAAACCCGTGTGCGTTCGGCGTGAACTCAGGCTGGAACCCGAGGTGCCACTTCCCAATCAAACCGGTCGCGTAGCCGGCCTTCTTCAACAGCGCAGGCAACGACACGCCTGTCGGGAGCAGTCCGCGGTCGTGGTCGTGCAGCGAATCGAGCGGGCGCTCGAATCCCAGGCGCTGTTGATACCGTCCCGTCATGAATCCGACCCGCGTCGGCGTGCATGTCGCGCCGTTGGCATACCCGTCGGTCAGCTTCACGCCCTCGCGCGCCAGCCGGTCGAGATGCGGGGTCTTTGCGTCAACCACACCGTAGGGTCCGATATCGCCGTATCCCATGTCGTCGGTCATGATGAAGACGACGTTGGGTCGCACCGGTTGCGCGGCGTTTCCGGCGAGCAGGGCGGCAACGAGTATCAGGGTGGCTCGCATGCGTGCGGCATTCTACAACGCGCCCGGCCGGCTGCCCGGGGTCAGCGGCACAGTGTCAGGCGCTGACCCGCGTGTCGCGATACCACGCCACCGTACGCGCGAGGCCGTCCTCGAACGACACGACCGGCTCGTAGCCGAGCAGGCGCTTCGCCTTCGAGATGTCGGCCTGCGAATCGCGCACGTCGCCGGCGCGCGCGTCGACGAAGATGGGCTCGACATCCGCCCCGGTGATGCGCTTCATCTGATCGAACAACTGCAGCAGCGAGACGCGCCCGCCCGTCGCGACGTTGATGACCTCACCGCTCGCCGCCGGCGCGCCGCTCGCGCGCAGGACGCCGTCGACGACATTCGCGATGAAGGTGAAATCGCGCGTCTGGCCGCCATCGCCGTAGATGGTCGGCCGGCGCCCGTCGAGCAGCGCCGTCGCGAACTGCGAGATCACGCCCGAGTACGACGACGTCGGATCCTGCCTCGGCCCGAAGACATTGAAATAACGGATGGTCACGGTTTCGAGACCGTAGAGCCGCGTGAACATCCCGCCGTACTGTTCGGTGACGAGCTTCTGCAGCGCGTACGGCGAGCGGGGGTTGGGCGGCATGTCTTCCCGCTTCGGCAGCGTCGGCGTATCCCCGTAGGCAGACGACGAGCCGGCATACACCACGCGCGTGACGCCCGCATCGCGCGCGGCGACGAGAAGATTGAGCGACGCTTCGATGTTGGCGCGATGCGAGACCTTCGGATCCTTGACCGACCGCGGCACCGACGGCAGCGCCGCCTGGTGGAAGACGACGTCGATGCCCTGGACGGCGCGTTCCGCGAATGCGGGGTCGGCCAGGTCTCCCTCGAGGAACTCCGCGCCGGCCGCGGCCTCGAGATTGTGGCGATAGCCGGTCGACAGGTTGTCGGCGATGCGCACCGCATCGCCGCGCGCCAGCAGCGCGGCCGCGAGATGCGAGCCGATGAACCCGGCGCCGCCGGTGACGAGCGCGCGGCGCGCCATCAGCGGGGCCATCCGGTCTGCGGGAGGCCCGGCGTCACCTTGAGCGCGGTGCCGTAGTACAGCTTCTTCAGGACCGCGTCAGGCAGATCCATGCCGTACAGCTTCCAGAAGGCGTGATAGTCGCGGTAGTAGTCGAAATACTCGTCGCGCGTCTCGAACACGCGCCAGTAGTACGGGTACTCGGCGGGCGCGTACGTGTCCTTGCCGAACATCACGCGATCCTGATACTTCGTGAAGAAGTCGCGGGCCGCGCGCGGCTGGCGGCCGAAGTCGTAGAGGACCGCGGCCACCTCGAGATACACGTTCGGCAGCCGATCGAGCAGTGCCGCGGCGCGCGCGAGATCGTGGCCGTGGTACGCGAAGTGCGCGGCGATGAAGCGCGTCTTCGGATGCTTCGCGAACATCCGGTCGCGCTCCCCCATCAGGTCCGCGAACTTCGCCTTCGACGCATCGTAGTTGCGGCGGCTGGGAAACAGCGCGAGCTCGAGCCACCGCTCGTTGGTATAGTCGGGCGCCTCGAAGAAGGTCGGGGGCTCGGCGGTATGAATCAGCACGGGCACGTTGAGCCGCCCGGCCGCCGCCCACACAGGATCGAGCTCGGCATCGTCGATCTTCAGACGCGACCCGTCTGCCTTCATCACCGTCATCCCGAGATCCTTGAAGATCTTCAGGCCGATGGCGCCGTTCCGCACATCCTCCTCGAACTGCCCTGCGGCCCTGGCGCCCCAGCCGGGGCCGAGGCCGCGGAAGTCGACGTTGGCGAAGAGGGTGAAGCGATCCTTGTGCGCGCTGGCGCGGATCACGCCGGCGTTCTGTTTCAAACGCGCGCCGCTGCCGCCGCTCAGATTATTGAGCACACGCAGGTTCAACGCGTCCATCTCCGCAACCGTCGCAGCGATGTTGGCGTCAGTCATCGTCTGATGGCTGTGAATGTCGACGACCGGAAATTTCGCCTTCGGCACCAGATGCGCGCCGACGACGAGCGTGGATTTCGGGCGATAGTCGACGATGCTCGGCGGGGGGACTTCGGGCGCCTGACAGCGCCCTATGCGCACGAGCGTGTGCCCCGGGGGGCACTCGCCATTGGCGAGCGCAGGCACACCCTGTGGACCTCGCTGCGGCGGCGGCGGCGCGGGGGGTGTCTGCGGCGCCTGCACGCGGGCGAGTATCGAAACGGACGTCAAGAGCGCGGCCGCAATGGCAGCCGCCGGCAATCTGAAGCGCATGAGGTCGATTCTACCGGGAATGAAAGACCGCAGTGGTCCGTAAGCCGAATTCTGTTTCCACCTTCGCCCGCCATACGGCGCGCTTTTGTGAATGACAACCATTCCTCTAGCTCCGGCATTACTGCCGAAGTCAAGCAGCCTACCCGGAAGCTTCGGACGGGCCGTCCTCTCCAGGTCCACACGCTTGCGCGCGCGGCCTGATCGCCTCCCTATTTGGCCTTGCTCCGTGCGGGGTTTTGCCTGCCACCGAACCTTACGGCCGGCGCGGTGCGCTCTTACCGCACCTTTTCACCCTTGCTTGCCCGCCTCGCGGCGGACGTCAGCGGTGTATTTTCTGTGCCACTGTCCTTCAGGTCACCCTGACCGGGCGTTACCCGGCGCACTGCCCTGCGGAGTTCGGACTTTCCTCCCACCTTCACCCGCTTGCGCGAGCTGCGGCGGACGGTCATCTGGACCACTGCGGAACAGACAGTATAGAGGACTATCCGTCTTCGTCCTGCTTGATGCCGTACTGCTCGAGCTTCTTGTAGAGATTGCTGCGCGGCGTGTCGATGACCTCGGCGGTCTTCGAGATGTTCCAGTTGTGCTCGCGCAGCTTCTCGACGAGGAACGCGCGCTCCACCGACTCCTTGAAGCCGCGCAGCGTGCCCGGCTTCTCGGCCGCGGACCCCTGCGACGGGGACTTCGAACTCTGATCGAATCGGAGCACCGCGCGCACGTCCGGTGCATCGACCGCGTCGCCGGGCGACATGATGATCAGCCGCTCGACGGTGTTGCGCAGCTCACGCACGTTCCCTTTCCAGCGGTGGTGCTGAATCAGCTCCAGCGCGGCCGGTGTGAAACGCGCGGGCCTGCGATTGTTATCGCGGCTGAAGAGATCCGCGAAGTGCCGGGCCAGCAGGGGAATATCCTCCGGCCGCTCGCGCAGCGCCGGCACGACGATCGGGATGACCTTGAGACGGTAGTAGAGATCCTCGCGGAAGCGGTTCTGCGCGATCTCTTCCTCGAGGTCCTTGTTGGTGGCGGCAATCACGCGCACGTCGACCTTGATCGTCCGCGCGGATCCGAGCCGCTCGACTTCCCCCTCCTGCAGCACGCGCAGCACCTTGGCCTGCGTCTTGGGGCTCATGTCCCCGACCTCGTCGAGGAAGATCGTGCCCTTGTCGGCCTGCTCGAACTTGCCGATCTGCTTCTCGGTGGCCCCCGTGAACGAGCCCTTTTCGTGGCCGAACAGCTCCGATTCGATCAACTCTTCGGGAATCGCGGCGCAGTTGACCTGCACGAAGCGCTCGCGCGAGCGGTTCGAGTTGCGGTGAATCGCGCGCGCAACCAGCTCCTTGCCGACGCCGCTCTCGCCGAGGATCAGCACCGTCGCGTTGCTCGGCGCGGCACGCCCGACCTGATCCATCACCGTGCGCACGCCGCTGCTCTCGCCGACCATCTGATGGCGCACTTCGACGGCGCGCTTGAGCGTGCGGTTCTCGTCCCGCAGGCGGCTCTGGTCGAGCGCGTTGCGAATCGTCAGCAGCACGCGCTCGCGCTCGAGCGGCTTCTCGATGAAGTCGAACGCCCCCTTGCGCGTGGCGTCGACCGCGGTGCTGACGGTGCCGTGCCCCGAGACGATCACCACCGGCAGCGTCTCGTGCGTCACCTTGATGCGCCCGAGCGCCTCGAGGCCGTCCATGCCCGGCATCTTGATGTCGAGGAAGACCAGGTCGGGCGACTCACGCTCGATGAGCGTCATGCCCTCCTGCGCCGAGGCCGACTGCAGGAAGTCGTAGCCCTCGTACTCGAGGATCATCCGCATCGACTCGCGGATAGCCTGCTCATCGTCTATGACCAGAATGCGGGGTTTCATGAATCGGATTCGATCGTCAGGGTGAGGATGGACCGCTGCTCCGACAGCGGATCGTAGACATAGAGCGCGAGCACGTCGCCGGCGCGCGCGCGGGCAATCATCCGCTCGTACTCGTCGAGCGTGCGGATGCGCCGCCGGTTGATCTCGAGAATCACCATGCCGCGGCGCACGCGCGCGACCTGTGCGACGCTGGCGGGATCGATGCGCGTGACGAGCACGCCGGATATCTCGGACGGCAGGCCGTACCGCCGCGCGGTCGCGGCGTCGATATCGCGCACGACGAGGCCCAGCGGTGGTTGCGTGGTGTCGGCCGGCTTGACGGGCGCCGGCGTCTCGGCCTCGGCCGCCGCCTCGGGCCGCTCCGCGAGTTTCACCAGCACGTCCTGTTCACGCCCGTCGCGCATGACCTGCAGTTTCGCCACGCTGCCGGGCGCGCGCCCCGAGACGTCGCGGATCAATTCGTCGCTCGACACGACGTCGCGCCCGTCGACGGAGCGAATCACGTCGTAGGCGCGCAGGCCCGCGCGCTCGGCCGGCGTGTCCGCGGTGACTTCCTGCACGATGGCGCCCCCGGTGGCCGACAGCCCGAGCGCGCGCTGCAGCGCGGGCGTGACGGTCTCGAGCGTGACGCCGATGAAGCCGCGCGCGACGCGCCCGCGGCTCTTGAGCTGCGGCAGAACCGCGCGCACCTGATTGATGGGGATCGCGAAGCCGATGTTGTTGGCCTGCGAGCTGATCGCCGTATTGATGCCGACGACTTCGCCGCGCGCATTGATCAGCGGCCCGCCGCTGTTGCCGAAATTAATCGCGGCGTCGGTCTGGATGTAGTCGTCGAGGCTGGGATCGAACAGCTTGCGCCCCATGAACGACACGACCCCGACGGTGACGGAATGGACATACCCGAGGGGGTTGCCAATCGCGCAGACCCACTCGCCCACGCGCAGGCGGTCCGAGTCGCCGAGCGTCGCCACCGGCACGCGCCCGCCGGCCGCCACGGCATCGACCACGAGGAGCGCGACATCGATGGCCGGGTCGGTGCCGACGACGCGCGCGCGCAACGCGCGGCCGTCCGCCATGGTGATCGTGATGCGATCGGCCCCTTCGACGACGTGATAGTTCGTGAGAATGTGCCCCTGCTCGTCGATCAGGAAGCCACTGCCCGCCCCCTGGCGCGGGCCGTCGCGCTGCGGGCCGTCCAGATCGCCGCGCCGCGCGCGGCCCGAACGCGAGCTCGCGTCCACGTTGACGACCGACGCGTTCATGCGCGCGGCGACTTCCGCGAAGTCCACACCCGTGCCCGACGCCATCGGCGCGTCGAGCAGCGCCGACGCGGGACGCACCGCCGCGACAGGCGCGGGGTCAACAGGGCCTTTCGACAGAATGGTGGATGGCCCGGACGGCATGCGGATGCCCGATCCGGCGACCACGAGGCCGACCATGAACGCCACGACGGCGACGAGCACGACGATGACGGCGGCGAAGCGGCGCATGCCAGATTCGATTATAGGTCGCCGGCCAGATCCCGCAGGCCCTGTTCGTCGATGACCGCCACCCCGAGGTCCTGCGCCTTCTGCAGCTTGGAGCCCGCCTCCTCCCCTGCCACGAGATACGACGTTTTCCTGCTGACCGACCCGGCCACCTTCCCTCCCAGCCGCGCAATCAGCGCCGATGCCTCGTCGCGGCTCATGTGCGGGAGCGTGCCGGTGATGACAAACGTCCTGCCGGCGAGTGGCTGCGGTCCGGGCGGGCCCGACGTCGTCTCGTCCGCCATGCGCACGCCGGCACCTGCGAGACGCGCGATGAGCGCCTGGTTGTGCGTCTCGTCGAAGAACGCGCGCACCGCGCGCGCGACCACTGGGCCGACATCGGGCACCTGCTCGAGCTCCGCAGCGGGAGCGGCCTCGAGGCGCGGGATGGACGTGAAATGCCGCGCGAGCGCCTGGGCGCTGCCTTCGCCGATGTGCCGGATGCCGACGGCGTGCAGCAGCCGCCAGATGTCGCTGGCGCGGCTGCGATCGATCTGCGCGATGAGTTTCGCGGCGACTTTCTCGCCGACACGCCGCGTGAGCGGCCTGCCGTCGCGCTCGGAGGTCGCGGTGAGCGCGGCGAGCTGATCGACGGTCAGGCGATAGAGGTCCGAGAAGTCGGCGACCAGCCCTGATGTGATCAGCTGATCGGTGAGCGACTCGCCGAGTCCTTCGATGTTCATCGCGCGGCGCGACGCGAAATGCTCAAGGCTGCGGCGGAGGCGCGCCGGGCACGAGGCGTTCTCGCAGCGCCAGACGACTTCCTCCTCCGGCTTGCCGAGCGCGCTCCCGCACGACGGGCAGGCCGACGGCATCGACCAACGCGGCAGCCCGCCCGGGCGCGCGGCGAGTACGGGACCGATGACCTTCGGGATGACGTCGCCGCCCTTCTCGATCTCCACGAGATCGCCAGGCCGGATGTCGCGCCGCTCGATCTCCTGCTCGTTGTGCAGCGTCGCCATCTGAATCGTCGTGCCGGCCAGAAACACCGGCTCGAGCACCGCGTAGGGCGTCACGGCGCCGGTGCGGCCGACGTTGACTTCGATGCTCCTCAACCGTGTCTCGGCGCGCTCGGCGGCGAATTTGTAGGCGACCGCCCAGCGCGGAAACTTCGCCGTGGAGCCGAGCCGGTGACGGAGCGCGAGATCGTCGAGCTTGATGACGATGCCGTCGATGTCGAAGGGCAGACTCGCGCGCGCGGCCGCCCAGCGCGCGCAGAACGCCATGAGCCCGTCGATACCTTCGCAGCGCTCCCAGTGCGGCTCGACCGGCAGGCCCCACGACGTGAGGCGCTCGAGCGACGCGGCGTGCGACGCGTCGGGACGCCCGGCGTCCTCGGGCACGACGACCTGATAGGCGAAGACGCTCAGCCCGCGTCGGCTCACCGCGGCGGGATCGAGCGTGCGCATCGTGCCTGCGGCGGCGTTGCGCGGATTCGCGAACAGCGCTTCACCGGCTTCCTCACGCTCACGGTTGACGCGATCGAACGCCTGACGCGACAGAAACGCCTCTCCGCGAACCTCCATCCGGCCCTGGGCCGAAACCCGTGCGCCGGCCGCCGGCGCCAACACCAGCGGCACGCTGCGAATCACCCTCACGTTGCTGGTCACGTCCTCGCCGAGCGTCCCGTCGCCACGCGTGACGCCTCGCAGGAGACGCCCGTCCTCGTACGTCAGCGCAAGACTGAGCCCGTCGATCTTGAGCTCGGCCACGTATGCGAGCGGCGGCGCCTCGTGTGCCAGCTCGAGACCACGGCGCACGCGCGCGTCGAACTCGCGCAGCTCCTCGTCGGCGTAGGCGTTGTCGAGACTGAGCATCGGCGCCATGTGCTCGACGCTCTCGAACCCGGCCGCGGGCGCGCCGCCGACGCGCTGCGTGGGCGAGTCGGCGCTGACGAGATCCGGATGCGCCGCTTCGAGCGCCTCGAGCGTCTGGAGCAGCCGGTCGTATTCCGCATCGGTGATCTCGGGGCTGTCGAGGACATAGTAGCGATGCTCGTGGTGGCGGATCGCCGCGCGGAGGGCCTCGATCTCCGAGAGGGGGGACATGCAGCCGTAAACTTACGTTGGACTCAACGATCGCGCGCGAGGACGTAATCGGGCAGCGCCATGAGGGCATCGCGCTCCACGGACGGTGGGAACACCTGCAGATGCGCCTTGGCGCGCGCGGCGTGTTCGTGCGCACGCTCGTACGCGAGTTCGGCGGCCCGGGTTTCCTTGAGCATGCCCTGGAGACGCTGCCAGCCTTCGGCGTCGATCGCGCGATCGCGAACCGTGGCGCGCACGAGGGCATCGGCCTCCTCGCCGCCGCGGTCGCGGAGAAAGATGATCGGCAGCGTGACTTTCCCCTCGCGCAGGTCGCCGCCAATCGGCTTGCCGAGCGCTTCCTGGTCGGCCGTGTAGTCGAGCAGGTCGTCGACGATCTGGAACGCCATCCCGAGCTCGAGACCGTACTCGCGCAGCGCCGCGCGCTCCTCCTCGCTGCACTGTCCGAGCAGCCCGCCGATTTCGGCGCAGCCCGAAAAGAGGAACGCCGTCTTGCGCCGGATGATCTCGTAGTGCTCGTCTTCGGCGATCTCGACATCTCCCTGCTTGGTGAGCTGGAAGATCTCTCCTTCGATCATGCGCAGCGTGACGTCACACAGCAGGCGGATGATCTCGAGCGAGTCCTGCGTGAGCGCCAGCGCCATCGACTTGATGTAGAGATAATCGCCGAGCAGGACCGTGATGTCGTTGCCCCAGCGCGAATGCACGGCCAGGCGCCCGCGGCGCGTCTCGGCCTCGTCGATGATGTCGTCGTGCACCAGCGTGGCGGTGTGGATGAACTCGACGACCGAGGCATACAGCACGGCCCGCTCACCGGAGTAGCCCGCCAGCCGGGCCGCCATCAGCAGCAGCGCGGGGCGCACGCGCTTGCCGCCCGAGTGCTGGATGTAGCGGCCCATCTCCGGGATGAGCGCGACGCGCGACTCGACGTGCCGGGCGAATTCTTTCTCGACCGCCTCGAGATCCGCGCGGACCGGCTCGAAAATCTGGGTCAGGTCCGCGAAAGAGGGAGAAGGCTGCACTGGGGTCAGTTTACGCGACCGGACAGCAGCGAGTCGAGCGTTGCGGCCGCGCTCGCGGCCGTCACTTCGACCGGCTCGCCGCGCACCTCGGCCACCCGCCGCGTGACCTCTGCCACATACGCCGGTTCGTTGCGCTTGCCCCGGTAGGGCACGGGCGCCAGAAAGGGAGAGTCGGTCTCCGTCAGGAGGCGGTCCGCCGGCGTCAGCCGGGCCGCGGCCCGGATGTTCGAGGCCTTGGGGAACGTCACGATGCCTGAGTAGGACAGGCAGAAGCCGGCGTCGAGCGCCTCGCGTGCCTCGTCTTCGCTGCCGGTGAAACAATGAAACACCCCGCCGGTCTCCCCCGCGCGCTCCTCGCGCAGGATCGCGAGGGTGTCGGCCCAGGCCTCGCGCGTGTGAATGACGACCGGCATGCCCAGCTCGCGTGCCGTGACCAGCTGGGCGCGGAAGACGCGCTGCTGCACGTCGCGCGGCGCGAAGTCGTAGTGGTAGTCGAGCCCGATCTCCCCCACCAGCGGAATGTCGTTTCGGCCGCCGACCAGTGCCCGCAGGTGCGGGCCGGCCGCTTCGGGCGCCTCGGTGAACTTCCCCGCCTCGTGCGGATGCACGCCGCACGCGAAACGTACGCCCGGCCACGCGCTCGACACCGTCATGGCGCGCGCGAGCTCCGCATCATCGGTGGCCGAGAGAATCACGACGGCGCGCGTGACGCCGGCCGCAGTCGCCCGGGCGACAACGTCGGCGAGATCGACCGCGAACTCCTCGCCGGCCAGATGACAATGACTGTCGATCACCGCACTCTGCTGCCGGAAATCGGCTCCGCCTCGAAGCCGAGGAGCATCGGCTTGCCCCCCTCGGGGCTGGCCGCGAGCACCATGCCGTTCGACTCGATCCCCATGATCGCGCGCGGCTCGAGGTTGGCGACGATGACGACGTGCCGGCCGACGAGCGCCTCGGGCTCGTACGCTTCGGCGATGCCGGCCGCAAGCGTGCGCTGCTCATAGCCGAGATCCAGCGTGAGCTTGACCAGCTTCTTGGACTTGGGTACGCGCTCGGCTGTGAGCACCTTCGCCACACGGAGATCGACCTTCATGAAGTCGTCAATCGTGATGCGCGGCGTGGCGGGCGGCGCCGCGGGTGCGGGCGGCGGAGCGGCCGGCGTGTCAACG
>JALYRV010000203.1 GCA_030855205.1 Acidobacteriota bacterium | reverse complement strand
GCTGGGACTGGTCGAGCTCGTGCGTACGTGGGGCTATCACGCCGAGGAAGCCGTCGATGGCGAAGACGCCCTCGCCAAAGTCTTTACCTTCCGCCCCGCCATCGTCCTCACCGACCTCGTCATGCCGCGCAAGACGGGCATCGAGCTCCTGCACGCCCTGAAGGATCAGCTCAACGAAATCACCGTCGTCCTGCTCACCGCGCAGGGCAGCGTGGAATCGGCGGTCAGCGCGATGCGCGAGGGGGCCTACGACTACCTCACGAAACCGGTCGAGCCGCAGCGGCTCAAGATCCTGCTCGACCGCATTCTCGAGCGGCAGGATCAGCGCCGCGAGGTGCAGGTGCTGCGCCGGCAGCTTCGCGACCGCGGCGCCTTCGGCCGCATCATCGGCGCCAGCGCGCCCGTGCGCGCGGTGTATCGCACCATCGAGCAGGCCGCGCCGACCACAGCGTCGGTGTTGATCTTTGGCGAGAGCGGCACGGGCAAGGAGCTCGTGGCGCAGACGATTCACGAGCTGAGTCCGCGCGCGGGCTATCCGTATGTCGGCGTGAACTGCGCGGCGATTCCGGAGACGTTGCTCGAGAGCGAGATCTTCGGCCACGAAAAGGGATCGTTCACGGGCGCGTCGGAGCGCCGCATGGGATGTTTCGAGCTCGCGCATCGCGGCACGCTCTTTCTCGACGAGATCGGCGAGATGGCGCCGGCGACGCAGGCGAAGCTGCTGCGCGTGCTGCAGGAGCGCTCGTTCCGCCGGATCGGCGGACGGCAGGAGCTGACGGTCGACGTACGGGTGCTCGCGGCGACCAACGTGGATCCGGCCGAGGCCGTGCGCAGCGGCAAGCTGCGTGAGGATCTCTTCTACCGCCTCAACGTCTTCACCATCAGCCTGCCGCCGCTGCGAGACCGGCGCGAAGACATTCCGTTGCTCGTGCAGTCGTTTCTCGCCGAGTTCAACGAGCGCTACACCAAGCGCGTGCGCGCCGCATCTCCCGAAGCGCTGCGGATGCTCGCGGCGCACACCTGGCCTGGTAACGTGCGCGAGCTGCGCAACGTGATCGAGCGCGCGACGATCGTCGCCGACACCGAGTTCATCGAAGCGCAGCACCTGCCGCAGCCGATGCAGTCGCCGCGCGGCGCGCCCGACAACTCGCCGAGCGTCAGCCTGAGGCCAGGCGTCACCGTCGACGAAGCCGAGCGGCAGCTGATCGTGCTCACGCTCGAGCACACCGGCAACAACAAGACGAAGGCCGCCGACATTCTCGGGATCAGCCTGAAGACGCTCCACAACAAGCTGAATCGTATGAAAGGGGAAGAGCGGCCCTGAGCCGGCCCGTATGATGTTCTCGGTTCGCGCGCGCCAGATCGCCGGTGTCACGTCGCTCGTCGGCCTGCTGGTGCTCGTGCTCACGCTGATGCAGCTCAATGCCGTCGCGCGCGTGAGCCTCGAAGAGACCGGGTCGCGCGGCGAGATGCTGACCAATGCGATCTTCCAGAGCGCGTTTCGCGCGCTCTCGACCGCGTCCGACGGTGCCGATCCCCGTGCCGTGCTCGCCGGGGACGGCGGCATCCGCTCGATCGTCGAATCGGCCATCGGCTATTCCGCCAACGTCACCTACGCCGCGATTGTCGACGAAGCGGGCGTCGTCGTGGTGCACAGCTCGCCTGAGCTCGAGGGGAGCGCGATGCCGTCGCAGCATCCCTTCAGCGAGCTCGTGAGCCGGCGTCCGGTCGCGCGCATCCGCGCCGTGTACTCCGACGCCACGAATTACGAAGTCCGCCAGCCGCTGCTCGTGGACGAGCGCGAGTGGAGCGTGCGCATCGGCGTATCGACGCTGCTTATTCAGGATCAGTTGTCGACCATGATGCGGCAGGCGATCACGACGGCGCTGGTCGCCCTGGCCGTCGCGATCCTGCTGTCGCTGCTGCTGGCGCGGTGGATCCTGCGCCCCATTCATGTCATTCGCAGCGGCCTCACGCGGCTGGGCCGGGGGGAGAGCGGCGTCACGCTGGATCTGCCGCCCGGGGAAGAGTTTCGCGAGCTTGGAAGCTCGTTCGATGCGCTCAGCGCGCAACTGACGGCCGCGCGCGATCAGAAACAACCTGCGACCGCGTACGAAACGATGGTGTCGAGCCTCGAGGATGCGGTCGCGCTCTTCGACGCGTCTGGTGCGGTGATGTTTGCCAATCCCGCGATGCGCGCGCTCCTGCCGGCGCTGGCAGACAAGAGATCGATCGATGCGGCACTGCCGGCCGGCCACGACGCGCGGCGTCTGGTCGGCGAGTCGCTCCAGACACGGCGGCCGCACGGCCCGCTCGTGGCGCGCGTGGCGGTCGAGGGTGACGAGAGCGAGCGGCAGCTCGCGACCTATCCCGTGCCGGGGCCGGCAGGGGAGCTCGCGGGTGTCATGCTGGTGGCGAGAAACCTCGACTACCTCAATCAGGTGCACTCGACGATCACCTATTCGCGCAAGCTCGCGTCGCTGGGCCGGCTGTTCGCGGGCCTCACGCATGAAGTCAAGAACCCGCTCAACGCGATGACGATTCACCTCGAGCTGCTGCGCGGCAAGCTCGCGAAACTCGATCCGCCGCCGGACGCGTCGAAGCACGTCGATGTGATCGGCGCCGAAATCAGGCGCCTCGACGAGGTCGTCGTCAATTTCCTGAAGTTCACGAGGCCCGAGGAACTCAAGCTCGAGCCCGTGGATCTGTCGAAGCTGGTGGCGCACATCGCGCGCACCGTGGAGCCGGAGGCCGTGGCCCAGGGAGTGACGGTGAAGGTCGACGTGCCGGCGACGCTGCCCGAGGTCAACGGCGACGCGTCGATGCTCGGCCAGGTCTTCATGAATCTCGCGGTCAATGCGGTGCAGGCGATGCCGCAGGGCGGCGCGCTTCGGATCGATGCGCGAGCGGTGGGACGCCGCGTGCGCGTCGACATCGCCGATACCGGCAGCGGCATTCCCCCCGAACACCTCGCGCGTATCTTCGATCTCTACTTCACGACGAAGAAGAAGGGGAGCGGCATCGGCCTCTCGATGGTCTACCGCATCATCCAGCTCCATGACGGCGAGGTCGAGGTCCAGTCCACCCCCGGCGCCGGCACCCGGTTCCGCATCTTCCTGCCGCAGGCCTGAGGCCGTGCCGGGCCGTGAGCCGAGTACAATCTTTCGAGGTATGCGCCGTCTCGTTCTGCTCGCACTGCTGACCTTGCCCGCCGCGTGTGCGACGGCGCAGGCGCGCGTGCCCGTGGCCCCGCAACCGCTCGACGTGCCGCCCGTGCCCGCGCGCGTCATCGTGCCCGAGATCGAGGAGACGGCGCCGCCCGCGGCAGATCCCGGCCCGGCGAAGGCCGCGCCGCAGCGAGCCGATCCCCCGGCCAGACAGGCCGAACGCACCGAGACTGCCAGGCCCGGAACGCCGGAGCGCACGGAAGAGTCGCCTCGGCCCCGGACGCCGCCGACCGCGAACGAGGAGCAGGCCGAGCGCGACACACGAGCGGTGATGGGGCGCGCAAGTGCCACTCTCAATGCCCTCAACCAGGCGGCGCTGAGCCCGGCGGCACGCCAGCAGTTCGAGACGGCCCGGCGCTTCATCACGCAGGCCGACAATGCGCTGAAGATCCGCAACTATGTCTTTGCCCGCAACCTCGCCGACAAGGCCGATACGCTCGCCCGCCAGCTCGGGAAATAGGCCGCCGGCCCGAATATTCGTTTTGAGTCCTATTCCTAAGTAAGATCGTCTTACTAGGTTGTTATGAGTGTGACGAAGCCGCAACGGGCGCCCCAGCCGACCACGCACGCGATTGTGCTGGCGGCCGGCAATGGGGACCGTTTCCGCAATGGCAGCGGCAAGCTGCTGCATCCTTTTCTCGGGCGCCCGCTGCTGCTCTGCACCATCGAAGCCGCCCATGACGCCGGCATTCAGCAGATCACCATCGTCCTTGGCCACGACGCGGAGCGGGTGCGCGCACTGGTCAACGAGGGCGCCCCCTCGGGAGTCGCGATCTCGTACGTGTTCAATCCGGAATGGCAGCTCGAAAACGGTGTGTCGGTGCTCGCGGCTCGCGCGATGGTCAACGGTGGCCACGTGGCGCTGCTGATGGGCGATCACGTGTTCCAGCCCGACGTGCTGCGCGGGCTCAGGCAACTGCCGCTGGCCGCCGACGAATCGGTGCTCGCGATTGACACCCACACCACCGACCCCATGCTCGTCGCGGAAGCGACGAAAGTGCTCCGCGACGGATCGCGCATCATCTCGATCGGCAAGGAGATCGAGGACTACGACGCGCTCGACACCGGCATGTTCGTCTGCGCCCCGAACCTGTTCGAGGCGCTCGAGACGGCGAGGGCCGCAGGGGACACGACGCTGAGCGGCGGCATTCGAGTGCTGGCCGCGCGCGGCCTCATGCGCGGGCACGACATCGGCGATGCCGGCTGGCGCGACATCGATACGGTCGACGATCTGCAGGAGGCCGAGTCCGCCATGAGCATCCTCTCGTCGTAGCGCATGGCCACCGCACGTCAGCGAAACGCATGGTGGTGGGGCGCGCTCGGTGCGGGCGCCGTGCTGTTCGCCATCACGATCTACTTCACCGATTTCAGCTTCCTCGAAACGTCGGGCCGTCAGGCATCCGTCGCCGTGCTGTACGCGATTGCGGCGAGCGGCCTCTGGCATGTCGCGCGCACGTGGGCGTGGGCGCGATCGTTTCCGGATCCGCGCCCCGTCTCGTTCGGCCGGCTCGCGCGCGTGCGCATTGCCGCCGAGGCGTTCAGCTATCTCACCATCCGCGGCATCGCGGGTGAGCCGCTTAAAGTCATGATGCTGCGCGGCGAGGTCGACGCGCGCGACGCCACCGCGGCGGTCGCGCTCGAGCGCATTGCCTTCATGTGCGGCACCACGCTCATCGTCGGCGCCGGCTCGCTCACCGCGCTGGCGACGCAGGATCTGTCGGCGATCTGGTTCAACACGTTCCTCGCCTTCGCGATCGTCGCCGGCGTGGTCGCCATGTTCGTGACCTTCGTGCTGATCGGGCGCCGCTCGTATCTGGCCGGCGGCATCGCGAGGGTCGACCGTGTGTTCGGCACCCGCATGAGTGGCGGACGCATCGCGCGCTTCGCGTCGGCTGTCGAGGATCAGTTGCTGGATCTCGTGCGCGGCAACCCGGGCCGTCTGTTCACGCTCGCGGCCGCCACCGTGGCGGCGTATCTCGTCATGTGCGCCGAGGTCTGGCTCGTGTTGCGCGCGATGGGCACGCCCGTGTCGTTCGCGAGCGCGATGTCGATCGAGACGTTCTCGCGCGTCGTGAGCTTCGCGACGGTCTTCATTCCCGCGAATCTCGGAGGCCTCGAGGCCTCGAGTGTCGCCGCCGTGGCGGCGGTGGGCGCGGCCGGCGCCGGCGGACCGCTCGCCTTCGCGCGGCGCGCGCGAGGCATCTTCTGGGCGGGGCTCGGCCTTGCGGTCTATCCGCGTCCGCGCGTGATGGAGGAGGACGCGCCTGGCGCCACGCTGCTCGTGGTGCCGTCCGATCCCGCGGTCACGATTTCACCCTTTTCGCGCGTCGCGGGGCTCCCGATTGCCGAGCGCGCCATGCGCAGCGCATTCCGCGCGGGCTACGGCCGCGTGATGGTGCTGGCCGACGAGGCGTCGGAATCGCGGCTGCGCCGTATCGCGCGCGACATCCGCGGCGACGTGCGCATCGTGCGCCCGGCGGAGTGGGCCGCCGAGATCGCCACGCTCGGTGCCGATGAAACGGTCAGCGCCATCGGCGCCGGCACCGTCGTCTCGCACGTGCTGCTCAAGAATGCGGCCGCGCGAGGCACATTCCCGGGTGTCGTGGCCGACGTGCCGGCCGGTGAAGGATGGCCCGTCAGCGGCCTCGTGCGCCTGCGGGCCAGCGACGCCGCGGACGCCGCGCTGCTCTCGCGCGAGCTGCACGCGCGGCTCATCGC
>JALYRV010000047.1 GCA_030855205.1 Acidobacteriota bacterium | reverse complement strand
GTCCCGTGCAGGCGATCCCAGATGGCGAGCCCACTCGAGAAGTTCGAATGCAGCTGCGCCGGCTCGATCGAGTGATGCAGCGCGTGCATCCGGGGAGTCGTGAGGATCCAGGACAGCAGCCGCTCGGCGCGCGGGCTCAGCCGCGTGTTGGAGTGATGGAACAGGACCGTCGCGAGCGTGAGGCTCTGCCAAAGCGCGAGCGTCCGCGGCGACACGCCGATGGCGATGACCTGTGCGGCGCGCCAGGGGACTGACGCGGCAAGTTCGCCCGCATGAAAGCGCAAGCCGGTCGTCGCATCGAGATCGAGGTCGACGTGATGGACCAGGTGGAACTTCCACAGCAAGCCCGAACGGTGCGCGAGCACGTGCCAGAGATACAGCGTGTAGTCGAGCAGCAGCACGCCGGCCAGACCGCGGAACCATGCCGGCCCCCCGATCAGGTGCGTGATCCCCCAGCCGCGGCGCGTCGTCATGCGTGCGAGGGGAACGACCACAGGCGCTTCGAGGAGGTGCACCGTGACGGCCGCGATGCCGGCAAACGCCAAGTTGCGCGACGCGTGCGTCACCAGGGGTTCGACGTACGGCCGGGCGCGCCGTCGCCGCTCGAGCCAGAGAACACCCGCGCCGACCGCCAGCAGCGCCGCACCTCGAATCAGAACGCCGGCACGCATGACCGTCACCGCGACGAAGGCGGCAGCGCGCCTGCGCCCCACAGCTTCTCTAGCCGCTGCGCGCGCCCGCAACTCCATTTGTAGTAGCGGTATTTGATGGAGTGCCTGGCGTGATAGTTCTGGTGCTCGTCCTCGGCGGCATAGAACGGCCCGGCCTCGACGATCGGCGTCACGATGGCCGTGCCGAGCTGTGCCGCCGCGCGCGCCTTTGACGCGGTCGCGGCCTTCTGCTGCCCCGCGGTGTGGAAGAAGATCCCCGACCGATACTGATTGCCACGGTCGCAAAACTGACCGCCGGCGTCGGTCGGATCGACATTGCGCCAGAAGGTCTGCAGCAGCTGGTCATAGCTGACGCGTGCCGGGTCGTAGGTGACCTGGAGCGCTTCGGTGTGACCCGTGCCGCCGGACGAGACCTGGGCGTAGGTGGGATTGCGCGTCTGCCCCCCTGTGTAACCAGAGATCGTGGTGAGCACGCCATCGACCTTGTCGAACGCTTCCTCCACACACCAGAAGCACCCGGCCGCAAACGTCGCGGTCGCCGTGCTCTGAACGCGCGCGCCCGCCTCCGCGCTCCGCGCGCCGGCCGCGTCGGCCGTGCCGAAGGCGGTGGCGGCCGCAAGCGCCAGCACACATCCGAGAGACGCCTTCTTCATCGTTTTCTCCATTCTTTGTTCCTTCCGTCACGCACGTTCGAAGTACGCCTGCAGGACCGGAGCCAGCACCCGCGTGGAATAATCGGAGCGTCGCCGGAGTTGGTAACTACGTATGCAAGGGAGGAACGGATGAACTCGCTCGCTGACACCGCGCTGCGCGTGGGCGCGGAGCGCGCGTGACGCGCATGCCGATGGCCACCGGCAGCGGCGCGGGACTGCCTGCCGACGTTGAACGGCGCCGGCATGTCCACCCGGAGAACTGGACGAATCCGGCTCCGGCCCCGAAGTACGATCTCGTCGTGCTTGGCGGTGGCACGGCCGGGCTGGTGGCGGCGATGGGTGCGGCTGGGCTCGGAGCGCGCGTGGCCCTGGTCGAACGGCATCTGCTCGGTGGAGACTGCCTCAACACAGGCTGCGTGCCTTCGAAGGCACTGCTCAGGTCGGCCCACGCGGTCGCGGACATCCGCCGGGCAACAGCGCTCGGCATCACCGTCTCGGAGCCGGCGGTCAGGTTCGACGACGTCATGGCGCGGATGCGCGCGCGCCGGGCGGCCATCGCGCCGCACGACTCGGCCGCGCGCCTGAAGGGTGCCGGCGTCGACCTCTTCTTCGGCGACGCCCGGTTTGCCGATGAGACGACGGTCGACGTCGACGGCGCCCGGTTGCATTTCGGACGCGCCGTCATCGCGACCGGCGGCCGCCCGGTCGCGCCGCCGATCGACGGCCTCGACCGCGTGCCGTTTCACACCAACGAGACGATCTTCGACCTGACGGAGCGGCCGCGCCGCCTGCTCGTGATTGGCGCCGGACCGATCGGCTGCGAGCTGGCGCAGGCATTCGCGCGCCTCGGCTCCGAGGTCACCGTGCTCGATCAGGCGCCGCACGTGCTGCCGCGCGAAGATGCCGACGGCGCGGCGCTCGTGCAGCAGTCGCTCGAACGCGACGGCGTCCGGCTGGCGCTTGGCATCGACCTGCAGCGCGCGAACGCTGAAGGCGGCGTGACGTTGTCCTGGTCGAGCGGCGCAGGGAACGGCCAGGCGACCGGCGATGCGCTCCTGGTCGCGGCGGGCCGCGCGCCCAACATCGAGGGACTCGCGCTCGACGCGGCCGGCATCGCATCAAACCGTCACGGCGTTATCGTCAACGACCGGCTGCAGACGTCGAACCGGCGCGTCTATGCGTCGGGCGACGTCAGCTCGACGTACAAGTTCACGCATGCGGCCGACGCGCTGTCGCGCATCGCGATTCAGAACGCGTTGTTCTTCGGCCGCCGGCGCGCGAGCGCACTCGTGATTCCGTGGGTCACGTACACGGATCCCCAGGTCGCGCACGTCGGCGCCACGAGCAAAGATGCCGAAGAATCTGAGGGGCGCCTCGCGACGATCACCGTCCCGCTGGCCGAGATCGATCGCGCGATCGTCGACGATGAGACCGAAGGGTTCGTGCGCGTGCATCACGAACGCGGCCGCATGCGCGGCTGCACCATCGTCGCGCGCCAGGCCGGCGAGATGATCGGCGAGGCCGTCTACGCCGTGACGCACGGCGGTACGTTGTCACAGGTGTCGGGAACAATTCACCCCTATCCGACCCAGAGCGAAGCGTTGCGGCACGCGGGCGACCAGTACCGGCGCCAGCAACTGACGCCAGGTGTGCGCCGCTGGTTCGAGCGGTATTTCCGGTGGACACGATGAGAGGAAGACTACGCATGCAGACAGTTCGGACATGGGCATTGACCTTGACGGTGCTGTTGGCGCCGGCTGTCGCGGCCGCGCAGTCGGGCAGCGCGACCGTGGCCGGCACCTTACGCGACGCGTCCGGCGCGGTGCTGCCCGGAGTCCGCCTCGAATTGCGGAACCCGGACACGGGTCAGCACCGCGCGGCGACGAGCGGAGCGGCTGGCCAGTACGAGTTCGGCGGGCTCTCGCCCGCCTCGATGCTGACGGTCGTCACGAGCCTCGACGGTTTCCGCCCGGTCGAACGCGCCGTCACCGACCTGGCCGCGGGTGAGCGCCGGCTGATCGATCTGCGGCTGCAGATAGCGGCCGCCGGCGAGCGTGTCGACGTGCGTGCCGACACCTCGCTCGGCCGGTCGGCGTCGCCGGCACTTGGCGGCGGGCTGCCGCGCGCGCAGGTCGATCGCCTGCCGGTTAACGGGCGCGATCTGTTGTCGCTCGCGTACCTCATCCCGGGCGCCGCGCCCGCACGCGGCTTCTACAACCTCGCGCCGCGCCTGACGATCAACGGCGCCTCGTCGCTCGTGACCAACTACAGCGTCGACGGGTTCGACAATACCGACCTCTTTCTTGGCGGGTCCAAGGTCGCGACGTCGATTGGGTCGACCGAACAGTTGAAGGTGCTGGTCAACTCCTACACGACAGAGTATGGCCGCACCGGCAACGGCGTCTTCGCGGTGACCACGCGCAGCGGGTCGAACACGCGGCGCGGCGAGCTGTTCTACACCGTGCGTCCAGGCGCGGCCCTGGACTCGCCCAACTTCTTCGCGCCGCGCGATCGCGATGGCGAGATCATCGACGACAGCTTCGGGCGGCACCAGACGGGTGGCTGGACCGGCGGTCCGATTCGGTCCGATCGGGTCTTTTACTTTGCCGACGTCGAGGTCACGCGCGAGCGTGAAGACGCGATTCTGACGTCGCCGCTCGCGGCCGGCCTGGCGCCGACCGCGCTCGATCGACAGACGGCGCTCGGAAAAGTCGACACGCGGTGGTCCGATCGTCACTCGACGACCATCCGCTATCAGTTCTCCAACGAGACGTACGACGGCAGCCGCGGATTCGTGGGCGGCCTGACGCTGCCCTCAGCGGGTCTCGAAGTGAACTACCGGAATCACTTCGGATCGGTGACCCACCGCACGATCGGCGCCACGTGGTTCAACGAGGCCGGCCTGCAGACCGGACAGCTGCGCTCCGACTGGCGCTCGCCCGATGCCGGGCCGCGCGTAATCGTCACCGACCGCGGCGCCACGCTCGCGGTGCTCGGGTCGGTGAGCGACAACTTCTTCTGGACCGAATCGGACCTGCAGATACGCAACGTCTTCACGCGTCTGGCCGGCCGGCACACGCTGAAGATTGGCGGCGACCTGCTCCGCGCCGACTTCCTGATCGACTCGGGCCCCGGCGCGCGGGGCGCGTACGTGGTTGATCTCGAGGGCCGCGCCGTGACGCCGGCCGGCGCCTTCGTGACGCGCGACGATCTGCCGCGCGACGTCCGCGTGCTCTCCTATTCGCAAAGCTTCGGCAATCCCGAAGTCGACGAGACGCAGTGGCTGGCCGGACTCTTCGCCGAAGATACCTTCCGTGTCACGCCAGACGTCACGCTGACGCTGGGCATCCGGTGGGACTACGACTCGGTGACCGACACACCCGTGGGCGACGGCGACCGCAACAACCTGGCGCCGCGGCTGGGCGTCAGCTGGACGCCGCGCGGCAGCGCCCGGCACCAGCTACGCGGCGGCTATGGCATTTTTTACGAGCGCATCCCGTTCGCGGTCTACTCGGACACACGCTTCAACCGTTCAGACGGAGGCTCCGTCTCAGTCACCTTCGCGCCCGGCACGCCGTTCTCGCCGCCCGTCTTTCCGTCGACGTTCCCGGCCGGCACGATCGACACGCTGCCGCTGCCGCAACTGCCGCCGCGAAACGTGCAGGTGTTCGACCCGCAGTTGCGCAGTCCGTGGACGGCGCAGACATCGGCCGGCTACGTCTTCGCCGTGACCGACAACCTGACAATCGCGGTCGACTACGTACACGGCCGCGGCCACAACCTCATCCGACGCGTCGACACGAACGCGCCTGCGTCCGTCGCGCCGGGCGTCACGCGTTCGGTCGCCGACGCCGACGCGACCCGGCCGATCGTCCCCGCCGCTGGCGGCTTCCGGCTCATCGAAGTCGATGAAGCGAGCGGCCGCAGCATCTACGACGGCCTCTACGTCAACGCCCGGCGGCGCCTGAACGCGCGCGTCGCCTTCGACGTCGCCTACACGCTCTCGCGCATTCGCAACAACACCGACGACATCAACTTCCGGCCCGTCGACAGCCGGCGTCCTGACGACGAGCTGGGGCCGAGCCTGAATGACCGGCGTCACGTGCTGGCGGTCAACGGCCTGGTGCGCGCGCCGCTCGGCGTCGACGTCGTCCCCGTGTTGTTCCTGTCGAGCGGCCAGCCACTCACCGTCACGACCGGGCGCGACGACAACGGCGACACGATCTTCAACGACCGCCCGGCCGGTTTCAGCCGAAACAGCGAACGCACGGCGGGCTTCGCGCAGGTCGACCTGGGGCTCATTCGGCGTTTCGCGATCGGCCGCGCCGCCGTCGAGGCGCGCGCCAGCGTCTTCAATCTCCTCAACCGCACGAACTTCTCCGGCTTCTTCAACTACGGCGCGAGCGGCGTGCGGCCTGACGAGCAGGGCACGCTGGCATTCCAGCCGACGCAGGCTGGGCCGTCGCGGCAGTTCCAGTTCACCGTGCGCGTGATCTTTTGAGCGCCGGCATGTCGCGCGCTCGCCTGCTCATCGTCATCGTCCTCGTCGCCGCCATGGCGACCGCGATCTGGCTGCTGCCGGTCGCCCAGTGGACCATCGCACTTGCCGAACGCGCGCGCGCGGCCGGCGCGTTGGGCATCGTGCTGTTCTTCGCCGCCTACATCGTCAGCACGGTCGCGGCGTTACCCGGCGCGATTCTCACGCTCGCTGCCGGATTCGCCTTCGGCCCGGTGTGGGGGCTGGCGGTGGCCTCGCCGGCGAGCGTGCTCGGCGCGACGTGCGCGTTCCTGCTGGGCCGAACCGTGCTGCGCGGCTGGGCCGAGCGGACGGTCGCGAACTCGCCACGCGCGCGGGCGATCGACCGCGCCGTCGAGCGCGAAGGGCTCAAGCTGGTCCTGCTGCTGCGGCTCTCACCGCTGTTTCCGTTCAACGTGCTCAACTACGCACTCAGCCTGACGCGAATCAGCCTCGGGCGCTATGTGGCCGGGTCGGCGATCGGGATGCTGCCAGGGACGGCGCTCTATGTCTATCTCGGATCGCTCGCGCCGGCGGCGGCCGAGCTCTCATCGGCGGGCAGCGGCGGCGGCACGTCGCGGCTCGCCATCTACGCCGCCGGCCTCATCGCGACGCTGGCGGTCGTCATCGTCGCGACGCGCGCGGCACGCCGCGCGCTCCGGGAAGAACTCGAAGGAGAGACCGCATGAAAATGACCTTGACCGCGCTTGCCACTGTCCTCGCCTGCGTGGCCCTGACGATGCCGGCTGTCGCAGGGAGCGCGGCGTTCGACCATACCTACTCGGTGCTCGCGCGTGTGCTGGCCGCGCATGTTGAAGGCCCGCGCGTCGACTACGCGTCCCTCAAGGCGCAGCGCGCTTCACTCGACGCGGTCGCGGCCTCGTTCGACGCAGCCGACGCGCGCGGCGAGGCCGGGTGGACCCGCGAGCAACGCATGGCGTTCTGGATCAACGCCTACAACGCGTTCACGCTGCGCGCGATCGTCGATCACTATCCGATCCGGTCCTCGTTGTTCACGTTGCAGCCGCGCAACAGCATCCGGCAGATCGGCGACGTCTGGACGGCGCGCGGGTGGCGCGCCGGGGGCCGGGCCGTGAGCCTGGATGATATCGAACACAAGATCCTGCGGCCGGAGTTCAACGACGCGCGCATACACTTCGCAGTTAACTGCGCCTCGGTCGGCTGTCCGCCGCTCGCGGCTGAGCCCTATCGCGCCGCGACCCTCGACGCGCAGCTCGACGCGGCGGGACGCCGCTATCTCGGTAGCCCTCAGGGCCTGCAGGCGGGCGGCGACACGCTGCGCGTCTCGAGCATCTTCAAGTGGTACGGAGAGGACTTCATCAAGACCTACGCCCCGATCGCGCCTGCCGGCCCCGACCCCGCAACACGGGCCGTGCTCGGCGCGGTGATGCGTTTCGGCCCTTCCGGCGCGGCGTCGCTGGCGAAGAGCGGCCGCGCGCGCGTCGTGTTTCTGGACTACGACTGGTCGCTCAACGACGTCACGCGCGCCCGGTGAGACTGGGAACCCGGCGACGGGCGCGCACAAGGCCGGCGAGGCGTGCCCATTCCGTACGGTATCGAACCTAGGTACAATACAGGCGTGCTCTCCCGGGGCTTCAAAGATGCTGTCGAAGACGCCCGCGGTGTGCTGGCCGTCTTCACGGGCCAGACGATTTCCGACGACGATTGTGTGTCGGACGTGCGGCGGGCGATTGGACACCTCAATGACGCGATCGACAGCGCACTGATGCGCGCCCAGCCTGGCGAGCTGGAGCCTGCCGACCGTCAGCTCGTTGAGCTGCGCGCGAGGGAACTCGTGCTGCTCTGGGACAGATGCGGCAGCCGGACCCAGTCCCTTCTCCTCGACATGAAGAACCTGTTCGGCCGCTATATCGCCCTTCCCTGACGCGTGAAGCGCGCAGACAATCGGGTCGGCGCACCGCACCGGCGATTCGCACAGGAACGGCGACGATCCAGCGCGAGAGCACGCCTCTACCTCCTCTGGCTCACCCCTGCTTGCCCGCTTCGCCGTGCCTCATCCGCACTTCGCCGCGCTCAGCCGTCTGCTCTGAGCGCAATCGACGGATCCGCTCCGGCCGCGCGCATCGCGGGGACGAGGCACGCGGCGAGGGCGACCAGCAGCAGCACCGCCGGCGCGGCGACGAACGAGATGAGGTCGAGCGACTCCACGCCGAACAGCATCGTTTCCATCAGCCGCGTAAGCAGCGCGGCGGCGATGAGGCCCGCGACAAGACCGATGACGGTGACGCCGAGGCCCTGTCGCATGACGAGGGCGATGAGATTGCGGCGCTCGGCGCCGAGCGCGGCCCGCACGGCCATTTCGCGGCGGCGCGCCGAGACGTTGTACGAAAGAACGCCGTAGAGACCGATAGCGGCCAGCGAGAGAGCCAGCATCGCGAAGACGCCCAGCACGCTGGCCGCGAAGCGCGGCTGCCCCACCGACGCGGCGACCTGCGACGAGAGTGTCGCAACGGCGTCGAGCGCGACGGCCGACGGCGCTGTCTCGCGTACGACGGCGCGTAAGACAGGCCCGATGGCCGATGGGTCGCCCGACGTGCGGACCACGAAGGTCGCGCGCGAGAGCGCGAACTCGCCACCCTGCGTGATGTAGATGGACGGCTCAGGCTTGCCGTCGAGATCCGCAGGTAGGGTGTTGGCCACGATGCCGATGATCTCGAACGGCGTCTTATCATCGCCCATCAGGCCGGTGTACCGGCGCCCGACCACAGGGCGGCCGTCGCCGAGATATGTCTGAACGAACGCCTCATTTACAAGCATCGCGCGCGACGCGGGCACGGCGTCGGCCTGCGTCGGCAGACGCCCCTCGACGACGCGCATGCCGAGCGCCTCGATGTAGCCCGGCGTGATCGTGTGCGAGAGCGCGCGCGCCTGAACGGGCTTGCCATCAGCCGTCACCGCGCCCGGCAGCGTGAATCCGGAGATAGCCGTGGAGCCGCCGAAGGGCGCCATGTTGGCGGCACCCGCCGCCTCGACGCCCGGCATCGCGCGCACGCGCTCGAGCACGCTGTTGGCGACCGCCGTGAACCGGACGTCATCATCCATGCTCACCTGCACCATGTTCGCGGTGAGCACGCCGGCCGGGTCGTAGCCGGGGTCGACGTCGAGAAGATTCGCGAAGCTGCGCCCGAGCAGCGCCGCGCCTACGAGGAGCACGACCGCGAGCGCAGCCTCGAGCGCGAGCAGCACGGGACGGCTGCCCCGCCCCGACGCGGTTGCCGTGCGAACGTCTCCGGACCGCATCGCGGACGAGAGCGCCGTGCGCGATCCGCGGAGCGCCGGCAGCAGCCCCGAGAGCGTGCCCGCGATGAGCGAGAGAACCACCGACATGAGCAGCACGGGGCCGTCGACCTGGATCTCGGCGAGCCGAGGGAAACTCGCGGGGGCAAGCGCAGGAATCGCGCGCGTCAGCATCCAGCCGAGGAACACGCCGAGCGCGCCGCCAATCGCGGAGAGCAACAGAGTCTCGGCGAGCAGCTGCCGCAGCAGCCGTCCGCGGCCGGCGCCGAGCGCCGCGCGCACCGCCATCTCGCGCGATCGCGCGACGCCTCTCGAGAGAAAAAGATTCGTGACGTTGGCGCACGCAATCAGAAGCACGAGCCCGATGCCGACCGCGAGCACGACGAGCGCCGGGCGCACGGCCTCGGTGAGCCGCTCCGACAGCCGCTGGACGGGCACCTCAACCTTCCCGCCCTTGCCGAACACGACTTCCATGACGAACGGACGGTTGACCAATCGCGCCGCTGCCGTGGCCTCGACATGCACTTGCTCGGGCGTCACGCCGGGCGCCATCCGCGCGAGTGCGGCGAAGATCGAGACGCCATCAGCCGTCGACGCCGGCACGTCATAGGGCGTGTAAATCAGCGCCTTGTCTGGAAACGCAAAGCCAGGCGGCATTATGCCGACCACTTCGCGCGCGACGCCGTCGAGACGCAGCACGCGGCCAACCGCGCTCGCGTCGCCGTTGAGGCGCGACGTCCAGAACTCGTGCGACAGGAGCACGACCGGCGCGGCGCCCGATCTCGCGTCCGCGTCCTCGAACGCCCGCCCTGCCTGCGGCGCGACGCCCAGCACGCGCAGAAGCGAGGGCGACACCGATGTGCCGGACACGCGGTCCGCTTCGGGCATGCCCTCGGCGCTTACCGTGTACCGGCGCTGGTTGTAGGCGCCGACGGCCGTGACCGTCTTCGCCGTGGGCGCCCATGCGTGATACGTGTGGTTGCTGAACAGCAGCCCGCTGAGCGTCGACGGGGACCCGGGGTGCGCTTCGGCGACGCTCACGATCCGATCGGGTTCCGGAAACGGCAGCGGGCTCAGCAGCACGCTGTTGACGACCGAGAACACCGCGGTGCATCCCCCGATGGCCAGCGCGATGGTTAGCGCGCTGACAACGGTGAAACCGGGATTGCGGGCGAAGAGCCGCAACGCGTGCCGGACGTCCTGAATGAGTGTGCGCATCGGAAGCGGCCTCCAGTAGACTGAGTACGGGCGCCTGTGAGACGTCCGGAACGCTCGGAAGGATGTGTATGACCGAAGATCATCGCCCTGTTGGACACCAGCCCGGCGCGTCTGGCCCGGATCCGGACAACTCTCTGGGCGCCGTCGAAGGGGAAAAGCCGTCGGACCCGCAGCCTGGCAACCGCAACGCCCCGGGCGTGGACAGTCAGGGCCGCCCCTCGGATCCTGTCAAGACCGACCAGGATCGCATCGGCGCGAATCTGGACGAAACGGAAGGTTAGCGCAGCCCTTCGTTCACCGCATCGAGCACGTCCCGCCCCGGGCGGGTGCGTTCGAGCGGCAGCGACGCGAGGGGCTCGTCGACCATGTTGAGCGCCGTGAGGAAGTCTTCGCGATCGGGCTCGATGTAGAGCACGCCGGTCGCATACTCGCCGCGGCTCGCCGTCTCGTGCAGCGTGCGGATCGCGGTCATCTTGTCGCTCGGGTTGTAGTTCTCGGGCAGCTTCGAAAGATACAGGTGCGACCCGTCGTGCATCGTCACGGCCTTGGTCGTGCCCGGGTCGTACTCGACGGTGATGTCGTCGAAGTACGGCACGAACTGCACCTCTCCCATCACCTCGTCGTGCTCCTTCACATAGGCGTAGCTCTTGGTCGAGCCTTCGTGATCGTTGAACGTGACGCACGGCGAGAGCACGTCGATCATCGCGGTCCCGCGATGCGACATCGACGCCTTGAGAATCGACAGCAGCTGCTTCTTGTCCCCCGAAAACGATCGCGCCACGAACGTCGCCCCGAGCTCGATCGCGAGCGCGCATGTATCGATGGGCGGCAGGTCGTTGACGACGCCATTCTTGGCCTTCGAGCCGATGTCGGCCGTGGGTGAGAACTGCCCCTTCGTCAGGCCGTAACAGCCGTTGTCCTCGATGATGTAGACCAGCGGCAGGTTGCGGCGCATCAGATGCACGAACTGGCCGATGCCAATCGCGCCGGTGTCGCCGTCGCCGCTCACGCCCACGGCAAGCAGCTTGTGATTCGCGAGCAGCGCGCCGGTCGCCACCGACGGCATGCGGCCGTGCACGGAGTTGAACCCGTGCGCCGGGGCCAGGAAGTACGCGGGCGTCTTGCTCGAGCAGCCGATGCCCGACAGCTTGAGCACCTGCTTCGGATCGATGCCGAGCTCGTAGAACGCATCGACGAGACGCTCGGAGATCGCATTGTGCCCGCATCCGGCGCACAGCGTCGTCTTGCCCCCGCGATAGCTCGAGACCTCGAGACCGATGCGGTTGGTCTTCTTCGGCGCGGGCGCAGGTGTGGGTGTCGCTGTATCAGTCATGTCTCGTCCTGTTGGCTCCCCCGGGGCATCAGTCACGCGCTCACCACGGCCGGCTGCTCCTGCGCGACGATGGCGTCCGTGATCGACCTGGCGTCGATCGGCAGCCCGTTGTAGTGCAGCACGCTGCGGTACTTCGCCGCGAGCTCCGCCGGCAGGTCTATCTTGAGCAGCGACTGCATCTGCGAGTCCCGATTCTGCTCGACGACATAGATGCGGCTGTAGCGGCGGATGAACGCCTCGACCTCCGCGCTGAAGGGGTACGCGCGCAGGCGCATGTAGGCCGTCGCGATGCCACTCTCGCTCTGCAGCTGGTCGCGCGCCTCGCCGACCGCGTGGTGCGACGTGCCGTAGGCGATGATGCCGACGTCCGAGCCTGCCTGATCGTCGACGACGGGGCCAGGCACGAGCGACTTGGCCGTGTCGAACTTCCGGTTGAGGCGATCGAGGTTGGTGACGTAGTCGTCCGGGCGTTCACTGTACTGCCCGCGCGCATTGTGGCCTGAGCCGCGCGTGAAATACGACGGCATGCCCGAGGCCGGAAGAGTGCGCCAGGTGATGCCGTCTTTATCGACGTCCTCATAACGGCCCCACTCCCCGCCCATGGCGGTGAGCGCCGCCTGATCGAGCACCTTGCCGCGGTCGATGGGGCCCTCGGGATAGGCGAACGGCCTGGCCATCCATGTATTCATGCCGAGGTCGAGATCGCTCATCACGTAGACGATGGTCTGCAGCCGATCAGCGAGATCAAACGCGTCCATCGCCATCGAGTAACACTCGTCGGTGTCGGCCGGCAGCAGCAGCGGATGCCGCGTGTCGCCGTGGGAATTGATCGCGGCGAAGAGGATGTCCCCCTGCGCGGTGCGGGTGGGCAGGCCCGTCGACGGACCGACGCGCTGGATGTCGAAGATCACGCCGGGCACTTCGGCGTAATAGGCAAGCCCCGCGAACTCGGACATCAGCGAGATGCCCGGCCCCGACGTGGACGTCATCGCGCGGGCGCCGGCCCAGGTCGCGCCGAGCACCATGCCGAGCGCGGCGATCTCGTCTTCGGCCTGCACGATCGCGAACGTGGCCTTCCCCGTCGCCTTGTCCATGCGGTACTTGCGCATGTAGCCGATCAGCGACTCGGGCAGTGACGAGGACGGCGTGATCGGATACCAGGCGACAACCGTGACGCCGGCCATCATGCAGCCGAGCGCGGCGGCCTGATTGCCCTCGACCAGAATCAGATCTTCGTCGCGCGCCATCCGCTCGACTTTGTAGGGATCGCGCTTCTCGAGGTGCTCGCGCGCGTAGTCGCGGCCCCCCTTGAGCGCGTTCATGTTGAGCTCGACGGCCTTGGGCTTCCTGCCCATCTGCTTGGACAGCGCCTTCTCCATCTCCTCGAGATCGATGTCGAGCAGATGCGCCAGCACGCCGTCGTAGATCATGTTCTTGACGAGGCGCCGGAGCTTCGCTTCGGGGCACACGGCGGCCACGATCTTGTCGAACGGCACCGGATAGAACGTCAGGTCGTCGCGCAGCTTGTCGAGCCCGAGCGGCGCGTCGTAGAGCACGGCGCTGTTGGGCCCGAGCGACATCGTGTCTTCCTTCGCCGTCTCGGGATTCATGGCGACGAGGAAGTCGATCTCCTTCTTGCGGCTCACGTAGCCGCGATGGTTCGCGCGGATCGTGAACCACGTCGGGAGGCCGGCGATGTTCGACGGAAAGAGGTTCTTGCCCGAGACCGGCACGCCCATCTGGAAGAGCGCGCGCAGCAGGACGAGATTGGCGGTCTGACTGCCCGAGCCGTTGACCGTGGCAACCTGGATGCTGAAATCGTTGACGACCACGTGGGTATTTTACTTGCGGAACGCTACCTGATGCAGAGCGGGCTCATTTGCTGCTCTGGCCCTTGTAAGTCCCGGCCGCCAATCATGCCGTCAGTGCGGCCTTGATAGCCTTGCCGATGTCGGCCGGGCTCTGCACCACCGACACGCCTGCCTGAGTCAGCGACTTCATCTTCTCGTCGGCCGTGCCCTTGCCCCCCGAGATGATCGCCCCCGCGTGGCCCATGCGGCGCCCCGGTGGCGCCGTCTGGCCGGCAATGAACCCGACGACCGGCTTCCGGAAGTTGGCCGCGATCCACGCCGCGGCTTCCTCTTCGGCGCTGCCGCCAATTTCGCCAATCATGACGACCGCTTCGGTCGCGCCATCCCCCGCGAACAGCTCCAGCGCGTCGATGAACGACGTGCCGATGAGCGGATCGCCGCCAATGCCGATGCAGGTCGTCTGCCCGAGGCCGAGCGCCGTCAACTGATGGATGGCTTCATAGGTGAGCGTGCCGCTCTTCGACACGATGCCGACCGATCCTTCGCGGCAGATGTGGCCAGGGATGATCCCCGCCTTCCCCTTGCCCGCCGAAATCACGCCGGGACAGTTGGGACCGATGAGCCGCGTCGCGCGACCCTGCAGAAACGCGGTGGCCTTGAGCATGTCGACGACCGGAATGCCTTCGGTGATCGCCACGACCAGCGGAATGCCTGCATCGGCCGCCTCCATGATCGCGTCGGCGCCGCCGGGCGGCGGCACGAAGATCACCGAGGCATTGGCGCCCGTCTCGCGCACGGCGTCGGCCACGGTGTTGAACACCGGCCAGCCCTCGTGCGTCGTGCCTCCCTTGCCGGGCGTCACGCCGCCGACGACGTTCGTGTGATACGCCGCAGCCGCCTTCGCGTGAAACGTGCCTTCGCGGCCCGTGAGTCCCTGGACGATCAGCCGCGTGTTGGTGTCGATGAGTACTGCCATGATTACTTTCCTGCGGCGGCGGCGACAACCATGTCGGCTCCTTCGCCCATCGAGTCGGCCGTCTGGAAATTGAGGCCGCTCTCCTTGAGCAGCGCCTTGCCCTTCTCGACGTTCGTGCCTTCCATGCGGATGACCACCGGCACGCGCACGCCGAGATCCTTGACGGCGGCAATCACGCCCTCGGCCAGCACGTCGCAACGCAGGATGCCGCCGAAGATGTTGATGAACACCGCCTGCACGGCCGTGTCCGACATCAGGATCTTGAACGCGTTCTTGATCTGCTCGGCGTTGGCGCCGCCCCCGACGTCGAGGAAGTTGGCCGGCTCGCCCCCCGCCAGCTTGATGATGTCCATCGTTGCCATCGCGAGACCAGCGCCGTTGACCATGCAGCCGATGTTGCCGTCCAGCTTGATGTAATTGAGGCTGAACTTGGACGCTTCGATCTCGAGCGGGTCTTCTTCGTTGAGATCCCGATACGCCTTGATGTCGGCGTGCCGGTAGAGCGCGTTGTCGTCGAACGTCATCTTCGCGTCGAGCGCGAGGAGGCCGCCGTCGTCGGTGACGATGAGAGGGTTTATCTCGAGCATCGACGCGTCGGTCTCGAGGAAGGTGCGATAGAGCGCCATCATCACCTGGACGGCCTTCTTGATCTGATCCCCTTCGAGGCCGAGCGCAAACGCGAGCTGGCGCGCCTGAAACGGCTGCAGCCCGACCGAGGGGTCGATGAACGCCTTGTGGATCTTCTCGGGGGTCTCTTCGGCGACCGTCTCGATCTCGACGCCCCCCTCCTGGCTGACCATCAGCACGGGGTTCTTGGTCGATCGGTCGATGACGAGGCCCAGGTAGAGCTCACGGACGATCTTCAGCCCCTGCTCGACGAGGATCGTCTGCACGACGCGCCCCTCGGGGCCCGTCTGGTGCGTGACGAGCGTCATGCCGAGAATAGACGCCGCGATCTGCTTCGCTTCGTCGAGGCTCTTCGCGAGCTTGACGCCGCCACCCTTGCCGCGGCCGCCCGCATGAATCTGTGCCTTGACGACGACGGGGAACCCGCCGAGGCCCGAAGCGACGTCCCCCGCCGACGCGGCGGTCGTGGCGATCGCTCCGGCCGGTGTCGGCACACCGAAGCGGGACAGCACCTGCTTGGCCTGGTATTCATGAATCTTCATAAAGGGGAAAGTCTACAGTACAATTAATTGTTTGTCGGAGCACCGGATGGCCTCATCGGTCGGCACGAAGATTCTCATCGCGCTCACGGGGCTCGCCCTCTTCGCGTTTCTGATCGCGCATCTCGCAGGCAACCTCCTGCTGCTGGCCGGGCCCGAAGCCTTCAACGCCTACGCCCACAAACTGATCTCGAATCCGCTCATCTACATCGCCGAGGCGGGCCTCGCGGCGGTGTTCCTGCTGCACATCTACAAAGCCGTCGGCAACTTCGCGCGCAACCGCGGCGCGCGGCCGGATCGCTACTCGGTCAAGAAGCCGGCCGGGCACACCAGCCGCAAGTCGGTGTCGTCGACGACGATGATCGTGTCGGGCACGGCCATCCTCGTGTTCCTCATCCTGCATCTCAAGACATTCAAGTTCGGCGCGTACTACGACGCGGCGGAGCCGGGCGTGCGCGATCTCTACCGCCTGACGCTCGAGGTCTTCCACAACCCGCTCAACGTCGTCTGGTACGTGGTCGCGATGGCGCTGGTCGGCATGCACCTGCGTCACGGCATCACGAGCGCCCTGCAGTCGCTGGGCGCCATGCCGGCGCGCGCGACCAAAGGCGTGCTCATCGGCGGCGCGATTACCGCCGCGGCGATCGCGGGCGGCTTCGCCATGATTCCCGTCTGGGTGTATTTCTTCACGCAGTGAAGCCGCGCGAACATGATTCTTGATCCTAGGATTCCGTCAGGACCGCTCGCCGAGAAATGGGACCGGCATCGCTTCGAGTCGAAGCTGGTCAATCCCGCGAACCGGCGCAAGCACGCCGTCATCGTCGTCGGCACGGGGCTGGCGGGTGCGTCGGCGGCGGCGTCACTCGGCGAGCTTGGCTACCAGGTTCTGAGCTTCTGCATCCACGACAGCCCGCGCCGCGCGCACAGCATCGCCGCGCAGGGAGGCATCAACGCCGCCAAGAACTACCAGAATGACGGCGACAGCATCTACCGGCTGTTCTACGACACGATCAAGGGGGGCGACTATCGCGCGCGCGAAGCGAACGTCTACCGGCTCGCGCAGCTCAGCGTCAACATCATCGACCAGTGCGTCGCGCAGGGCGTGCCGTTCGCGCGCGAGTACGGGGGGCTGCTCGACAACCGATCGTTCGGCGGCGCGCAGGTGTCGCGCACGTTCTACGCGCGCGGGCAGACGGGCCAGCAGCTGCTGCTGGGCGCCTATCAATCGATGATGCGGCAGGTGGAGCGCGGCACGGTGTCGCTGTTCGCCAATCGCGAGATGCTCGACGTCGTCGTGATCGACGGGAAGGCGCGCGGCATCATCTGCCGCAATCTGATTACGGGAGAGATAGAGCGTTACGCGGCGGATGCGGTGTGCCTGGCCACGGGCGGCTATGGCACGGCGTACTACCTGTCGACCAACGCGGTGAACTCGAACGTGACAGCGGCGTGGCGCGCGCACAAGCGCGGCGCGTTCTTCGCCAACCCGTGTTTCACGCAGATTCACCCGACGTGTATTCCCGTGTCGGGGGAGCACCAGTCGAAGCTCACGCTGATGTCCGAGTCGCTGCGCAACGACGGCCGCGTATGGGTGCCGAAGACCGCTGGCGACGCACGTCATCCGAAAGACATTCCCGAAGAAGACCGCGACTACTACCTGGAGCGGCGATACCCGAGCTTCGGCAACCTCGTGCCGCGCGACGTGGCGTCGCGCAACGCGAAGTCGGTGTGCGATGAAGGGCGGGGCGTCGGCGAAAGCGGGCTCGCCGTCTACCTCGACTTCCGGGATGCGATCGCGCGGCTCGGAGCAGGCGTCATCAAGTCGAAGTACGCCAACCTCTTCGACATGTACCAGAAGATCACCGACGAGGATCCGTACAAGGAGCCGATGCGGATCTACCCGGCCATCCACTACACGATGGGCGGACTGTGGGTCGACTACAACCTGATGAGCACCATTCCGGGCCTGCACGTGCTGGGTGAAGCGAACTTCTCGGACCACGGCGCCAACCGCCTGGGCGCGAGCGCGCTGATGCAGGGGCTCGCCGACGGCTACTTCGTCATTCCGTACACGCTCGCGCACTACATCGCGGGCACGCCGCTGCCGAAAGTCACCACCGACCATGCGGCGTTTGGCGAGGCCGACAGCAGCGTGCGCGCGCGACTCGATCGCATGCTCGCGATCCGCGGCGGCAGGACGCCGCGCCAGCTCCACCAGGAAGTCGGACGCCTGCTCTGGGACTGCGTCGGCATGTCACGCAACGACGCCGGCCTGCGCACGGCCCTCGAGCGCATCCCGAAGCTGCGCGAGGAGTTCTGGCAGAACGTGTCCGTGCCGGGGGAATCGACGTATCTCAACAAGAATCTCGAATACGCCGGCCGCGTCGCCGACTATCTCGAGTTCGCCGAGCTGCTGGCGCTCGATGCGCTCCACCGCACCGAATCGTGCGGCGGGCACTTCCGCGAGGAGAGCCAGACGCCAGACGGCGAAGCGCTGCGCGACGACGCGAACTTCACGTACGCGGCGGCCTGGGAATACCGTGGAGACGGTCAGCCGTCGGCGCTGCACAAGGAACCGCTCACGTTCGAGTACGTGAAGCCCACTCAGCGGAGCTACAAGTGAGCGCGCAAGCCACGATCACCGTCCACCTGAAAGTGTGGCGCCAGCCGGGCCCGCAGTCGCCGGGACGGCTGGTCGACTACACGGCGGAGCACATCTCCACCGCCATGTCGTTTCTCGAGATGCTCGACGCCGTCAACGAGCGGCTGATCGAGAAGGGGGAAGAGCCGATCGCGTTCGACTCGGACTGCCGGGAAGGCATCTGCGGCACCTGCGGATTCATGATCAACGGCCTGGCCCACGGCCCGCAGCGCGCGACGACGGTGTGCCAGCTGCACATGCGCAGCTTCAAGGACGGCGACACCCTCGTGCTCGAGCCGTGGCGCGCTAAAGGCTTCCCGCTCGTGCGCGATCTCGTCGTCGATCGCAGCGCGTTCGACCGGATCATCCAGGCGGGCGGCTATGTCTCGATGAATGTGGGCGGCGCGCCCGACGGCAACGCGATCCCGATCCCGAGGCCGATCGCGGAGATGGCCTTCGAATCCGCACAGTGCATCGGGTGCGGCGCGTGCGTCGCGGCGTGCAAGAACGCCTCGGCCGCGCTGTTCACGTCCGCCAAGGTCACGCAGATGTCGCTGCTGCCGCAGGGACAGGTCGAGCGGTCCGAGCGCGTGATGCGGATGATCGGCCGCCACGACGCCGAAGGCTTCGGCAGCTGCTCGAACGAAGGGGAATGCGAAGCGGTCTGCCCCAAGGAGATCTCGCTGCGCAACATCGCGACGATGAACCGCGAATTCGTGCGCGCGTCCGTGCGCTCGAAGGGTTAGGGCCGGATTCCCGATTTCGAGCTGAGCGTGTCGACGCCGGCCTTCATGCGATCGCCGGCATAGCTCCAGATCCCCACGGCAATCGCCACCACCGCGACGGTCAGCATGACGGTGCCGCGCGATCCCGCCACGGCCCCTCCAAGCGACCGGGCCGCCACCAGGTGCTGCAGCAGCTGCCAGAACAGCACCGCGACCAGCACCGCGCCGAGCCCGCGGCTCGCATACGACACCATCAGCACGGCGATGATCAGGCCCGCCGTCACCGACGACAGGAGCAGCGGCCATCCGCCCGCCTGGACATCGGCGGCCAGTGGGCTGGCAATCAGCACGATGAGCGCGAGCGCCAGCCACGGGCGGCGCAGAAAACGGCTCGGTAGTTCATACATGAACGCGATCGCCAGGCCGATGGCTACTGCGAGCGCGAGCCACGGTCCGAACGCGGTGTAGAAGCCGGGCGACGCGAGGCCGATCTCGGATCCGACCGCGGGCGCGAACCCGGGCACGCGGAGCGCGGCGGCATTGTGCGCGACCATCACGAGCGCGAGCACGGCGCCGGAGGCAGCGCCCACGAGCAGGGACGCCGCGGCGGCAGGCGATCGAAAGCGGCCGGCCACGAGCTGTTCGGCCCCGTGCACGCGCACGGCACTGCCCTGCTTCAGCCATGCGACGACGCCGGCGATCGACGGCAGGGCGCCGCCCGCCAGCAGCACGCTCACCGCCAGGAGCGCCATGTTGCCCACGATGCCGTCGCTGTCGAGCGTGGTCAGCAGGAAACCGATGGCCAGGCCCGCGCTCAGCGCGATCGGCAGGCGCCGGCCGACGAGCGACCAGCGCCGGCTCCGCACGAGCACGAGGAGGCCGAACACATAGAGCGCGGCGACCGAGGCGATGAGCAGGGCGCCGCGCGCGTCGTTGAGCGACCGCCACGTGCCCGACGGCTGGTGCACGGGCGCGTCGAGCTGACGCGAGAGCGACAGGAACCCTGTGTCGTCGAGCTGCGCGCGGACCTTCTCGGTGTGGCCGTACACCGGCGAAGGATTCTTCCACTCGATGTCGTGCGCGGTGCCGTCGGATACCCGCCAGGCGTGCTCGACGGTGTACGCGGACACGTCGATGCCGAGA
>JALYRV010000202.1 GCA_030855205.1 Acidobacteriota bacterium | reverse complement strand
AGGAAGCGCTCCTGCACCTCGGTGCGCTCGGCGTCGGGCAGCCCGGCGTGGTAGGTGCGCGCCTCGCGCCCCGCGTGCTCGCGGATGAACCGGGCGATGGCGTCGGCCTCCTTGCGCGTCGAGACGTAGACCAGCCCCGGCTGCCCCTCGCGCTCGTGGAGGAACGCCGCGAGGGCGTTCTTCTTCTCCTTCGCCGTCGGCGTCGAGCGGACGCTGAAGAGGAGGTTGGGCCGGTTGAAGCCCGTGACGATGCGGGCCGCGTCGCGCAGGCCGAGGACTTCGGCGATGTCGTCCTGAACGCGCGGCGTGGCCGTGGCGGTGAGGGCGACGCAGGGCGGCGCGCCCAACCGTTCGCGCGCCTCACCGATGTTCAGATAGTCCGGCCGGAAGTCGTGCCCCCACTGGCTGACGCAGTGCGCCTCGTCGACGGCGATGAAGCTCACGTTGCAGCGCGAGAGCCAGCTTTGAAAGCCGTCACCGCCTTCGCCGACAAGCCGCTCGGGCGACACGTAGAGCAGCCGGTATTTCCCGTCTCGCACGCCCGAGGTGATCGTGCTCCGCGCGTCGGACGACAGAGAGCTGTTGAGAAACGCGGCAGACACGCCGTTGCCGACCAGCGTGTCGACCTGATCCTTCATCAGCGAGATGAGCGGAGAGACGACGATGGCGAGCCCCTCGCGGACGAGGGCGGGGGCCTGGAAGCAGAGGGACTTGCCGCCACCGGTAGGCAGCACCACGAGCGAATCGCGATCCGCGAGGATCGCTTCCATCGCCTCGCGCTGGAGCGGCCGGAAGGTGGAATATCCCCAGTAGCGTTCGACCGCTCCGGCGAGAGCTGCGTTCGCCGAGGCGGCGTCGATCGTCATGCGAAGGCTACTTCTTCGGCGCGTCGCACTCTTTCGGCGTCCTGAACTGCTTGCACGCCTCGCCGTCCTGGAATTCGATCTCCTTGCCGGTGCGCACCTGCAGCACCGTGAGCGTCGGACGCACGATGTCCTTGCCCAACTCGAAGATGGCCGCCTGGTCCGCGTTCTTCGCGTCTTTGTAGCCGATCGTCAGGTAGTGCTTCCGCTTCTTCGAGAAGAGCGCGAGCGGGCTGACGAGAATGGCGACGCCGACGCGGCGGCCGGCCTTCTGGCCGTATTCGAGCGATCCGATCGACTTGTAGGGAATCAACACGGGCGCGCCGTACTTCGACTGAAACGTCAGCGCCGTGTCAGACGAGGTCGTGAGCTTGCCTTCTGTTTTCTCGGTGAGGCCGGGCACCGTGCCGCCCATGTACATCGCCATGTCGGCGCCAAGCGCCGAGGCCACGACCGGCAGCAGACACACCAGGGCACAGACCGAAAGAACCTTGCGGGAACGAAGAATCATGACCGTATTTTACCCGCCTTAAATGCGAAACGGGCGGACCATCGCGATCCGCCCGTTTCAGACGTTGGCCAGGTGCAACTATCGGTCGTTGATGGTGAGCCCCTGCCGCACGCGGTTGAACACGCCCTGGTACGTGCTCGCCTCGCGCTGCGGCGCGACGCCGATCATGAAGAGCGTGCTGCCGTCGCTGAGCGTGGTGGTCGCCAGGATGATGACTTCCTGATCGCCGTAGGGCGTCGTGTTGACGAGCGTGGCGCCCAGACCCGCACGGCCGCCGAGGGTCGTGCGCGCGTTGTTGCCGGAGCGGCGCAGGTTCGGATTCGCCTGACCGAAGCTCTGAATCAATGCGTTGGTCGACTGCTGCAGGTTCTGGCCGTTGGACGGCGCGACGCCGAACTGCACGCCATGCGTGAACGCTTCCTGGGTGTAGCCGCCCTCTGGCGCGTAGGTCACGAGGCCCTCGCCACCGATCTGCTGCCAGTTCTCCGGCACCTGGACGCGGATGGCCTCCGCGGGCTGATAGGCCCGGTACCGCGTCGAGGGGGGCTCGACGTTGGCCGCGCGGCCGCTCGTGCCGACCGATCCCCTGTCGCCGGTGTTGCCGCCGGTGTTCGCGCCGGGAATGCGCTGCCCCTGCTTGCGGGCCTGCGCCACCTGCTGCGCCGTTGGAGCCGCGCTCATCTGGCCGAGACGTGAGCGGACGGAGTTGAACTCGGTCGTGTTGCCCGCGTAGGTGGCGCGCGGAAGCGACTGCGCTTCCTTTCGGATCGCGGCCGACCGGTTGCCGGGGTTCGGGTGGCTGCTGAGCCACTCGGGGCCGCCCGATCCACCCCCCTGCTTGGCGATCGTCTCGAACATCGTCGCCATCGCAATCGGGTCGTAACCGGCCTGGGCGAGAATCTGCGCGCCGAGCAGGTCGGCTTCGCGCTCGAACTCACGGCCGTACTTGAGGAAGTAGGCGCCGAGTCCGAACTCAGAACCCTGCGCGATGACCGAACCCGTGTTGCCGCCGACGATGGCGCCGAGAATCTGTCCGGCGATGGCGCCAATCTGGAATTTCTGCGCTTTCGATGCCTGCACCGTGCCGTGACGCAGCACGACGTGCGCGATCTCGTGCGCCATGACACCCGCCACTTCGGCCTCGGTACGCGACGCTTCGATCATGCCGCGGTTGACGAACATGGGGCCGCCAGGCAGGGCAAACGCGTTGATCTCCTTCATGTTGACGACGTCGAAGGAGTACCGGAACGCGGGCTGCCGGTAGGCGGCCGGAATGTTCTCGGCGAGGCGCTGCCCGATGCGATCGACCAGCCGCTCGGTGGTCGAGTCGTTGAGCATGGGGTACTCGCGACGCACCTCCGACGCGGCTTCCTGTCCGAGCTGGACATCCTGCTGCGGCGTGTACTTGTTGTCGCGAAGGACGATGCGCGTCTGCGCGTCGGCCGATCCGGCGGCAAAGGCGAGCAGGAGCGCGGGGACGAGGAGTTGGTTGAATCGTCGAGCCATCATGCGAGTCCGGATTGCAAGGGAAGGGCCGAACCCACGGTCGAGCCGGCTGGCATTGGCATCGCGCTTGCTCTGACGAGCGACAACACCGCTCGGCGCGGTTCACGCAGCCGACAAAATACCTACCCCAACGACGGGAGGCCTTCAAATGCCTCCCGCTCGCCACGTACAGGGACAAATTTGAGGTGCGCGACCTTCGGAGTGTGAACGGCGCGTATTTAGTTGGAATCCAAGTACATTACCCAGCCCATCGAATAGCCGCTCTCCGCTTCCGAGGACAATGGGGACAAGGTTGAGCTCCATTTAGTCCTTCTTCAGCCGCAGCAATCCACTCACGCACGCACCACCCAACGCAATTTGGCAGACGCCGAACGCCGGTTGGCGCGCGTCTCTGCCATGCCGGGCCGAATCACGTCGCCGGCGATATCTGAATACAGGCCGTCGCGCTGCCCCGCCTGAAACGCTTTCTTCACACGGCGATCCTCACCCGAATGAAACGTGATGATCGCGGCGCGGCCGCCTGACGCCAGACACAGCGGCAGGGCGCGCAGCAGCGCGTCGAGCTTCGAGAACTCGTCGTTGACCGCGATCCGCAGCGCCTGGAACGTGCGGCGGATCGAGTTCTTCGCCTCCGCCTTGTCCAGGCCCAGCGTCCCGGTGAGCGCCGTGCGCACGAGGCGCTCCAGCAAGTGCGTGGTGTCGATCGGCTCCTGCTTGATCACGGCCGCGATGAACGCGGCGTGTGGCTCGTCGGCGTGTTCATCGAGAATGGTGGCAAGCGCCTCTTCGTCGAGGCGTTCGATGAGGCGCGACGCCGGCTCTCCGCGCGACGGATTCATGCGCATGTCGAGAGGGCCGGCCACTTTGTAGCCGAAGCCGCGGGCGGGGTTGTCGAGTTGCATGGACGACACGCCAAGGTCGGCGAGAATCACGTCGGCGTGCTGGAGGCCCTCGAGATCGAGCACGCGATGCAGTCCGGCGAAGTTGGCGACATGCGCCGTGAAGGTGCCGGTGTCGAAGCCGGCCTCGCGCAGGCTCGCTTCGGTACGCGGCAGCTCGATCGGATCGGCGTCGAGTCCGATCAGCCGGCCCCCGGGCCAGATGCGTTCGAGGATAGCGCGCGCATGGCCCCCGCCACCCAGCGTGCAGTCGACGGCCACGTCGCCGGTCGAGGGCCGCAGGCACTCGAGCACTTCCTCGACCATGATCGGGCGGTGTGTGCCGGCCGGTGTCTTCCCGGCGGCCATCACCTTCTCGACCTCGCTCTCGTACCGCGCCGGGTCGAGCTCCTTGTACTTCTCGTCGAAGGTGCGCGGGTTCCTGCCGGCGTAGCGCGGCCGCCGCGTGTGCCGCGGCGGCTCAGGCATCGAACGCCTTGTAGAAGATGACCGCGTCGTGCGGCGTGCCGTCGGGATCGATCGCGAAACCGGGAATCGTGCCGGCCGCGGTCCACTCGAGCGTGCGGTACAGATAGTCGGCGGCGGCGCCCCGCTTCGCATCGAGCGTGAGCAGCGTGAACCCGGCCTCGCGGGCCGTCTGCTCCACGGCTTCCATCAGGCTGCGCCCGATCCCCTGCCGCCAGACGCGGCGGTGCACGAGCAGCTTCGTCACTTCCGCGCGATGCGGCTGGTTGGGCGCCCATGCGGGATGCAGTTGCACGGTGCCGGCAATGCCCTCCGTGTCACGGACGACGAGGCAAACGGCGCCAGACGAGGCGAGCGCCTGCCGCCACCAGCTCTCGGCGCTCTCGCGCGTCAGCGGAGAGATGAAGCTCACTGCGGCGCCGGCATCGACGGCGTCGATGAGCAGCGCGGCGAGTTCGCGCAGATCGGGCTCCGCCACAGGCATCGTCAAGCGCTCGATGGGACTAATGCGCATGCGGAAGCTTACGCTCCAATCGCCGAAGCTCCGGCTTGCCGCCGATTGCTTCCGGCATCACGAACTCAGCTCCGTGCCACGGATCGCAACCACCCAGAACAGTGCGGCGCCAAAGGTGCCCGCGACTATCCCGAGGCCTGCTCGAATGAGGAAGCCCGACCATCCAGACCAGAACCGCGCGACATCCACCGTCGCGCCGTTCACCACGATGATCCCGAGGATGATGACGAAGAAAGGAAGGTTTCCGAGGGCACAGCCAAAGAGGAGCATCCTGCGGAACGACAGGGGGCGTCTGCGCATCATCCAGTACACGCCGGGCCATGCCCCGGCGAGGATCACCGCCGCGGCCAGTATGCCAACCGACAGGCCCATGGCGACCGCCGCGCCGACCGGATCGGCCAGCGTGCCGCCGCCGCCCAGTGTTCCGGTCCGCCACAGGAGCAGGAACACCGCGAATGCCAGCAGGCCGACGCCGAAAGGCACCAGCGCGAACCCGACAAGAATTCTGAAATCAGAGTGCTGACGCATCAGATGCCGAGGCCATCGCACGGTCCGTGCACGAGTGAGTCCGTAGATTACCCCAGGCGCCGAGCCGCTAGACTCTCCCCCACGGTGCAACTTTCCTCCCCGTGCCGGGTTTGTCATCCAGTGACCGCAGGCAGGGCCACCGTCCGGCCATGAACGGCGTGGACCGGTTCGAGGCGTTCGTCCGTGAATACCAGGACATGGTGTTTGCCACGGCCGTGCGTCTGCTGGGGCGTGAATCGGACGCCGAAGACGTGGCGCAGACGGTGTTCATGCGCGCCTTCGAGCGGTTCGCCGACATCGACGGCAACCCCGCCGCGCCCGGCTGGCTCAAGACGGTCGCGACGAACCTGTGTCTCAACCATCTCTCGCGCTACCGATCGCGCTGGCGCTTCTTCAGCGAGATGGAGAAAGACGATGGGATGCCGAGACTGGAGGAGCGGATCGCGCGCCTCACGTCGGCGCCCGACGACCTGGAGCGCATCGAGCGAGAGGAACGGCTCGAGCGCGCACTGCGCACGCTGCCCGATCACCAGCGCGTGCCACTCGTGCTGTTCCATTTCGAGGAGCTGACGTATCAGGCCATCGCGGAGGCGCTCGGCGTCTCGCTCGCGAAGGTCAAGACCGACATCCATCGGGGCCGAGAGGCCCTGAAACAGGAGCTGTCAGGAC
>JALYRV010000046.1:2928-20389 GCA_030855205.1 Acidobacteriota bacterium | reverse complement strand
CTCGAGGGCAGCAGCGCCGGCAGGCTGTCGATCCCGGCCTGCCCCTCCCGCGCGCGCCGCCCGACGCCGGTGACCGGCAGGCCCAGCGCATCGAGCATCGCCGCGGCCTGACGGCCGATCGAGCCCATGCCGACGACGAGCGCGCGTGTGTCGGCCAGGCGCGCAGGGCGCACAGCCGACAGCTCGTCCTGTGCCCATTCGCGGCGGACCTGCCGGCGCATGGCCGTGTGGAGCCCGCGGCGCCACGCGAACACCGCGGCGAGAATGTGCTCCGCGATCGATGACGACTGCACGCCACGCGAGTTGGTCACGACGACGCCGCTCTCGACGAGTGAGGGGAACAGGAGGGCGCCGACGCCGGCGGCGGACGAATGGATCCAGCGCAGTTTGTGCGCGTGCGCGAAGTGGCGTTCGCGGACGACCGAGCTGAACGCGATGTCCGCGAGTGGCAGCGCGGCCTCGAGCGCTTCGTGCGTGCGTGCCTCGATGAACGTCACCGACGGAAACCTGCGGCGAAGCGTGTCGACGAACGACGAGTCCAGGGTCCACACGCGCGCCGCGAAGATCGCGACGACGACGGTCAGTGAGGACGCCGTGCCGGGAACGTCAGGCTGCACTTCGCCTCACGCCCTGAAATCCCTGCGGCCGCCCGTCTTCGCCTTAACCTTGATGTCGCCGATGACCATGTGCTGGTCGATCGCCTTCACCATGTCGTAGATGGTCAACGCGGCCACCGCGACGGCCGTCAGCGCTTCCATCTCGACGCCGGTCGGTCCTGTCGTGCGCACCGTTGCGGTCACGTCGTATCCGTGTTTCACCGGCTCGATCGCGACGTCGACGTGCGTCAGTTGCAGCGGATGGCACAGCGGGATCAGATCCGAAGTGCGCTTGGCCGCCATCACGCCGGCCAGACGCGCGGTCGACAGCGGATCGCCCTTTTTGACCTTCCTGTCGCGAATCGCCGTGATCGCGTCCGGGCTGAGCGTGATGCGTCCACGCGCGATGGCCTCTCGCGCCGTGCTCGCCTTGCCGGACACGTCGACCATCCGTGCGCGCCCCTCGGCGTCGACGTGCGACAGCGCCGTGCGCTTCGGCCGGGCGCTACGCGCCATGGTGCTGCTCCTCGCGCGCCAGGAAGAACGACAGACTCTCGAGCGACACCGTGAGGTCGACGTGCTTCAGTTTCACGTCGGACGGCGTGCGCAGGGTGCCGGGCGAGAAATTGAGAATCGCCTTGATGCCCGCGGCCACCGCGCCATTGACCACGGCCTGGGCCGCTTCGGCGGGCACGGCAATCACGGCGATATCGATGGTTTCCTTCTTCGCGATCTTCGGAAGGTCGTCGATGTCCAGAATGCGCACGCCCGTCTTCGATTTCTGGCCGATCTTGCTGCGCTCCGTGTCGAAAAGCGCGGAGATGGAGAAGCCTTCCTGGCGGAAGCCGGGATAATCGGCGAGGGCGAGGCCGAGGTTGCCGGCGCCGATGACGGCCACGCGCACGCGCCGGTCCAGTCCGAGAATCTGGCGAAGCTGACGCTTGAGCTCCTTGACCGTGTAGCCCACGCCGCGCACGCCGAACTCACCGAAGTACGCGAGGTCCTTGCGGATTTGCGCCGCGTTGAGGTGGAACTGCTCGGCCAGCGCCTTCGACGAAATCGTGTTCACGCCGGCCACGTCCAGCGTATTGAGGCACCGCAAATAGACCGACAGGCGGTTGATCGTCAGCTCCGGGACCTGTTCGGGCTCCTTCACGGGTCGCAATTATATCGGCTACGATCCTTCCGTGCGCCGTACCGCCGCCCTCATCGTGCTCCTCGCGCTTGCCGCGGCGGGCTCCGCTTCCACGCAGGCCACCCAGCGGCACGTGACGACGGCGCACGCGCTGGCGCGATTCCCCGTGTTCTTCCACGGCTCGCACGTCACATTCCTCGGCACGGTCCATAGCGAGCACGGGCCCAGCGTCATCCCCGTCGGCGACAAGCAGCGCGTCGTCGCCCTCTGGCAGACGCCGCAGGATCCGCAGGGAAGCGTGCTGCTGCGTGGCATGTTCCTCGACCTGGGCCGCCTCGATCCATCCGAGCCGAGGCTCGCCAATATCGACGTCCAGCGCATACTCGACGTCGTGAACGAAGGTCGCTGGCCTGGTCGCGACCAGCTCTTCCTGCTGACGGGCGCGCGCTCCGAGAAGTACGAGCCGCCGCCACAGGCCTCGCTTCATGCGATCGCGCTGGACCCGGCAGCGTATGCCGGCAAGACGGTGACGGTGGCCGGACGCTTCCGCGGCAAGAACCTCCTCGCGGATCAGCCCGCGCCTCCCGGGAAGTCGCCGTATGAGTACGTGGTGCGTGTAGCCGACGCGTCTGTCTGGATCAGCGGGCTGCGCGCGCGCGGCCGCGGCTTCACGCTCGATCAGGATTCGCGCCGCGACACGCGCGAGTGGGTGCGCATCACGGGCGTCGTGAGACATGAGCCGCCGCTCGCTTGGATTGAGGGCAAGACGATCGAGCTGGCCCGTCCGGAAACGGAAGAGACAGCAGAGCCGCCGGCTCCCCTGCCGCCGGGCGCGCCGCCCGCGATCATCTTCAGCGCGCCGCTCGACGGGGAGGACGACATCCCGACCAACGTGGTGCTCCGCGTGCAGTTCTCGCGTGACATCGAGCCAGGCTCGCTCGAAAATCAGGTCGCTGTCGCGTATGGGCTTCGCACCGACGGGTCGGCCCCGGGCCCGGCGCCCGCGGCGGCCACCACGTATCGCGCAGCCAACCGCTCTGTCGAGATCCGCTTCGCGCAGCCCCTCGCGCCCTTCACGAACGTGGTCATCGCGTTCGGCAACGAGATCAAAGCGACGGACGGCGTTGCCATGAAGCCGGCGAGGATCACCTTTACGACGGGCCGATAGGCCCTAGCCAGGGCTCGGCTGCCGGCGCCAGCGTTTCCTCGCCCACCGGATGATGAGGGTCAGGAAGAGCGCGATGAGGCCGGTGAGGATGGCGACCACCACGAGCGCGGCGACCGGGTACTGAAGCGCCAGCCAGCCGAGGCCGACGACGAAGAGGTCTTCGCTGAAGCTCAGGATCCAGTTGGAGAAGGGCTCGGGGCTGGTGTTGGCGACCGCGCGCGTGCCAGCCTTCGTGAGGTGCGTGCCTGCCGCGAGCCCGCCGCCCAAGAGCGCGACGAGCCCTTCGACGGCCGGCGGCACGTCGCCGATGGCCGCCATCGCGATGAGCGCGCCGCCCACCGGGCGAATCGCCGTGTGGACGGAGTCCCACATCGAGTCGACCCATGGCACCTTGTCGGCCGCGAACTCGATCAGGTACATCACAATCGCCGCGCCGATGATCAGGTCGCTGTTGAAGACGTCGAACTGCGCCGGCAGCTGGACCCACCCGAACCGCGCCGCCAGGCCGAGAATGGCCACCGACGCGTAGAGATTGATCCCGGCCGCGAAGGCAAAGCCCATCGCGCGCCCAAGCGTTTCGATAGACTCCATGTTCACCGTTCAGCGCCGGCGATGGGCCCTTGCGCCAGCATCGCCTCCACTCGCGCCCTCACCCGTTGCACAAGTTGGTCCCGCTGCTCCACCGCCACACCGGCGGTCTCGACGGGCTCGCCGAACCGCACCGATACGACGACCGGGTAGATCCACGGGCTTCCCTTCCGCATGGCAGCGCGTGCGCCGATGATCGCCACGGGCACGATCGGCGCCTGCGCGCGGATCGCCATGATGAAGCCGCCCTTCTTGAACGGCAGCAGCTCGCCGGTGCGGCTGCGCGTGCCTTCAGGGAAGATCAGGAAGGAGTTCCCATCCTGCAGCGCCTTGGCGGCCATGTCGATCGCCGGTAGGCTCTGGTCGCGATTGCCGCGCTCGAGCGGCACGAACCCGGCGACGTCGAACGCCCGCACGACGATGGGCAGCTTCCGCAGCTCCGCCTTGTAGAGCACGCGCAGGCGCGGCATCAGCTCGCGCAGCACGCAGAAGATGATCGGCGGCTCGACGTTGCTGCTGTGATTGATGCCGTAGACCGCCGCGCGGTGGCGCTGGACGTGCTCCATACCCGATGTCCGCCACCTGATCCCGGTCAGCGCGAGCCCGATCCGGACGCCGAACACGCCGACCATGTACAGAGGGCGTGGCTTCTTCGTGATGATCGCGATCAGGATGAACGGCGCGCCGACGAGCAGCGTATACACGGCGACGACGGCGTAAGCCAGGAGGGAGCGCACGGCCGCGAGGAATGTCACCGAGGCATCGTACGCGGATTCGGCGTTAAACAGAACGGGCCTGTCCGGCTGGGACAGGCCCGTTCAAAGAGAACCGCCGGGCGGCTAGGACGCGCGCGCGGTGCGACGGGCCGAGACGCGGGTGGTCGGCTTCGCGGCCGGCTTCGGCGCCTTCGCGCGAGCGACGGCGCGGGCGCGTGTCATGAAGCAGCGCTCGAGCGCCTTGTCGACCTTGTCCTCGACCATCAGCATCTGTTCGCCGATCACCGAGGAAATCTCGGACGTGACGAGGAAGCGCGCGCGGTCGAGCATGCGCTTCTCGCGGAACGAGAGGTTCTTCGACTTGGCCAGGAAGGTCAGGCTCTTCAGGACATCGACGACGTCGTGAATCGAGCCCGTGCGCATCTTGTCCGAGTTGTCCTTGAACCGGCCCTTCCAGTTCTGATGGTTGTCGATTTTGCCGTCGCCGAGCTTGGCGTAGAGCCGCTCGACTTCAGCATCCTCAATGGCGCGCCGGAGTCCGACGCTGTCGACGTTGTCTACGGGCACGAGCACGGTCGTATCGTTCGCAACCATGCGCAGGGTATAAAACCCGCACGTCGTGCCCATGATGGTTTTGGTCTCGATTCGTTCGACGACCCCCAGACCATGATTCGGGTAAATGACCTTGTCACCGAGCTGAAATGTCACGTGGCCCCCAAGCGATTAAGGCGCGATATAGAAAGGAGTGACGCCGCTAGCAGCGCTCGTCATTGTATCGAAAGTGTACGGTTTGGGCAACGCTAAACCGTTGAAAAACCGCCATTTCTGCCACTTTTGGCACTTCGCGCACTTTCGCCTGCCGCGCGAAACAAGCCTCACGGCAGGCCTGCTGGACCCAAGCTAACCGCAGGCGGTACACCATTTAGAGCCGTACGAAGATGCTGCAAAATGAGGCAGCATCGAGCTCGGCTTTTCTGACAGGAGGGCTCGTCCAGCCCGCCGGAATGGGCGCCCGTGACGCCCGCACCACGGCTCACACCGGGCGTGTCACGGGGGCGGCGGTGTGGCTTAGACTGCGCGCATGCGCATCCTCTCGGCGTTACTCGCCGCATCGCTTTTCATGGCCGCCGCTCCGCAATCCCCCGCGCCTGATCACGTGGAGATGATTCGCGTCGAGGGTGAGGGCGCCAACTACTGGCCGCGGTGGCGCGGGCCATCGGGTCAGGGCATCGCGCAGGGCGCGAACGTGCTCGACACGTGGTCGGCCACGGAGAACATCAAGTGGAGGACGAAGCTCGACATCGCTGGGAACGGGTCTCCCATCGTCTGGGGCGGACACCTCTTTCTCGTGACGTCGTCGTGGGACGGATCGCGTCGCGGCATCGCGGCATTCGACCGCGCCGGCGGGCGGAAACTGTGGGAGACGTTCGCGCCGGTCACGGCTTCTGAGGAGGTGTGGGAGAAGAACGGCTACGCGTCGAGCACGCCGTCGACCGACGGCACGCGCGTCTACGCGTATCTCGGATCGCACGGCGTCATGGCGGTCGACTTCGCGGGCGCGCAGGTCTGGCACCAGCGGCTCGGGTCGATTGAGGCGTCCCACGGGACCGCCGGCTCTCCGCTGCTCTACAAGGACCGCCTCATCCTCTACCAGGACCAGCGCGGCGCCGAGGGGGGCTTCATCGCCGCCTTCGATGCGAAGACGGGCGAGCGGCGCTGGATGACCCCGCGTGCCGAGCAAGTGGGCTGGGGGACGCCCGTCGCCATTCGCGCGGGCACGCGCGACGAGATCATCGTCTCGAGCATGCGCAAGGTCTACGCCTACGATCCCGGCACGGGCGCCGTGCTCTGGACGGCCGGCGGCAGTCTCTTCGAGGTCATTCCGACGCCGGTAGCCGGGCACGGGCTGGTCTTCGCGTCATCGGGCCGCGCCGGCCCGACGCTCGCCATCCGGCCGGGCGGATCGGGAGACGTCGCCGCCACGCACGTGGCATGGAAGGAAGTGAAGGGATCGCCCTTCGTGCCGTCGCCGCTGCTCTATGGCGACGAGCTCTATCTGATCAACGACATGGCCAGCATCGTGACGGCTTATGACGCCAGGCAGGGCACGGTGCTCTGGCAGGGGCGGCTGGGCGACGCCGTGCGCGAAGGCTTTTCGGCCTCGCCCGTGGGTGTCGACGGCAAGGTGTTCTTCACGAACGACGCCGGCGACACGTTCGTGCTGCAGGCCGGCAAGGCGTTCAACCTGTTGCGCGTCAACCGGCTCGGCGAGCCCGTACTCGCGTCGCCGGCGCTCGTCGACGGCGTCTGGTACTTCCGCACGCACGGTCATCTGCTCGCCATCGGCAAGTAGAATGGCGGCGTGAAAGCGAACGCGCGCACACGCCTTTTCTACGAGTCGCTGTCGCCACGCTCGCGCGCCACGCTCGACGGCGCTATCTTCTGCCTGTTCGCGCCGGTCGGCATCGCCATGGGTCTGCAGGGGGCCGGCGATCACTCGTGGCTGTCACTCGTGCTCCTGATCGTGATGTCGGGCGGCGTCGCCGTGCTCTATGGCCGCGCGGGATTCACCGGCCGTGTCGGTCTCTACATGACGGCCGGGCTGATCGTGCAGCTGGCGCTGATCGCGGTGCTCCGATGGCTCAGGAAGGAAGGGGGCACGCTCGAGGGTCCTCTGAGCGCCTCCGACGTCCGGCACTGGCGCGACCACCTGCGCTTCAACGCGTTGCTGCTCATCGCGTTCATCGCGGCCGGGTACGGTCTCTTCGTGTCGCTGTTCACTCGCGAAGGGGCGCGCTACTGGACGACGACGGCTGAAATCCGGCTGGCGCAACGCATCCATCAGCGGCTGGTGCCGGCGATCGACGGCCGCGGCGCGCACGCCGAATGGGCGGGGGTCTCAACCGCGTCCGGAGACATCGGCGGCGACCTCGTCGACATCGTGGAAGGCCCGGCGGGGATCGTGGGTTGCGTGGCCGACGTCAGCGGACACGGCGTCGGCGCGGGCCTGCTGATGGGCATGTTCAAGACGGCTTTTCGCACGAGCGTCGCGCGCCTGTCGGATCCCGCCGAACTGCTGGCCGAGATACACATCGCGCTGGCGCCGCTGACCGAGCCGAACATGTTCGTGACCGCGGGCGTGATGCGCGTGTCGGCCGGATCGCTGCAGTTCGCCGGCGGCGGCCATCCGCCGATGCTCCTCTACCGGAAGGCCACCGGGCGCGTCGAGGAGATCGCGTCGACCGGACCGGCGATCGCGCTGCTCGACGATTTCAGCTGCAGCGCTGTCGACACGCCGTTCGAGCAGGGAGACGTCGCGCTGCTGCTCACCGACGGCATTCTCGAAGCGCTCGACGCCGGGCAGCAGGAAGTCGGGCTGGAGCCGGTGTCGAGGATCCTCGCCGCACACGCCGCGGCGCCGCTGACCGATCTCGTCGCGCGGATCAGCGCACTTGCGGCGGTCGGCACGCGCGTCGACGATCAGACCGTACTGGCCGTGCGCGCGGTCTGAGGACGCGGCTTCGCAAACGCCACCAGGCGGCGGCGCTCACATGGGTGTTTCTCTCCGGGATTCTTGCCGTCGGGAGAGGCGTGCTCGATCTCCGCGTTCATCTCGCCGCCGACCAGAATCGCGACCCCTGACACATACAGCCAGAGCAGCACGGCCATGGCGCCGCCGAGCGTGCCGTACGTTTCATTGAACGATCCCGCGCGCGCCATGTACTCCTGGAGCCCGAGCGACGCGCATACCCACAGCACCGTCGCCAGGATCGCGCCGGGCGTGATCCAGACCCACTCCTGTTCGGCGTCAGGCGCCTGGTGATAGACGAGCGCGATGCCGACGCTCACGAGCAGGAAGATGACGGGCCAGCGCGCGACATTCCACACCGCGGTGAACATCGGCCCCGCGCCGAGCCACGCGCCCACCTTCGCGGCGAGCATGGGGCCGGCGATCATCAGCACGAGCGCGGCGACGACGACAATCGCCAGTGAGAACGTCAGGCCAATCGCGACCAGCCGCACCTTCCACCACGGGCGCCCCTCCGTGATGTCGTACGCGCGATTGAGCGTGGAGATGATGGCGATCAGCGCTCCCGAGCTGCTCCAGATCGCGAAGATCAACCCGAACGTCAGGATGCTCTCCGTGTCGGCCGCGCGCAGCTTGGCGATCTGTTCCTCGACGACCGACGACACTTCGCTTGGCAATACCGGCTGAATCGACGCGATCAACTGCTGCGTCATGTCGCCCGGAAGGTAGGCCACGAGCGAGACGAAGAAGATGAGCGCCGGGAAGAGCGCCAGCACGAAAAAATACGCCAGCTGCCCGGCCATGCCCAGAACATCGTCCTTGATGACTTCACTGCCCGTGCGCCGCAGGAGCTGGCCGATGCTGATGGGGAGCCGCAGGCCTCGAAACAGCGTCATCGGTCGCTGTCGCCCGGCTGCGGAGCAGGCTTCTTTTCCATGAAACGGCAGAACTGCAATGTCCGCACCGGAATACCTGTTGCAGAGAGCCGCGCGATGCGTCGCTTTCCAATAGGGGCCGAGTTGACCGGTGATCAGGTGTCGCTTCGCGTGTGGGCGCCGGGGGCGCGCGCGATGTCTGTTGTTGTCGAGGGGCTCGAGTCGCGCCTCGACCGCAGGAACGGCGGTTATTTCGAGACAGAAATCGCCGGGCGGGCTGGAACCCGCTACGGATTCAAGCTCGACGATGGGGAGAAGGTTTACGCAGATCCGGCGTCGCGCTCCCAGCCGGACGGCCCCCATGGCATGTCGGAGGTGGTCGACCCTTCCGGGTTCCCGTGGAGGCACGACCGTTGGCCGGTGACGCCGCTCGAGCGCGCGGTCGTCTACGAGATGCACATCGGCACCTTCACGCCCGAGGGCACGTGGCGCGCTGCGATCGCGCCGCTCGCCGCGTTGAAGGACATCGGCATCACCGTGCTCGAGATCATGCCTATCGCGGAGTTCCCGGGCACGTTCGGGTGGGGCTATGACGGCGTGCACTGGTTTGCCCCGTACCACCACTACGGCACACCCGATGACTTCCGCGCGTTCGTCGACGCCGCGCACGGGCTCGGGCTGAACGTGATTCTCGACGTCGTCTACAACCACCTCGGGCCCGACGGCAACTACCTCCCCGTGTTTGCTCCCCAGTTTTTCACGAAGGCGTACATCAACGATTGGGGTGACGCGATCAACTTCGACGGCGAAGGGGCTGCGGGCGTGCGGGCATTCGCCGCGGCGAATGCCGCGTACTGGATCGCGGAGTTCCGGCTCGACGGCTTCCGCTTCGACGCCGTCCAGCAGATCTTCGACAAGTCCCCGACATACGTGCTCGCGGAGATCGCGCAGGCGGCGCGGGACGCGGCCAGGGAGAGACCGTTGCTGATGTTCGGCGAGCACGAGCCGCAGCACGCGCGGCTGCTCCAGCCGGGCCCAGAGGGGGGCGCGGGGATCGACGCATTGTGGAACGACGACTTCCATCACTCGGCTTTCGTGGCGCTCGTCGGCCAGCGTTCCGCGTACACCGCCGATTACACTGGACACGCGCGCGAGCTGCTCGCGTGCGCGCGGCACGGCTTCCTGTTTCAGGGACAGCGGTACGCATGGCAGAAGGACGCGCGCGGGGAGCCGGCGCTCGCCGTCCCCGCGGCGCGGTTCGTCGCGTATCTCGAGAACCACGATCAGGTCGCCAACCTCGCGCCTCAGGGATCGCGGCTGCATCAACGCGCGCAACCTGGCCAGCTCCGCGCGATGACGGCACTGCTGCTGCTCGGGCCTTGGACACCGATGCTGTTCCAGGGCCAGGAATTCTCGTCCTCGAAACCCTTTACGTTCTTCGCGGACCACGAAGCAGACCTGAGTGAAGCGGTGGCCAGGGGGCGCCGGGAATTCCTGACCCAGTTCCGAAGTTCGCTCGACCCGGAGGTCGAAGGCATACTGCCGGCGCCGCACGATCGCTCGATGTTCGAGGCCTGCGTGCTCTCGGCTGAGGAACGGCGCACGCACGCCGGCGCCGTCGCGCTGCATACCGATCTGCTGCGCCTGCGCGCGACCGATCCGGTGCTGACGGCGTCCGACCGGCGGATGGACGGCGCAGCGATTGATGACCAGCGGCTGGTGCTGCGCTTCTTCAGCGAGACTCAGGGCGAGCGTCTGCTGGTCCTGAATCTGGGGACCACACTGGATCTGGCACCGGTCAGCGAGCCACTCGTCGCGCCGCCTGCGCGCGCCGGCTGGCGCACGCTCTGGCACAGCGAGCGTCCTCTGTATGGCGGGACGGGCATGCCGCCGATCGAGCCGGACCGCTGGGAGATCCCCGGATTCTCGGCCGTGCTGCTCGGAGGCGCGGAGTGATTTCAGAAGGCAGGGAGTGGATCGTCACCAACGGCCTCGGCGGCTATGCGTCGGGCACCATCGACGGCCCGCTGAGGCGCCGATTTCACGGCCTGCTCGTCGCCGCGCTCCCCGCGCCTCTCGGACGGACCATGCTGCTCCCGGAGCTGTCCGAGTCGATCGACGCGCCGGGAGGCGCGATCGCCGTCGGCCCCGCACATCTCGAGACGTTCACCCTCGTCGAGGGACTTCCCCGCTGGCGCTATCGCGTGGGATCCGCCGTCTTCGAGCGGCGCGTGCTGATGCCGTACCAGCGCAATACCGTGCACATCGGTTACCGCGCCCTCTCCGGCGGTCCGATCGCGCTGTCGCTGCGCCCCATCGTCGGATTCCGGCCGCACGAAGGTGACGTGGGCCAGGCGATGACGACGGGCTACACGCTGACGATCCGCGAGCGGCGTCTCGAGATCGCGAGTGAGGGAGCGGTTCGGGCGGCGCTGCGCTTTCTGCTGCATGCGCCGGGCGGCGACTTCGTGACGGGCGATCTCGCGATCGGCGAGGTGCATTACCTCACGGAAGAACATCGCGGCTACGCCGCACGCGGCGGCCTTGCGAGTCCTGGCCTCTTCCGCACGGTGCTCGACGAGGGACACCCGATCACCCTGATTGCGTCGAGCGAGCCCTGGGAACGGATCGACGCGGATCAGCCTGCCGAAGCGGCCCGGCTCGAATCAGAGCGTCGCGCAGCCCTCGTGGCGGCCGCGCGCGAGACGCACTGCGCGGATGATTGCCAGCAGCTCGTCCGCGCAGCCGATCAGTTCATCGTGTTTCCCGCGTACCGCGCAGGGCACGCTGCGCTTGCGCCCACGGCGCGCACGATCATCGCGGGCTATCACTGGTTCACCGACTGGGGCCGCGACACGATGATCAGCCTCGAGGGGCTCACGCTCGTGACGGGACGCCACCAGGAGGCGGGCGATATCCTGCGTACGTTCGCGGGAGCGGAGCGCGACGGTCTCATCCCGAACTTCTTTCCGGAAGGGGACGCCCAGGGCGTGTATCACACGGCCGACGCGACCCTCTGGTTCTTCCACGCGCTGTCGCGTTACATCGCCCACACGGGAGACCGCGGCCTGCTCGCCGATCTGTTGCCGGTCCTGCGGCGCATCATCGACGCGCACATGCGCGGCACGCACTTCGGCATCGGCGTGGACGCGCGCGACGGGCTGCTTGCGCAGGGCGCCGATGGGTATCAACTCACGTGGATGGACGCGAAGGTCGACGGATGGGTCGTCACGCCACGGCGCGGCAAGGCGGTCGAGATCAACGCGCTCTGGTACAACGCCCTGCGTCTGATGCAGCGCTGGCTCGATGACGCCGGCCGAGGCGCGGAAGCAGCGGCGCTTGCCGAAGCCGCCGCGTTGGCGAAGTCATCGTTCAACGCGCGGTTCTGGAACGACGCCTCCGGACACCTTTTCGACGTGGTCGACGTGCTCGACGGCCCGCTGGCCGGCGGCAACGATCCGGCGTGCCGCCCGAATCAGCTCTTCGCAATCTCGCTCGAGCATCCCGTGCTCGACGAGGCGCGCTGGAAGGCGGTCGTCGATGTCGTCGAGCGCCGCCTGCTCACGCCCGTCGGACTGCGATCGCTTGCGCAGGATCATCCTGATTACAAGCCGCAATATTTCGGCGACCTGCGAACGCGCGACGCGGCGTACCACCAGGGCACGGTTTGGGGCTGGCTGATTGGCCCGGCGGTCGACGCCTGGCTCAAGACGCATCCGGGCGACCTCCATCGCGCGCGCCGCATGCTCGACGGGCTCATCGCCCATCTCGACGACGCGGCGGCCGGATCGATCAGCGAGGTCTTCGACGCTGAGGCGCCCTATACCCCGCGCGGCTGCATCGCGCAGGCGTGGAGCGTGGCCGAAGTGCTGCGGTCTCTCTGGAAGATCAGCGGCGCTCGGCCGACGACCCCAGCACCCCGTTGATAATCCAGGCGAAGAGGCCGATGAGGAACGCGCCGGCGACCGTCGACAGGATCCCGTCGACTTCGAAGCCGGGCACGATCGCGGCGACGATGGCCAGACAGATCGCGTTGACGATGAAGTAGAAGATCCCGAGCGTGAGCACGGTGAGCGGCAGCGTCAGGATGAGCAGGATAGGCTTGATGACGGCGTTCACCAGCGCGAGCACGGCGCCGGCCAGCACGCCGGCGACGGCGTTGTGAACGATGATCCCGTCAAGCATCCAGGCGACGAGCAGAATCGCCAGAGCGTTGGCTGCGAGGCGCAGGAGAAAACCCATGAGCCCGAGTATAGAGCAGCAACAAACCCGGCCGTCGAAAGAGGGATCGTAAATGGATTTGCCGGGAGCGGGAATCGAACCCGCAAGGGCACAAGGCCCGGGGGATTTTGAGTCCCCTGCGTCTGCCAGTTCCGCCATCCCGGCGCAGGTGCAGCGTCTAGATCCTACTACCGATTCCCGCTTGTCCTGCTCCGTGCGATCCCTCAGCTTTCACGACGCGTACGCGTGCCGCCATTCGGGCGCGTGCTGCAACGCCGGCTGGATCGAGCCGCTCGACACGGGGACGTGCCGCCACTTCGGCGCGCACGCCAGCGGGGGATGCACGATCCATCGCGCGTCGGGTCACGGCGCGCTGCCGCGCGCCTGCCAGCAGTTCCCGCGCGTCGCGACGATCTCGCCCCTCGGCGCCTCGGTCACGCTCTCGGCGTTTTGCCCCACGTCCGCGTCGCTACTCTTCGCGCGCGGCCCGTTCGCCATCACGGAACGGCCCTCACCGCTCTTCCAGGCGGAGCTCGAGGGCATGGACGCGCGCGACGCGCTGCCGCCGCTGCTGCGCGAAGGCATGCTGATGGACTGGGCGTCGGTGGCGCGATGGGAAGCGCTCGCGGTCGATCTGCTGTCGGCACGGCGCCATGATCCGGGTGGCGCGCTTGCCGTCATCGAGTCCGCGTCGCGCCATGTCTGTGCCACCTGGTCGCCCGGCAGCGGCCACACGCTCGGCCGCGCGCTGTCCGGAGCCTTCGACGCCGCGAGCGCCGGGCCCCCCGCCGGCGCGGGTGACGCGGGCGTGCTGGCGGAACCGGCGGCGCGCTACTTCGCCGCGCACGCCTTCGCATGCTGGCCGATGTATCAGGGGCGAGGGATCGCCGGGGCGCTGGAGCACCTGGCAGCGGTGCGCGCGACGCTCGACGCAGAAAGCGCGCGACAGGCCGCTGACGCCGGCCGCGCGCTCGATGCTGCGCTGCTGATGGCGGCGTTCCGGCAGAGCGATCTCCGCCTGCGCCACACCGCCGGGTGACGCTATTCGAACTTCAGGAACCGCATCTTGCGGCCGCCGACTTCGAGCTCGAAGGTATTGCGGCCGCAGGCAATCGGCACGAGCATCGTGCTGCCGTCGGCCGTGACCGAGAGTTTGTTGTTCTCGATCGCGAATGTCCCCTTTTGCGCGACGATCGGATCGAGCACGACGAAGCGCCGCGGCGAATAGCGCTCGAGCGTCGTGCGGCCGTTCCTGTTCTTGTAGCTCCACGCGCCGACAATCGGCGCCTGTCCCGGCTGCGCGGCGGTCATGCGCGACAGGGAGTGTTCGTCGAGCATCGTGATGGCCGGCGGCGGAGGCGAGGTCGCTTCTCTCGTAACCGGCCGCGTGACGGCCTGCGCCGCGTCGGGACGTCCCTTGTCCTCGTTCGAATCGTTGTACATGACCTTGAAGACCGCCGCCTCGGCCTTGCGCGTCATCTGGTCTCCGTCGAGCTTCACTTTCACGCGCTGGCTGAGGCTGGCCGGGCCGGTGAGCGTGAGCTCGTCGCCACTGAGCGCCCACGACCCGTTGACGATCCGGCCGTTGGCGCGAAGAACGCTGCCGTCCTCGGCGAATTCGAGCCACATCCCGACACTTTCCTTGTTGCGGTCGGCTCCGAGCCAGAGGCCCTGGAGTGCGCACGCCTGGGGAGCGGGCTGGGCCGGGACGAAAGTGAGTATTAGTGTGACGAAAAGCGCTGTAGGCATGATGAACAGCATCATACCCCGGGCCGCGGTTGCGGCCGAAGAGGGCCCGGAGCCTGGCGGCCCCGGGCTGTGCCGTCTCTATTTCTCGGCCATGAACGGATACTTGTAATCGCTCGGCGGCACGAACGTCTCCTTGATCGTGCGGGCGCTCGCCCACCGGATCAGATTGAGCTTCGAGCCCGCCTTGTCGTTCGTACCCGACGCGCGCGCGCCGCCGAACGGCTGCTGCCCGACGACGGCCCCGGTCGGCTTGTCGTTGATGTAAAAGTTGCCGGCGGCATGGCGTAGCGCCGACATCGCCTCGCGCACCGCGGCGCGATCGCGCGAGAACACCGCGCCCGTCAGCGCGTACGGCGACGTCTGGTCGATCGTCTGGAGCGTCTCGCTCCACTTGTCGTCGGGATAGACATACGCCGTCACGACCGGCCCGAAGATCTCTTCGCAGAGCAGCTTGTACCCGGGATCCGTCGTCTCGATCAGCGTCGGCTCGATGAAGTAGCCCGTGTCCCCCTTCACGCCCCCGCCCTGGATGATCTTCGCGTTCCCCTTGCCGTGCTCGATGTACTCGCCGATCTTCGTAAACGCCTTCTTGTCGATGACGGCGCTCATGAAATTCCGGAAGTCGCGCACGTCGCCCATCTTGATGTCTTTCATCATGGCGACGGCGCGGTCGCGCACTTCACCCCACAGTGACTGCGGAATGTAGACGCGGCTCGCGGCCGAGCACTTCTGCCCCTGGTACTCGAAGCCGCCGCGCACAATGGCCGTTGCGACCTGCGCGGCATCGGCCGACGGGTGCGCGACGATGAAGTCCTTGCCCCCCGTCTCGCCGACGATGCGCGGATAGGTCTTGTACTTGCCGGCGTTCTCGCCGACCTTCTTCCACATCGCGTTGAAGACGCCGGTGCTGCCCGTGAAATGGATGCCCGCCATCTCCGGGCTGTCGAGCAGGATGTCGGTGATCTCGCGCGCATCCCCAGGCACGAAGTTGATGACGCCGGGCGGCATGCCCGCCTCTTCCATCAGCTTCATCACGTAATAGGCGCTCAGCATCGCGCTCGACGCCGGCTTCCAGACGATCGTGTTCCCCATCAGCGCGGGCGCCGATGAGAGGTTGCCGCCGATGGCGGTGAAGTTGAACGGCGAGACCGCGTAGACGAACCCCTCGAGGTTGCGGTACTCCAGCATGTTCCACATGCCGGGCGACGACAGCGGCTGCTCGGAGTAGAGCTGCTGCGCGTAGTCGACGTTGAAGCGCCAGAAGTCGATCAGCTCGCAGGCCGCGTCGATCTCCGACTGGAACACCGTCTTTCCCTGCCCCAGCATCGTGGCGGCATTGACCGTCGCGCGCCAGGTCGTGGCGAGCAGCTCGGCCGCGCGCAGGATGACCGCCGCACGGTCTTCCCAGGGCCACGCGGCCCAGTCACGGCGCGCGTCGGCGCTCGCCTTGATGGCGGCGTGCACATCGGCGGCGGTCGCGACGTGCCAGTCCGCAAGCACATGCTTGTGGTCGAACGGCATGACCGCCTGTTCCACGCGGCCGGTCCGAATCTCCTTCCCGCCGATGATGACGGGAATATCGATGCGCTCCTTTGCCATCGAGTCGAGCCGCGCCTTGAGTTCGACGCGCTCGGGGCTGCCCGGCGCATAGGACCGGATGGGCTCGTTGACAGGGGTGGGCACGCGACGGACACCGGCAAAAGCGGCAGGCGCGGACGCGGATGGCGAGGACGCTGGAATCGACATAGCCGTCAATTCTACAGAATCCTTATAATCGAAAGCGCAAACCGATGCAGATTGAAGAACGGCGAGACGGAGCGCAGGCGACGCTGGTGCTCTCCGGCCGCCTGACCGTCAACGACAACCCCGGAAGCCTGAAGGACGCCGCGACGGCGCTCGCGGCCGACGGCGTGAAGGATGTCGTGTTCGACCTGGAGGCCGTGCGCTACATCGACAGCGCGTGCCTGGGCGAATTCATCGCGTCGCAGATCACGCTGGGGCGGCGCGGCGCGCGGCTGCGCCTCGCGCACGTGCCGGGCCGGATCATGGAGTTGTTGAAACTCTCGGGCCTCGACGGCATCTTCGAGATCGTCGACTAGTCCGCCTTCGCCGACTTCGCCGCGCTCTCGCTCGCGCGCCCGCCGAGGTCGCGATCGATGTCGATCACCGACGCCGGATCCTTCCCGACCATCTTCAGCCGCGCGACGATGTCGCGCGCCGTCTTCTCTTCCTCGACCTGCTCGGTCAGGAACCACTGGAGCTCGGCCATCGCAGCGAAGACCTTCTCCTTGAACGCCAGCTCATAGAGCCCGTCGATCTGCTTGCTGACGGCCTGCTCCTGCGCGAGCGCCGTCTCGAAGACGTCGAGCAGCGACGAGAACTTCGCCTTGGGCACGCTGATGGTCTCGAGGGTCACTTCCCCGCCGCGCGCCAGCACGAAGTCGAACAACTTCATGGCGTGGCTGTGCTCTTCCTCGCTCTGGAGGCGCAGCCAGTGCGCCGCGCCGGTGAAGTTTTCCTTTTCGCACCATGCCGACATGGAGAGGTAGGAAAAGGATGCGCCGAACTCCGAGCAAATCTGGCGATTGATGGCGTCGAGAACCACGCTAGTCATGCCCTGATTCTACTCGTTGGACGGCCGGGGGCGCATTAGACTGGACGCCATGCGACGCATCCTCCTCACCGCGCTTGCGCTGGCCGCCGCCCTCCAATCGTCACCCTCGGGACAGTCGGCCCGCCCCGCGCCCGATTTCGCCTACGCATACGCGGCATGGGATCGCGGCGACTACGCGGTCGCGCTCGAACAGCTCAAAGCGCTCGTGCCGGGTGCCGACGAGGCCACATTCCAGAGGATCGCGCTCCTGACCGGCGAGCTCTATCAGAC
>JALYRV010000046.1:0-2918 GCA_030855205.1 Acidobacteriota bacterium | reverse complement strand
GATGAGCCCGGACGGCACGCTCATCGCCTTCGAGACGGGCCCGGTCACCGCGGCCCGCATCCAGATTGTCCGCAACGCTCCGGGATTCCCGGCGGTCGATGCGTTCCCTGGACGCGCGCCGTCCATCGGCGGCGGATCGCGCTGGCTGACCTACCAGTTGCCCGGCACGCCGGCGGCCGTGCGGCTCAGGACGATCGCCACCAGAGAGGAACGCACGCTCGACTTCGGCGGCGTAGCGCCGGGGGAAATGAGCTGGAGCGATGACGGCGCGACGATCTATTTCGCGGGCGTACCGGCTGGGGCCGCAAGCGACGCACAGCAGCTTTACGCCTTGCCGGCGGCGGGCGGCGCCGCGAAGCAGCTCACGACATCCGCGGGACGCAAGACGAACATGCGGATCGTGCCTGGGGGCTCCGCGCTGATCTACGCGGTAGGCGGCGGAGGCGGCCGCGGCGGCGGCGCGCCGGCGGCGCCGTTCACATTCGGCTACGTCGATCTCCGTTCCGGAGACGCGGGCGCGTTCGAGGGGGCCTTCACGTTGCCCGTGGCCTCGGCCGACGGCAAGACGATCGCCTACACGGTGCGCGACGGCGCCACGTGGCACCTCCGCATTCAGTCGGGACGCGCACCGGCCGCGACGATCCTGACGACCACCGACCGTATCGAGGCCCCGGCGCTGTCGCCCGATGGCTCGCGCGTCGCCTTCCAGCGCGTGCTGCGCGACGACGCGGAGATCTACGTCAGCGACCGCGACGGAAACAACGTCACACGCGTGACGCGCGAGATTCAGCACGACGTGCTGCCGCGGTTCCTCACCAACGACAAGCTGCTCGGGCTCGTGGGCGAGCCGCGCCACCGGCGCTCCTACGTGTACGACGTCGCGGCCGGCACGTCCGAGCGCCTCTTCCACAACAACACGGTGCGCACGATCGTGCCCGAGTACATCTGGCAGGCTACGCCTGACGGCACGCGCGTCATGATCCAGGCCGATCGCGACGGCAACACGGTGTCGCCCGAGCGCGGCCTCTACGTGGTCGACCTCACGCAGACAATCTCGCGGGCCGATCTCACGGCGCGCATCGACGCGAGCCTCGTCGCGGAGCGGAGCCTCCGCGCGTTCGCGGCGCGCGTGACGAAGCCGCTCGCGCCCGTCATCAGCCGCGTCGTGGACCGTGCGTCCGTGACACGCGTCTTCGGGTATGAGAAGGCGCTCTTCGACTTCGACTCGAAGCACATCACGCAGCCTGGCAATGCGAAGGCGTCCGAATACCTCCACAGGATGTACGCGTCGTTCGGGTACACGCCGGAGTATCAGTGGTTCGCGCCGCTCGATGCGCAGGACAACCCGCGCGCGCTCGGCGGCCGCACCGCGAACGTCATCGCCACGCTCAAGGGCACGGTCCATCCCGAGGTCGTCTACGTCGTCAGCAGCCACTACGACTCGGTCGCGGTGGGCCCGGGAGCCGATGACGACTCGTCCGGCACGGCGGCACTGCTCGAGACGGCGCGCATCCTCGCGAGGGATCCGCAGCCTGCGACGATCGTGTTCGCGTCGTTCACCGGCGAGGAGGCGGGCCTTCTTGGCAGCCGCGAGTTCGTCCGGGTCACGCGCGAGGCGAAGTGGCAGGTTGCGGGCGCCCTCAACAACGACATGATCGGGTGGGCCAACGATCACCGCCTCGACAACACGATCCGCTACTCGAACCCCGGCATCCGCGACATCCAGCACGCCGTGGCGCTCACGTTCACGGATCTGATCACCTACGACGCGCTCTACTATCGCGGCACCGACGCGGCCGCGTTCTACGAGGCATGGGGGGACATCGTCGGCGGCATCGGTTCGTACCCGGTGCTCGGCAATCCGCACTATCACCAGCCGCACGATCTGCTCGAGGGTATCAACCACCAGCTCGTCACGGAGGTTGCGAAGACGACGGCCGCAACGCTGGTGATGCTCACGAATACGCCCGCGCGGCTCAAGGGCGTGACGGCGAAGGCGTCCGGCACCGGCGCGTCGCTTCAGTGGCAGCCTTCACCCGAGCGTGATGTGCGGCAGTACGTGGTGACGTGGCAGCCGAGAGGGGGCGCGGCACAGCGGATGGTCGTGACGTCCCCCGCCGCGACCATTGCGAACGCGCCGGCGGGCACCGAGGTGCGCGTCGTCGCCGTGAACGCGCGCGGCCTGCAGGGCTGGGACACCGCCCGGGCCATCGTCCAGTGACGCGCTGATGGGGCAGTCGCAGGATCAGGCCGGCGTTATCGCGTGCCCGAGTTGCGGCTTCTCGCATCTTCGCGGCTCGCGCCCACGCTCGCTGCTCGAACGCGTGCGGGCGTGGTGGACGGGCACGTCGTTCTTCCGCTGCCAGACGTGCGAGTGGCGCGGCCCGCTGCGCGATGAGTGGAACGTCACGCGCGCGTTCCCGAACGTGCGCCCGCTCAAGCTGACGCGCGAGCTCGATATCGAGGCGCTCGAGGAGCGCGACGAACAGACCATCGTCGAGCTGCTGCTCGGCCATGCGGCCGAGATCGGCTGCTCGTTGCGCGTGTGGCTCGACGACTCGCGGCCGGCGCCCGGCGGATGGCTGCACCTGCGATCGGTGGCGGCCGTGCAGCAGCTCCTCGAAGCGGGACTCGTGCGGGAGCTCTCGCTCGACCATGACCTCGGCTGGTGCGCCGACTGCATCCGCGAAGGGGCGCACCTTCGCAAGAGCCGCCAGCGCCACTGTCCTCACACGCCTACCGGCTACGACCTGTGTGTATGGATGGTCGACAAGGACATGTGGCCGGCGGTACCTCCGGCCGTACACAGCGGCAATCTCGAGGGAGGCGCGCGCATGCTCGGTCTCATCGCGCGGCACTGGGGAGACCCCGCGAGCCACGGCGTGTCCGGACGGGGCGCCGTGCCGACTCAACTGGCG
>JALYRV010000201.1 GCA_030855205.1 Acidobacteriota bacterium | reverse complement strand
GTGCGCTTTCGCGATCGTAAGACCCGCCGCGCGCCACAGCGCATGCTCGGCCTCTTCCATGAAGCGGAAGAACTCCGCGAAATGGACGATGCCGGCCATGTCGGTCTCGGCGAACTGCACGCGGCGGGTGTAACGAAATCCTGTCATGCGGCTTCTGCCTTTGCCCTTACATCCGCCAGCACGGCGATCAGCTCGTCCACCTGCCCAGAGCTGAACAGCGCCTCCGGCCCTCGCGGCGTCAGGTCGGTGAACGGCGACTCATAGAGGCGCGCAGCCTCCATGATGCCGTGCTCGGTCAGGTGGTCGACGATCAGATTGACGAACTCGATCTGGTTGGCCCCGAGTGTCTTGCCTGCGAGGAAGCCCGCAAGCGCGCTCTTGGCGGCCTCGCGGTCGAGGCCGACGAGCGATCGGGCGAAGAGTCCGAGTCCGTGTGACTCGGCCTTGGCGCGCTCGATGTCCTCGCGCGCGCCCACACCGTTCGCCGCCAGCATCCCTTCGAGCTCGGCCAGATCGCTTCGCGTCAGCGCCTTGTTGGTCCTGAGCTTGTGCACGGCGATGTGATCCTGGTGCGCGCGGAGGAACGCCTGTGCCTTGGCGCGGAACTTCGCGAAGTCAGTTCCTGCCGCAAGGCCGGGCAGGACAACACTGGTCTCCGGACCCATGAGGTCTTCGAAGTCGGTGTAGACCGGCTTCCGGCGCTTCTTCTCAATCAGCACAACCAGGCTGCGCAGGCGCCGGCGCACGCCTTCGAGCATCGACACGGTGACGTCCTGCCACCACTCGTCGGTCTGCAGATCCTGAATCAGCGCGAGCTGATCACGAATCATCGGGATCGACGACTGGTCTTCCAGCAGCCCCGCGATCTGTTTGACCTGGTCGCGCAGCCGCGCGAAGCCTGGCTCGGACCGCAGCCGCGCGAGCTGGAGATTCAGCAGCAACAGGTCGAAGCGCTTCGCCTCTTCGGCCTCGGGTTCCAGTTCCGCCGGGAGACCGGCGACCACGCCCGACAGCTCCGACAGCGCCTCGGGCCCAAGCGTGGCCCACGCGTCCGGCCTCTTGTACTTCTCGACAAGACGTCGATGCGGACGGACGACGAAGTTGTCGATGTTCATCGCGGCGACTTCGGCATGCAGCAGACCGCCGATCGCGAGGCGTACGTCAACGTCGCTGCCCACCTCGCCATACGCGGGCGCACGCCCTTCGCGGCCGAGAGCATAACCGCCGGCCGGCGGCGCGTGGCGCTTGTCGATCTCGTCAACCAACTCGAGCCGCGCCGTGAACAGTCGTTTGCCCAGCGGCATGCCCGCTGCTCCGTCGGTTGCGGCAGGATCCTGTCCGAAGTACTCGAGATTCTGGCAATAGTCGAAGATGAAAAACGACTGCTTGTCCTGCCCGGGCGCGAACAGATCGGAGCAGAGCCGCGTGCCGCGCCCAAGCATCTGCCAGAACTTCGTCTTCGAGCGCACGAGCTTGAAGAACACGAGGTTCACAACCTCCGGCACGTCGATGCCGGTGTCGAGCATGTCGACGGAAATCGCGAGGTGCGGCGCCTTGTCCTTCCGCGAGAAGTCTTCAATGAGACTCTGCGCGTACTCGGTCTTGAACGTGATGACCCTCGCGAACGCCCCCTTGTAGTGCGGATAGTTGGCGTTGAAGCGGTCGGCGATGAAGTCGGCATGCGCCTGATTCTTCGCGAAGAGGATGGTCTTGCCGAGCCGGTCGCCGCCGGCCACCTTCATCCCGCGCGTCATCAGGTGGGCCAGCACTTTGTCGACGGTGTCCGTGTTGAACAGCCACTTGTTGACGGCCGCGGCCTCGACCTTCTCGGGCACGTCGCCGTCTTCATCCCACTCGAGCGCGTCCCACTCGTCCTTGTCTTCCTCGGAGAGCTCCTCGTACCGGATCCCCTCGCGCTGGAACTTGAGCGGCACCGACACGGCCATCGGCGGCACGAGAAACCCGTCGCGCACGGCCTCGTCGAGCGAGTACGCATCGGTGGGCACACCGTCCTCGAGCTCGAACAGGCCGTAGGTATTGCGGTCGACCTCGTCCTTCGGCGTCGCCGTCAGGCCCACGAGGAGCGAATCGAAGTAGCTGAAAATCGCCCGGTACTTCTGGAACACCGACCGGTGCGCCTCGTCGATGATCACCAAGTCGAAATGCCCGGGCCCGAAGCGCCGCTGGCCGCCGCGCGTCTCATCGATCAGCCCCATCAGCGTCGGATACGTCGAGACGAAGACGCGCCCCTCGGCGTCGGGCTCCGTCACGAGATTCACAGGCGACGAATCGGGCAGGTGCGTCTTGAAGGCTTTCACCGCCTGATTCACGAGCGCGACGCGGTCGGCGAGAAACAGCACGCGCTTGGCCCAGTTGCAGCGCATCAGCAGGTCGGCCAGCGCAATGACCGTGCGCGTCTTGCCCGCGCCGGTGGCCATCACCAGCAGCGCCTTGCGGTCGTGATCGCGCTCGAACGACTCGGCGATGCGCCGGATGCCGCGCGTCTGATAGAAGCGCTCGACGATCGCGGAACTGATTTCGGCCGAGGCGAGCGGCTTTCGCGTCGTGCGCCGCTGGATCAGCAGTTCGAGCTCACTCTTCGTGTAGAACCCCTGCACCGCCCGCGGCGGATAGCTCCCATCGTCCCAGATCCAGTGCTCGTAGCCGTTCGAGTAGAAGATCACGGGCCGTTGGCCGAACTGCTGCTCGAGGCAATCGGCGTAGAGCTTCGCCTGCTGCTGCCCCACCCGCGCGTCGCGCCGCGTGCGTTTGGCTTCCACCAGCCCCAGCGGCTTCCCATCGTCGCCCCAGAGCACGTAGTCGACGAAACCGGCGCCCTGGTTGTTGGGCATGCCAGCGACCTCGAACTCGCGATCGCGCGCATCGGCGAGCGACCAGCCGGCCTCTTTGAGCAGCAGGTCGATGAAGTAGTCGCGTGTCTCGGCCTCTGAGTAGTCGTGCGCGTCAGGCTGCGCGGCCGCGGCCTGACGTGCCGCCGCCACTTCCGCGCGCAGGCGTTTGAGCTCCTCGTCGAGCGCGTTGCGATCCGCGAGCACGGCGGCAAGGTTCTCGTCGCGCTCGCGCAGCGTGCTCTCGAGCTTCTGAAGCTGCTCGGCGGTCTGCTTGCGAGCCTCACCGGGCTTCGGCAGCGCGGCCGAATCGAACGCGACACCAGGCGCCGGCTTCTCTGCGCGGCCGTACGTGTGCGCCAGCCAGTAGCAGACGTGAAACAGCTCGCGCACCGACACCACCGCGTCGTCCACCGGAATCGCGCGGAGGCCGTGCACCGCGCGATTGCCGAGCGTGTTGATGACGCGCGTCTTGCTGAAGACCGCTTCGCCAGCCGCCTGCTTGAAGCTCGGCTCGTGAATCAGCGCGGAGATGTTGTCCTGATACGGGAGCTTCAGCGCCGGGTCGTGCTTGAACGCCCACGCGACGGCGATCTCCATCGCGCGCCGCGCATGGAAGCACGACGTGCGCGGATCGGCGTGAACGAAGCCTTCGGCCCTGCGCGCGGCGTCGTAGACGGCCGGCCACTCACGCTGCAGAAAGGTGAAGTGACTCACGCGCCTGCGCGCACCTCGGGCACGTCGTCGGTGAACAGCCGCACGTAAGGGTCGTATCGGAATCGGCGGTTGCGCGTGAAGCCTGTCATCTCGTTCAGCACGCCGATCTCAACCAGTTTTCGTACGAGCATGTTTGCGGCAGCGTACGTCGTACCCGTACGATTCTGAACATCAGTGACGGTGACGATTGGCCGCTCATAGAGCGACTCGAGCACCTTGTGGCCGTTGGCAGCACCGCGGCCAAGGCGCTCCGTAATCGCCGAGCGGTGCTGCTCCCGCAATTCGAGAATGCGGCGAGCCGTCTCAGCGGCTTCTGCGGAGACCTGGACGACGCCTGCAAGGAAGAATCGAATCCATGCCTCCCAGCCCCCTTCGTTGCGCACGCCGTTGAGTAAGTCGTAGTACTGCTGCCGATGCTGCTTGAAGTAGTACGACAGATATAACACCGGCTTGTGCAGGATGCCGCGCTCCGTCAGCAGGAACGTAATCAGCAGCCGGCCCACGCGGCCATTGCCGTCGAGGAACGGATGAATCGTCTCGAACTGCACGTGCGCGAGCGCAATCCGGATCAGCGGCGGCACATCGTCATCCGCGTGCAGAAAGCTCTCGAGCGAGCCGAGCGTCTCGAGCACCATGTCGGGAGGCGGCGGCACGAACGTCGCGGTGTTGATGGTGGATCCGGGCGGTCCGATCCAGTTCTGTGAGCGCCGTAGCTCTCCAGGCGTGAGATTGCCGCCACGCGTCCCCGCCATCAGCACGCCGTGGATCTCGCGAATCAGGCGGATGGAAACTGGCAGGTCTGGAAGCCGGCCGAGTCCGTGATTCATCGCGCGAACGTAGTTGACGACTTCGTCGACGTCGCGCGGCGTATTCTCGTCGGTGAGCTGCGCTTCGGCCGCGAGCACGTCCTGGATCGAGCTCTGCGTGCCTTCGATCTGGCTCGAAAGCACCGCTTCCTTCCGCACGTACATGAAGACGAAAAGGTCGGGGTTCGGGAGGGTCAGCACGGAGCCATCGAGACGGCCCAGGGCGCGGTCAGCTTTTGAGAGAAGGGCGCCCAGCTCGCCGCTGAGGTCGATGGGCGGATCGGGAGGCAACGGGCACGGCACGAATGCCTTGAAGCCCGTCTGTTGCTGGACCCACCGGCCAGCCCGGCCGCTCTGGTGCGTTGTCATACGCAAGCAAGCCTTGAATATGGAGTGGAAACGACTCCATATGATAGCCAGCCTTTAGTATGGGCGCAAGCGGAGGCCCTTGTTATAGGCAGGGGCCGAATCGTGAACTAGCCTGGCTCCGCAATTTCAGCTTCCGGCCAGCGTCCCGTTGAAGGCGCGATGCTGAAGGGAGGCGAAGAGCGCGTCGAGTTGCGCCAAGCTTCGATCATGGGCGCTTTGGTGACGACGTAGCGTGGCGAGCTCACGGTCAAATCTCTCTTGGAGTGAAACGGGCGGAATCGGGATCTTCATCGCAGCCAGTTTCTCTCCCGTGAGATGTGCGATGGTGGCCGACGTTACGTGATCGCGAAGACGCCCCCTCTTGGCTAGGAACCACAGCAGGTGAGCCACATACTCTGACGTTGCTATTGCCGCGTTCGGCCTAGCGCGATGGAGGGCCTTCTGGAAATAGCACTCCTCGACCTCGCTTTGCCATACTGCGGCCCGGCCAGGCTCGCCTCCCTCGCATATGAGCAGATCGCCATGTCTTAGCGCGAACACCTGACGGTCTTCTTCGTCGAAATCCATCTCAAACAAGCTGGCGAGGTCGAATCGAAACCATTGAACGTTCGCGTTCCGGAGGTAGCGACGCCGGTGCGCCCCGGATTGACGTGCCTTGTCGAGCATCTTGCCGAGGCGAAGCTCGCAAACGCCTGCAAACTCCATGAGTGGCCAACCATGCGTGTTCAGCGCAGGATCTCCGAATATCTCGAGAAAGATGGACTGGGTGAGCGCGTCGAGTTGCGCGAGCGCGGCTCGACGCTTGGCGCGCAACGCGTTGGCCTTATCGAGGATTGCTGCAATTCGCCGCTGCTCATGGACGGGCGGCAACGGGACAGGCAAGTCCTTGACCAGCTCGATGTTTAGATTCTTGACTGTCACTCCAGCCGCGCGGCGTTCAAACTCCCTATAGATCGACGCCGAGCCGAGCAGGTGGTAGAAGAAGTCCGGTGCGAGACCGGCCCTCCGCGGTGAAAGCACCAGCCAACCGTCGTGGACGCACCCAGAAGTGGCCATGATGTACGGTCGGCCGAAGCTCATCGAGTTCGTCAGGAGGAAATCGCCAGGCTTCACCGATCGAGAGCGCTCCGCCCCTTCTGGCCGAATACGTCTCTTCGTCTGAGTGATGAACTTGGTTCCTTCGGAGGCGTCCGCGATCGTGATCCAGTTGATGCCGCCTGGGTCGTCTGTGATGAATGAAGCTATGGGCCTCGGAGAGCCCCCACGCGAGACTTCAAAGACCTCGTCGAGCCTCACTACGGGCCAGGCCGTCACCCGAGCATCCCTTCCAGTTCCTTCATCCCCTTCTGGAT
>JALYRV010000200.1 GCA_030855205.1 Acidobacteriota bacterium | reverse complement strand
CGCTCGAGCAGCGCCCACCGGCGCGCGTGCTGCGCGCGCCCCGGCGCGACTAGCGCCGCACGCCGGCCCGGCGTGCCTCAGCGCCGGTCGTCCAGGTCGACCGCGCCCGAGATGAGATGGTCGTCGTAGGCCTCGGCGGCGCCGTCAGAGGGCGGCTCACCCGGCTCGCGCGCCACGATGGTGCCGGGCCTGGGCAATTCAGCTCTGGTGCTCTTGTAGCCGGCGAACTGGCGCGCCAGATCCCGGTGCGCGGCCTCCGCCGATTCCCCCGTGCCCAGCAGCGACGGCCATCCGACGATGCGCGCGACGAAGACGGCAGGCCCCTCTTCAGGCGCTTCGAAGCCTCGCCACTTCTGCCAGACTTCGACCGGATAGTCTTCGAGATCCCAGGTCTTCTTCAGAAACGACGCCGCGTACTTCCGCGCGATGAGCATGCGCATGTGGCGCCTCCCTGGACGGTACTCTACCCTGCCTGCTCCCGAAGCCGCATTTCGCAGCGGGGCGAGTGTCACGGACTCCCTGGAACGCGCAGCGCCTTGGCAAACGCCGCGTCGAAGGCGTCCGCAGCCAACGGTCCCGAGGCGTGAGCGCCGGCACTCCAGCCGGCGTCGCCGAAGACGAACGGTGCGAGCGCGGGATCACCCTCGACACGCGGCACGAGATGCCAATGCAGGTGCGGAAACCTGTCGCCGATGCGTAGCGCGTAACAGTGCGCCTGCCCGGTCGCACGTTCTGCCGCGCGCATCGCCGCACCGAGGAGCAGCATGAACGCTGCCGCCGCGGGCTCGGACAGCTCGGACAGCGACGCTGCATGCGCGGCGCTCACGACCATCACATGCCCCGGGCGTACACTGCCGGCAGGTACGGCGACGCTGCCCGCATCCGTCTTCACGATCACGCGCTCGGCGGCGAGCCCGCACGTAGCGCAGAGAATGTCAGCCACCGGTAAGCCTCCTAGGATCGCGCGTCGAGCTCGACCCATCGCGCGTAGGCCTGTTCGCGCGCGCGGGTGACCTGCGCGGTGCGGGTGAGCACTTCATGGATTGTGGCCGCGCCTTCCCGGTAGAACTCAGGACTCGCGGCCCGCGCGTGCAGCGCGCGCTCCTCTGCCTCGAGCGCCTCGATGCGGGCCGGCAGCGACTCGATTTCGCGCTTCTCGTTGAACGACAGTTTCTTCTTCGACACGGGCGCGGGCTTCGCCGGCGCCAGCTCGCGAGCCTTCGCGGGCTTCTCGTCGCGCACCTTGACGGGCCGCGCGCCCGATGCCGGACGCACGACCGGCGCGGGCTTCGACGCCGCGACAGCCGCCGCGCACTGGCGCAGCCAGTCGTCATAGCCGCCGACATACTCGCCGATCCCGCCGTCGCCTTCGAACACCAGTGTGCTCGTCACGACGTTGTCGAGGAACGCGCGATCGTGCGTGACGATGAGGACGGTGCCGGCGAACTCGGCGAGGCGCGCTTCGAGCATCTCGAGCGTCTCGATATCGAGGTCGTTGGTCGGCTCGTCGAGGATGAGCACGTTGGCCGGGCGCGTGAACAGGCGCGCCAGCAGCAACCGGCTGCGCTCGCCGCCAGACAGCGCCTTGACCTTCGACCGCGCGCGATCGGGCGGAAACAGGAAGTCCTCGAGGTAGCCGTGCACATGACGCGGCTGGCCTCCGACCGTGACCGTGTCGTTGCCGTCGCCAATAGTGTCGACCAGCGTGCGCTCCGGATCGAGCTGCTCGCGCTGCTGATCGAAGTACGCGACCTGGACGTTCGAGCCGACGCGCACCTCCCCCTCATCCGGCGCCAGATCCCCCACCAGCATCCGCAGCAGCGTCGTCTTACCCGCGCCATTCGGCCCGATGAGGCCGACGCGATCGCCGCGAATAATGCGCGTGGTGAAATTGCGCACGACGGGACTGCCGCCGTACGACTTCGACACATCCTTCGTCTCGAACACGAGCTGACCCGAGCGCTCCGCGGTGTCGATCTGCAGGCGCACGTTGCCCGGATCGGACCTGCGCGCCGCGCGCGCCTCGCGCATGGCGAGCAGCGCCTTGACGCGTCCTTCGTCGCGCGTGCGCCGCGCCTTCACGCCGCGCCGCAGCCACACCTCTTCCTGCGCGAGCAGCTTGTCGAACTTCGCGTTGGCGATCCCCTCATTGGCGATCGCGGCCGACTTCTTCTCGAGGAACGATCGATAGTCACCGGGCCACGACGTCAGACGTCCGCGATCGAGTTCGACGATGCGCGTCGCGAGCTTCTGCAGGAACGCCCGGTCGTGCGTGACGATGACGATGGCGCCGGCGTAGTCGAGCAGGAAGGCTTCCAGCCATTCGATCGTCTCGACGTCGAGATGGTTCGTGGGCTCATCGAGCAGCAGCACCGACGGCTGCGCGACCAGCGCCCGCGCGAGCATGACGCGGCGGCGCCATCCGCCCGAGAGGGACTCGAAGTGCGCGTCGGCGTCGAGGCCGAGACGCGTGAGCACGGTCTCGATACGCTGCTCGGCGCTCCAGCCGTCCTGCTCCTCGAGCGCGTGCTGCATGCGGCCGAGGCGCTCGAGATTCTTCTCGGACGCGGGATCGTCGGCGAGCGCGACCGCGGCGTGGTGATAGTCGACGACGAGATCGCGCATCGCGCCGAGACCGACCGCAACCGTGTCGAACACCGTGACGGGTCCCGCGGAGGCGCCGGAGGCGGACGCTTCGGCATTGACGTCCGCGACGGCGGCGTCCTGCGAGAGGCGCGCGGCGACCGAGCCCGGGGCGCGCCAGATGGCCCCCGCATCCGGGGGAATCTCGCCCGAGAGAATCTTGAGCAGCGTCGACTTGCCCGTGCCGTTGCGGCCGATGATGGCGAGGCGCTCTCCTTCCTCGATGCGGAGGGTGGCGGCGTCGAGCAGCGGCTCGCGGCCGAAGCTGATGGCGATCTGATCGAGCGTTAGAAGGGTCGACAACAGAACATTATCGCCCGGACTGGGCGCGGGCGTGCTCCACGACCTGGCGGAGGGTCGCGAGATCCTGCACGCCGGCAACGCCGGCCCGGCGGTCTGCCACGAACGCGGGCACGCTGTGGACCCCCAGCTCTTCCGCGAGTCGCAGGTCGTCGGTGACGTCCTGCTGGAACCAGCGCCTGGTCAGCGCCTCGCGCAGGGTTCCGCCCCGCATGCCCAGGGCGTCCGCGATGCCGGCGAGCACGTCGATCTGCCCGATGTCTTCGCCGCGCTCGAAGAATGCGCGGAACACCTCGGCGTGGAAGCGGTCGAGCCCGCCTTCCTGGGCCGCCCACTTCGCCGCCTCGTGCGCGAGCCGCGTGCGTGGCTGCACGGGCGGCAGCGTCATCGTGACGCCGAGCCGTTTGGCAAGCGGATAGACCGACGAGCCCCACACACGCGTGAGGTATTCGCCCGACGGGTCGAGCGTGGGCATCGGATCGGGCCGCAACTCGTAGGCGCGGCGTACGATCTCAACTCCGGATTCGGCCGCCTGGAACTCCAGGAGCCCCTGCTCACCGAGCCAGCAGAACGGACAGACGTAGTCGGAGAAGACTTCGAGTGTCACGCGCGCTCGACCGAGACCGTGTCGCCGCGCCGGATGCGTCCGCCGCGCACGACCTTCCCGTTGATGCCGCGCAACCCGAGCGCGCGGCCCGCCGGGGAGTTGACGAATTTCATCGCGTCGAGGCCGAAGCGCTCGACGAACTTGCCGCAGCCGGTGTGCGGCTGTGCGGTCACCTCGACCGCGGCCTCACCGATCGTGAGGCGCGTGCCGGGCGGCAGATTCGCGGCGCTGAGGTCGAGATCCACGTAGAGCTGATCGCCTGCCAGCGCCCAGCGCGCAGGATCCTGCGCTATCAGCGCGATGGCGCGCGCGTTGATGATGTTGATCTGCATGTCGGGATGCGGCGTCTTGTCCGGCGTGCGCGAACTGGCGCGGAAACGCCAGGTGTCGCCGGCCAGACCCTCCGACGTGTCGAGGTGTCCCTCGTCGAGCGTCTCGCGCTGATCGACGCGCGGCCGCCGCACGATCAACTCGAGGAGGCCGGCATCTTTCGGAGCGTTCCGGATGTGATCGAGACCGGCTTCGAGTTCCGGAAGCGCCAGGTGCCGGTGAAGCATCGACAGCTGTTCGTGCATGCCCTGAATCTTAACTGAATCGGCACGCGGGGGAACGGCATGGGCCCGTCTCACGTCAATGACACCGCATGTCCGCATTCCTCGGCTCCGTGCAGGTCGCGCTTGCGACACTGCGGCTCAACCCGCTGCGCACGATGCTGTCGACGCTCGGCATCATCATGGGAGCCGCGTCGCTGGCGGCCGTGCTGTCGCTCGCCGACGGCGGCGAGCGCCTCGCGCGCGAAGCCATCGAGCGCCAGGGCATCTCGTCGGTCCACCTGCGCCCCGAGACCGATCGCATTGTCGACGGCCTGCGCCTCCCGCAAACGTCGTTTCCGATCTTCTCGGAAGCCGAGGCCGACCGGTTATCGGCTGCCGTGGGCGACGGCGTCGCGGTCATTCTCTCGGTGGAAGGCACCGGCACGATCGATATCGCCGGACAGCGCACGCGCGCGGCGCGGGTGGTGGGCCGGTATGCGCTGAAGCAGAAACCGCTGCCGGCATCGGGATCGGAGATGGTCTCGGGGCGCACGCTGAGCGAAGCGGACATGAAGGCGGGCGCGGCGCGCGCCGTGATCTCGCTCAATCTGTCGGAGGAGCTGACGAGGGCCGGCATTCCGGGCGGCCGCGCCGGTGAAATGCTCCCGCTCGCGGGCGGCGCTGTCGAAGTCATCGGCGTGCGGGCAGCCGAGCCCGGTGAGTCGGTCTTCACTGTCATCATGCCGCTCGCCCGCGCCGAGGCGGCGATGGCGCCGGCGCCTGTGCGGCGGGCTCGCACGTTCACGCTGCTCGCGCGTGACGTCGATCAGACCGCAACCGTGAGGGAAGCGGTCGAACGCTTCGCGGCCGCACAACCGGCGTGGAACGGCCAATTCGCGGTGGCGTCCTACGGGCGGGAGCGGCTCGAGCAGGCTGCGCGCGGCATCCTCATCTTCAAGATGCTGATGGGCGCCTTCACCGCGATCTCGCTGGTGGTCGGCGGTATCGGCATCATGAACGTGCTGCTCGCGTCGATTCTCGAACGCACGCGCGAGATCGGCATCCGGAAGGCGGTGGGCGCGCGCCGGCGCGATGTGCTGCGCCAGTTCCTCATCGAAGCGATGACGATCTCGGTCGCGGGCACCGCGGCCGGCGTCGCGCTCGGTCTCACCACCGCATTCATCGTCACGGCGGTCATCCGCGCGCGCACCGAGGCGCCGCTCCATGCCGCGATCACCTGGCAGACGCTCCTGGTCACGGCGGTCGCCGCGATCAGCGTCGGGCTTGCGGCCGGCGTCTATCCCGCGCTGCGCGCATCGCGCCTGACGGCGATCGACGCCATCCAGCGCGACTAGCCCTCCGCGTCAGCGCACGTCAATCGTGCGCGTGTCGACGCCGCCGCGGGTCGATCCGATCGTGATCTTCGCGCTGCCGGCCGTGCGCACCTTCAGCGTGACGGTCTTCTTCTCCCCCGCCTTCAGCCAGCCGATCTCCTGACGCGCGCGCGCCGGGTTCGCGGGGGCCGCGCCCTGCGCCGGCGGCGCGCCGGTCATCTCAATCGACACGAAGTCGGGCCGCACCATCTTCACGCGCTTGGCCATCTCGAGCGCCGTCGGCATGAGGCCTTCATTGGTCACCTCGACGCTGACGTCGAACGTGCCGTCCCCCGCGGCCTTCGCCGACGCGCTCAGGATGCGGACCTGCGGGAGCTGTTCGGCGAGGTACACATTGAACATCGCTTCCTTGCTCGCCCACGACTCGATCATGTCGGGCGGCGGGTTCTGCGAATAGAACTTCGGGTTCCACCCCCCGACTTCCACGTCGCCGAGCGCGGGATGATGCGCCTTCGTCCACATCTGGAAGTCCCCCTTGCCCGCGCGATGCTCGTCGTTCCAGCGCAGCACTTCCATCTCGTCGATCGACCCGTTCTTGTCGTAGTCGACCATGCGTCCGCCGTTCCAGATCTCGTTGCCGTACCAGACGCTGCCGTACGACAGATACCCGAAGTCGGGACCGTGTCCGAAG